>DASWNR010000025.1:0-12685 GCA_036399155.1 Pyrinomonadaceae bacterium
TCGGCCGCTGCGGAGGCGGCAGGGGCAGACAGGGGGCGGCTCGACTTTTGGAAAAGGCTGGAGGCGTTCGCGCCGCTGGCTCAGTTGCTGTCCGCCGTGCTCGTCGTCTGTGGGATGCTCTACCTTTGGCACACGCACAGCGACCACGATAAAAAGGTCAGTGATGCGTTAAGCCAATTGACCGCGCAACCGTCATCCAAAGGGGGCACGACGGACAGCTCCACGCAAACAACCTTGCCGTCCCCGACCCCGGCTCAGCAGCCGCAAGTCTTCCCGCAAGACGCGGAGGTCACAAACCTCCTCCGCCAAATGTTCGGGAGTGATAAGAGCGCCCGCGAGGCGGCGCGGGACACACTGACGGCGGAATGGAAGACCGACGGCAGGGCCATTCAGCTCACGGTCGATTACGCCGACGCCAATCGGGATAACAAGGACGGAGTCGTTAACACGATATCCTTTCTCAGGCGGACCAGCCCGGCGTTGCTCAGGCAGCAGGACGACAAACTCGTCAGGTTTTTAGAGGCCGTGAAGGCCAACGGGCCGCAAACCTCGGCCGGGGCGGAAAAGGTCAAGCAGATGTTGGCCGGGCAGTAGACGCGCCGTGAAGTAAAAAAAATTGACAAGGCCGGGGGGCGCGTCTATCATTCCGCAACCCCGGAACAAGACCTTTGAAGGCTTCGAGGCGTTCGACCGTGACAAGCAGGGTTTCATCTCTCCCGCCGCAGAGCTCTTTTAAGAACAGGGCAGACAGGGTAAATCCCGAGGACAACCAACCATGAAACTTTTAATCGCGTCGGCCGCGCTCGCCTGCTTCCTGTGCGTGATAGCTTGCAACTCGTCCGCGCTCAAGTCCGGCTCGGCCTCGCTCGCCGCGCAGGGCGGGCAGACGCCGAAGGATGAGTACAAGCTCTCGACCGACTCCAAGAAGGACAAGGCCAAGAGCCTCGCCGTCACCTTCAGCCACGCCAACCACGCGACCAAGAACTACAGCGTGGACGGCACCAAGCCCATCGGCTGCGCGGAGTGCCACCACACGGACCAGCCCGCCGCCGAGGCCGCCAAGCACCCGCCGCTCAAGTCGGCCCACCCGGCCGACCGCACCGTCACTCTGACGGCAGAGACGGCCAAGGACGCAAAGACGCCGCAGGTCGCGACCTGCCGCTCGTGCCACGCGCAGGACGGCTCGAAGCCCAAACTGCTCGACGCCATCGCGGAGGTCACCTACGAGGGCGACACCGACCCGACCGTCCTGACCAACGAGGAGGCGTTCCACCGCAACTGCAACTCGTGCCACGACGCCGCCGTCGAGAAGCGCAAGCTCACGACCGCGCCGACCACCAACGAGTGCGCCAAGTGCCACACGGGCAAGTGAGCGCCGCCCCGAAAACTGCTTAGCGAGAACGCCCGCCGGTCGCGTGTGACTTCGGCGGGCGTTTCTGTGTATCATCGTCGGGCTTAAATCTACGACACCGGAGTCCTACAGATGTACAAACTCTTAGTCGGGTCGCTGCTCGTGTGCGCGGCCATGCTGGCCTCCTGCGGGGGCGCCAACCCGCCCGTCGCCACCACCTCCAACCGGAACTCTAACGCGCCGTCGGGCAACTCTCAGACGAGCCTCCAGCACGGCACCAGCCCGTCGGCGAACCTCGGCGTCGCCTCGTCGCACGGCGGCGGCGCCGACTCGGCGGCCGGCGGCGGCGCGGCCGCTTCGACCAAGCCGCCGGTCGAGACGCCGGAGCTCGACGCGAAGATTGAGAAGGCCGATGCGAAGGCCAGGGCGTCCGGCGCGAGCCAGCCGGACAAGAAGGCGGCCGCCGCCGCGTACTTCGAGCGCGCGGACTTCTACCGCGACCAGGGCCTGCCGACGCTCTACAAGTTCGCGCTCCGCGACTACCGCATCGGCCTGCGCTACGACCCGTCGGCGAGCGGGCCGCGCGAGCGGATGGACGAGATAGTCAAGATTTACCAGTCGATGGGTCGCCCCATCCCCGACCTCGGCAACGAGCCCTGAGGGGGGAAGTTGACGGCAGACAGTAGTCGGTAGACAGTAGAAGAACAGAGGCGGCGCGTCTCAGCCTTCGGGCCGGACGCGCCGCCTTTAATTTCTACTGACCACTGTCTACTGCTTTCTTCAGCCGATTTTGATGCCGACGGCTTCGAGGAACTTGGTCGGGCGGTCGCCGCCGATCATGGCGAAGATGAAGTCGTTCGGGACGGTCGCCTTGACCTCCTCGGTGCGCGCGTTCATCAGGACGACCTCCCCGTCGCGTATCTCCTTGACCGACGTGCCGAAGAAGACTTTGATCTTGCCCTCGTCGATGCAGTCGTAGACCTGTAGCTTGTTGCCGAACTTCAAATCGTTCTTCATGTCGGAGCGGATGACGAGCGTCACGTCGTTTATCTCCGAGTCGGGGCGGAAGGTTATCCTGTCGCCCTGCCGCGTCGCCACGAGGTCTACCGCCGCCTCGATGGCCGAGTTGCCCGCGCCGACGACGACGACGCGCCTGCGCTTGTAAGCCTCTGGGTCGGCGAGCTTGTACTTGACCTTGTCCTCCGTCCGCCCGTCGCGCGTGACCTTCATCTCCTCGCCCGGCACGCGCAGCTTCATCGGCGTCCCGCGGTTGCCCAGAGCGAGGACGACCCGCCGCGCGTTGTACGTGACGCGCTTCTTCTCAAGCCCCCGCTCGGTCTGCACGACGAAGTAGTCGCCGTCCTCCGCGCGCTTCACCGACTTGCAGCTCTCCTGCTCGTTGACGCGCACGCCCGTCTCCGTGAGTGCGCGCGTCCACCCTTCGAGGATGGCCTCGCGCTGCGCGCCCGCGCCCTCGGGGCGGACGCCGCCGCGCGGCTCCATCGTCTCGGGCTTGAAGAAGACGTACTTGTTGGCCGGGTACGCCTCGATGGTCGCCAGCACCCTGTCCTGCTCGATGGCCGCGTAGGAGAGGCCGAGCCGCTGGGCCGTGATGGCGGCCGAGAGCCCCGCCGGGCCGACGCCGACGATGGCGACCTCGACGTCCGCCCGCGGCTCGGGCGGCGCGCCGCCGCGGAGTTCGTCGCGGATGAAGTGGACGCAGTCGGCGCCCTCGTTGGTCGCGTTCTTGATGAGCGGCGTGCCCGACACGTCGCCGATGATGAAGCATCCCGGGACGTTCGTCATGAAGCGCGCGTCGCGGTTGGGCACCTTGCGCGGCGGAATCTTCTTCGTCGTGTTGACGACGATGCACGCCTTCGGGTTGACCGGGCACTCGACCTGGCAGGCCGTGTCCTCCATGCACTGGTCGCGCGCGACGGGCGTGGCGACGCCGCCGACGATGGCGAGCACGTCGTGCGGGCAGGCGTCTACGCACGCGTGGCAGCCGATGCAGCGCTCGGTGATGACGACCGGGTGCGGGTACGAAGGCCCTTCGGGGTCGTACTGTTCGAGCTGCTCCCTGGTGAGCTTGATGCGGCCGTCGTCCTCCTCGGGCGCGGGCGGGGGCGGGTCTTCGAGCAGGAGTCGTGCGCGGCGCGAGTCGCGCAGCGCGAAGGTGAAGCCCGCGACGAGCAGGAAGAGTCCCGTCCCCGTCCAGCCCCACCACGGCAGCCCGCCGAAGAAGCTCTTGCTCGGGTCTTGCGTCAGGAGGTTGACCGCCGCCAGCAGCGACAGCAGCGCGATGATGACGAAAAGCTGTGATTTCTTCATCGTCTGAACGAGGCCGAAAACTTTTTCGTTAGCGTGGGGGCGCGGGCTCGCCGCCCGGTTGCAGATTCGGCGACGCCGCCGAAAGGTCTTTCAGGAGCGCGCGCCCCCACTCGCGCCGCGCCTGTAGGTGCTGGACGTGGCAGGAGATGCAGTTGGGCTTGTCGTCGGCCAGAATCTTCTCGAACTTGCCGCCCCGGTCGCCGTTGTGACAGAGGGCGCAGGTCTTGCGCGGCGTCTCGATGTCGGTGTTCGCGCCGTGCGTCAGGTGGCACGAGTTGCAACTCATCTCGCCGTCCTTGTCGCCTTTCAAATCGCCGACGAGCCTGACGCGGTTGACGTGCAGCGAGTGGAACTCCGCGCTGCGGCGCAGGTCTTCGGGGTCGCGCCCCGACGCGCGCGGCCCCACGAGGAGCGGGCCGCGCAGGCTCAGCACGAGCTTCCTGAGCGCGGGCGACTTCTGCGCCCACTCCTCGTCCGGCAGTCCCTTCCAGACCCACTTGCCGTCTCGCACCGGGTAGCCGTACGTGCCGCCGTGCGGCGTGTGAACCGCGCGGCCGTCGTAGGTCTTCGTGTTCGCGTCGCTGTGGCAGGTCGTGCAGGTCTGTAGGCTCGCGACCGCCGGGCGGAACTCCGTCCCCTGGTGCTCGACGTGGCAGGCGGTGCAGCCGATGCCGGCACGCGCGTGCGGCTCGGTGACGGCGGCCTTGAAGGCGGGGGCCTGGTGGCACGTCGAGCAGTTCGTCTCGACGCTCGCCGACAGGGAGTGGCAGGAGGTGCAACTGCTCGCGTTGGCGCGCGCGGCAATCGGGGGCTGCGAGCGCATGGCGGAGGCGGCGTGCGCGTTCGAGATGGGCGCGGGCGCGTAGGCCTCGGCGTAGACGTATGCGGCGACGACCGAGAGGACGGCGACGAGCGCCGTTCCCCAGACGAAGACGGAGAAGGGCCAGGGGCGCACGAGGTCGCGCGTCGGCGTCCAGTTGAAACGCGCCTTGCCGAGCACGCGCGCCGGCTTGCGCGGACGCATGTGCGAGACGCGCTGCATCTTGCCCGCCTCGCGCTTGCGCTTCTCCCAGAAGACGTTGAGCGCCTGCGCCAGCTCGTTCGACTCCGCCTCGGGCTTCGCGGGCGGGTTTCTGAAGGGTGACGGGACGGTGGGGGCCTCGCCCCGGCTCTCGGCCTCGCCGGCCGTGAGCGCGACTTCAAACGTGACGCTGACGTTGAGGGCGTCGCCGACGCGGTCGATGGCGAGGAAGAAGGGGCCTATCTGAACCACGTCGCCGTCGGCGAGCACCTCGCCCGACTCGGTGGCGACGACGCGGCCGTTGAGCGTCGTCCCGCTTGAGCTGCTGAAGTTGTAGAGGTAGTAGCGCCCGTCCGCCATCGTCACGCCCGCGTGCAGACGCGAGACGGTCGGGTGGTTGAGCACCACCTCGCAGCTCGGCTGGCGGCCGATCTTGAGTCCGTCGGTGACGAGCGTCACCGGGTCGACGTTCAAATCCTCGCGGACGATGCGGAACTTGCTAGCCTGTGTCTGCATGCGGCTCTCAGCGGGCGGCGAAGAGGACGACCTGTACGACGTGGACGAGCATCAGCGCGAGCATCAGCGAAGTGGCGACGACGTGCGGCGCGAGCCAGAGCTTGAGCAGTTGATGCAGGTAGATGAGCGAGTCGACGCGCCTGAGCGTGACCGTCGCCTCGACGGCTTCGAGCAGGAGCTGGCGCGACTCCGGGTCGAGGCTGCGCGCCTCGGCCTCATACGTTTCGCGCGCGGCGGCCAGAAGCGCGGTCAGTTCCTCGCGCCGGAGGTACTGCCGCAGCAGGTAGCGGAACGAGAAGACGCGCCCGCGCACCTTCCGGCGGATGAACTCGCGCAGGTGTTCGTTGCTGCGCTGGCCGATGTCCGCCAGCGTCTCGCCCAGCTCCTCGCGCCGCGCGCGCAGGTCTTCGACGAGGAGCGGCTCGCCCTCGATGCTCGTCATTATGCGCGGCGCGACGAGGTAGACGAGGACGCCGAACAGCCCCGTGACGATGACCGCGTCGAACGAGACCATCAAAAGCGAGGTCAGCAGCCCGCCCGTCGTCCTCCCGCCGTGCAGGAGCAGCACGAGCCCCGCCGCCAGCCCCACGTAGACGTGCGCCAGCATCCAGTAGCGAAGCGCCCCGGCGCGCCGCCTGTAGACCTGCTTCCGCAGCGGGTACGTCATCACCGCCGCGACGCCGCCGAGCCCCAGCAGCCCCGTCACCCATCGCACCGTCAGCCACGTCCCCGCGAGACGCTCGTCCATCCCGAATCGCGCCAGCGCCCACACGACGCCCGCCGTCAGCCCCACGACGAGCAGGATGCCGACGGCGTGCCAAAGAAGCGCGAGCGGGTCGCGCCGGTGTATGTTGCGGCCGATGGCGTGCGTCTGGTCGCGGAAGACGAGGCCGATGCGGCCGTTGACCTCGGCGAAGTGCTCGCGCGGGTTGACGCGCACGAGCGCGCCCGTCGGGCAGTTCTCCTGACAGGAGAAGGCCGGCCGGCTCGCGCCCGGCGGGTTGAGCGAAGTGCCGGCGCACAGGTTGCACTTGGTGGCGAGCAAATTCTCGGTCGCCGTCACCGGCTGCGGCGGCGTCTGCGGCGCGAGGCTCAGCCAGCCTTTGAGGCTCCCGGCGAAGCCCTGCGGTTTCGGCACCTCGGGCTTGCGCGGAATCATCGTGATGGCGTTGTAAGGGCACTGCGTGGCGCAGTCGCCGCAGCCGATGCAGGTCTTCGGGTCGATGTCGATCTGGCCGTTGGCGAAGCGGCCGATGGCTCCCGTGGGGCAGCCCGTCAGACACTCCGGGTCCTGGCAGTGCATGCAGACCGACGGGACGAGAATCTTCTCGCCCGAGACGCCGCCGTAATTCTTCGGCCGCTCGATGTGTATGCCGCGGCGCAGCAGGCGCGACTGGCCGTGCACCTGGTGGCAGGCCATCGAGCAGTTGCCGCAGCGGATGCACTTGTCCATGTCCATCACGAGCAGGTTCGTGCCGTCCACGACGCCCGTCGCTATCTCGCGCTCGGTGGCCGCGACCAGACGCTTGTCGAGCCGCGAGGCCACGGTCACGTCGTCGTCCGCGAGCGAGAACTCGGAGAAGGTGCGCACAAGTGTCTCGCGCAGCTCCGGGTCGGCGCGGAGCCGAGGCATCGCCACCTCCAACACCTCCGTCCGCTGCAAGACGACCGCCGTGTAGCCCCAGCGCCCGTCTCGTTCCGCGCCTTCGAGCCCGAGGCAGTTGCCCGCGCCGAGGAAGTCTACGCCCACGTCTTCGGTCAGCCCCTCGGCCAGCAGGTCGCCCACCGCGCCGCCGTAACCCAGCCCCCGCACGCGCCTCACCCAGCCGTTCTTGACGAAGACGACGCGGTCGATGGGGTCGCCCTCGCGGAAGAGGACGTGGTGCTTGGCGTAGACCATGAAGCGCGCCGACTTGCCGAGACGTTCGAGCGTCTGCTGGCCGAACGCCTCGCCGGTCGCGTGCCGCACGTCGATGAGCGTGCGGCTCAGGCCGTGCTTGCGGTAGTTGGCGTCGAGCATCTGCCCGAACTTCGGCAGCTTGCGCAGCAGGCGCAGCGCCGGGCGCGTCACTTCGAGGACGCGCGCCCTCCCGCCTTCGGGGACGCGGACGGTGGCGTTGCGCGGGACGCCGGCCAGAATCGACATCTCGCCGAAGCTGACGCCGGGCGGAATCTCCGCGACCTTTCGGTCTTCGTCCGTCTCGCGGTCGCGGACGTAAACGTCGAGCTTGCCGCCGACCGTGACGTAGAAGGTGTTGCCGCCCCAGTCGCCCTCGCGGACGACCTCCTCGCCCGCCTCGTACTCGTAGAGGTGGACGTAAGGGCCGACCTTCTTGCCGTTGTAGTTACGGCCGTAGGCGATGACTTCGAGGTCTAACTCGTGCTTGTAATGCCCGTCGTGCTTTTCGAGCAGGTCGGAGATGATGTCCACGCTCCGAATCGCTTCCAGGACGGTCTGGTGCTTCTTTATCTCTTTGGGCATGGCCCCCCGGCGACTGAAAAGTATTCAAGTGGGATGAAAAAAGCCCCGCGACGAAGGCTGCAAAGGGCGTGACGACTTACGAAAAGAGTCTGCATTATACATCGGCCGCCGCGGCCGTAGGGGCTAAAAATTGTCGGGGAGCCGGCCGGCACCCGGCGGCGGGGCGCTTCTCCCCGAGCGGCCGAAAGGCGGGAGCCGGCGCCGGCAGTATTTTTGGAACCCGGCGCGGCGGCGCGGCGTGTAAACCGAGCGAGTCGGCGGACGTAAGTGTATAATTTCCGCGGAGCCCCGAAGTAAGAGATAAAGAGCCCCACTTTCCCGGATGAGCGCGATCTCCACAACCGGCGAGCTGGTCTTCTCCGTCGCAGCGGCGGGGGCCTCCGTGCGCCCGGAGGAGTCGGTCGGCGAGATGACCGACCACAGGCTGCTTGAGGAGACGAAGGCGGGCGACGGCGCGGCGTTCGCCGAGATAGTGCGGCGCTACCGGAACCAGATTACGAACTACGTCTACCGCATGACGAACGACTACGACCTCGCGGTCGATCTGGCGCAGGAGACGTTCATGCGGGTCTACGCGGCGGCCGAGCGCTACCAGACGAGCTACGCGTTCTCGACCTACATCTACCGCATCGCCACCAACCTGGCGATTTCGGAGCTGCGCCGACGCAAGCGCCGCCGGCTCGTCTCGCTGACGAGCTTCTTCAGCGAGCGCGAGTCGCCGTCGGACTCCTGCGAGCTGGAGATGCCCGACAAGGGGCCGCTACAGGACGTGACCTTTGTCGAGGACGAGCGCCGCGCGGCCGTCGCGCGCGCCATCGCGACGCTGCCTGAGAAGTACCGCGCGCCGCTCGTGCTGCGCGACGTGGAGGAGCGCACCTACGAAGAGATCGCCTGCATCCTCGGGATGAACGAGGGCACGGTGAAGTCGCGCATCAACCGCGCGCGGACGTTCCTGCGCGAGAAGTTGCAGGCGTACCTGTAAGGGAAGTGTGTTATGTCTGACTGCAAAGCGTACCGACACGAGATAGCCGAAGCCTGCGACGGCGCCGCGTTGAGCCGTGGGGCGGGCGAGCACGCCGCGTCCTGCCGCGCCTGCGGCGAGGAGCTGCGCGGGCGCGAACGCTTGCGGGCGCTCGTGAGCGGCCTCGGCAAGGTCGAGGCGCCGGCGGACTTCGAGTACCGCCTGCGCGCGCGCATGGCGGGCGGCGGCGGCGGGGGGTGGCGCGCGCCTCTGCGCGGTCTCCGTCTCGTCTACGCCTTCGCCCCGGTGGCCGCGGCCGCCTGCTTCCTCGTCGTCTCCACCGCGCTCTACCTCAGACAGGCCGCGGGGACGAAGCCGCCGGAAGCGCCGGCGGCCAGGGTCTCCGCGCCGCCCTCACGTAATGCCGACGCCTACGCGGAGCGCGCCGCGACGACTATCGCCACGGGCGAGGTCAAAGAGTTGAAGCAGACGGGCGAGCGCCCGTCGGTAGTCGCGTCGGCCCCGACTGTTTTCAAAGTGCGGCCGGCGGTTCACAGGCGTCGCGCCGCGTCGCAGCCGGCGAGGGAAGTCGCGGACGCGAATCAGCGGAGCGAGACGCTCAGTCTCACCTCGGCGCGGGTCATCAACGGCAGCGGCATGACCATCACCCTGAACACGCCGCTGCGCGTGGTCTTGAGGGACGAGAGCGGCGCGGGGCGCGTCGTGCCGATGCGCGCCGTGAGCTTCGGCTCGCAAGAGTTGCTCGCGCGCGAGAGCGCGGGCCGGCAGGCGACCGTCGCCGAGAACGAAGGGGTCTGGTAGTCGGTCGATGAAGTATTTTGACCACACGCGGGCGGGCGCGTCGCGGTGCCGCATCCTGAGCGGCGCGTTGCTACTCGCCTGCATCCTGCCTCCGGCGTCCGTGTCGGCGCGGCAATCCGCGACGCCCGCGCCGACGCAGGCTCCCGCTCCGAACGCGCCGGCGACGACGCCGGCCGCGCGGCCTGTGCCTTCGGTTTCGCCGCGCGCCCCGCGTGTCAACGTTACCCCGCGCGCTCCGAGGACTGTGCCCGCGCCGACCCCAGTGCCGCGCGCGCCGGTCGCGACGCCCGCGACCCGGGCCGTCCCGCCGCGTCAGGTCGTGACGGTCGTCCACCGCCTGACCGGCTGGAAACTGCTCGCGTGGCTAGCGACGAGCGGGCCGCCCGCGGTCGAACTCGACGAGCTGCCTTCGACGACGGACGCGCACACCAACATCGTCGCCGGCTACATCTACGAAGACGGGCGCAGCGTGGTGGCGCGGCTCCCGCAGGCCGATGTCGATCTCGAAGCCTTCGCGGTGCCGGGCACGCCGCCGGCCTTCTTCGCGCGCTCGGGCGCGGGGTTCGACTCCGAGCCCGAGTACGTGCTCATCACCGCCGACAACAGGCGCGTCGAGGCCAAGCTCGTCGGCATCGACTCCCTGACCGGGCTGACCTTGCTCGAAGCGAAGCAGGCGCTGCTCTCGGGCGCGCCCGCCGGCGCCGAGGGCGACACGGAAGACCCGACCGTCGGGCAGCGCGTGCGACTCTACGCGCCGGCCCCGGCCGCCGCGCCGGGCGCGAGGACGCCGCCGGCGGCAACGCCCGGCTACATCCTCATCAGCATCGACCAGAAGGAAGGGCTTTTAACAGAGGTCAGCCGCGCGCCGTCGGGCAAGCCCTCGCGCGTCATGGTGAGCGCCGACGACGTGTCGCAGGCGTGGACGGGGGCGGTGGCCGCAAACGATCTCGGCGAGGTCGTCGGCATCGTCTCGCAGAGCCGCGACGGCGAGACGATGCTCGTGCCGATGGCGACGGTGAGGAGCGCCTGCGAGCGCGTGCTCAAGCTGCGCGGGAACGCGCCGCAGCCGTGGCTCGGCGCGCGCGCCGACGCCGCGCTCCAGTCCTCGCTCGACGCGTGGGTCAAATTCGGTTGGACGCCCGAGACGGCGCGCCCCCTCATCGAGAACCGGCGGGGAGTCTTCCTGACCTCGGTCGCGCCGGGCACGCCGGCGGCGCTGGCGGGGCTCAGACCCGGCGACCTCATCGCGGGCGTCGGCGCGCGCGAGGTGCGCGGGGCCGACGACTTCTCGATGACTCTGAAGGAGGCGGGCGTCGGCTCGACCGTGGACATGACGGTGTGGCGCGCGCTTGAGCCCTCGCCGGTCAAGGTGACGGTCGAATTGAAGGGCGTGCGTAACCCCGCGCTCGCGACCGCCGTGGCCGAGGAGGGCGCGCTGCGCGAGGCGTTGCTCGCCTCGTCGCGTGAGGTGATGGGGATGCGCGCCGAGCAGCTTCGTCTGAGGAACGATACGCGCGGCGCGAACGCCGCCGAGTTGACGCGCCTCGCCGAAAAACTCGTCGCGGCCGAGGCGCGGCTCGCGATTATCAGAGAGCAGTTGGAGCTTGTGCGGGCGAAGGTCAACGCGTCGCGCTTCCCGGCCTTCGGGTTCCCCGTGCGGCTGCCGCCCGCGCAGTTCGAGGGCTACACGGCGGCCTCGCGCTTACAGTCGTACGGCCTCAACGCGCTCGGCCTGACGCCGAAGGGCGCGTCCAGACTCGGCGCGAAGGGCGGGATGCTCGTCGTCGCCGTGCGGCCCGGGAGCCCCGCGTCCGCGAGCGGCCTCGCCGCCGGCGACGTAATAGAGACGGTCAACGGCACGCCCCTCGCGCCCACGGAGCTGCGCCGGCTGCTGGCCGCGCCCGACCCCGCGTCGCTCACCTTCGGCCTCGTCCGCGAAGGCCGCCGGCTGACCGTCAGCTTCTCGCCCTCCTTCGCTGTCGAGCCGCAACAGCGCTAACGGATTCCCGCCCCCGAAAAGTCTAAGCGCCCGACGCCGGGCGCGCGGGCGCTTTCGCTTTTTACAATCCCGCCCGCATCTGTGCTACTCTTTACACGCCGCTCGTTCAACTAAAAGCAGGAAAGCTCTCAAACAGCCATGCTGCAAGAGGCCGTCGAGTTCTACCACAAGCTGCTCGAAGACGAGGAGACCGCGGAGTCCTCGCGCCGGATGCTCGACGAGGGGCTGGAGCGCGCCAAGCTCATCTTCGGGGGGCGGCGCCTGTCGCCCTACCTGCGCCCGCACTTCGTCACCGAGCAGGACTTCGCGCGCGTCACGCGCATCTGCGAGACGGTCTGGTCGGCCATCCAGAAGGTGAAGGACGCGGCCGTCGCCGACCCGTCGGTGCTCGACGAACTCGGGCTCACCGAGGTCGAGCGCGGGCTGGTCGCCATCGACCCGGGCTACCGCGCCGTCTCGCCCACCGCGCGGCTCGACTCCTTCCTCACCGACGAAGCCTTCAGCTTCGTCGAGCTGAACGGAGAGAGCCCCGCCGGCATCGCCTACGCGGACGCCGCCTACGAAATCTTCTCGGCGCTCCCCGTCATGCGGCGCTTCGCCGAGCGTTACTCGCTGCGCACCTTCAACGGGCGGCCGCTCTTGCTCGAAACCCTGCTCGAAGCCTACCGCGAGTTCGCCGGCGCTTCTGCGGCGGCCGTGCCCTCCATCGCCATCGTCGATTTGAAGGGGCTGCCCACCCAGAAAGAGTTCGAGCTGTTCCGCGAGTACTTCGAGTCGCGTGGGCACCCGGCCGCCATCTGCTCGCCCGACGAGCTTGAGTTTACGGGCGGGCGTTTGCGCTGCGGCGAGTTCGAGATAGACATCGTCTACAAGCGCCTGCTCGTCAACGAGTACCTGCCCATCATGGTCGAGCACCCGGCGCTGCTCGAAGCATACCGCGCGGGCGCCGTCTGCCTCGTCAACAACTTCCGCTCGAAGATCATTCACAAGAAGGCGCTCTTCGCCGTGCTCACCGACGAGCGCCACGCCGCACTCTTCACCGACGAAGAGCGCGAGGCAGTCCGCCGACACGTCCCCTGGACGCGCGTGGTGCGCGAGGGCAAGACCGACAAGGGCGGCGCGGAGATAGACCTGCTCGACTACGTCAGGCGTAACAGCGGCCGGCTGGTCCTGAAGCCCAACGACGACTACGGCGGGCACGG
>DASWNR010000026.1:0-43155 GCA_036399155.1 Pyrinomonadaceae bacterium
AGTTGCCGCAAGATGCGGCGCGAAGCGTGGCCGCGCCCGCGGAGCCGCAGGGCGCGGCGGCGCGCGACGGCGAAATACCGCCTGACGGCGAGACGGGGAGCTACCCGCTCTCTTACGGGCAGCTCGGGTTCTGGTTTCTCCATCTGGCGTCGGCCGACCCGTCGCCCGACAACATCCACATCGCCGCGCGCGTGCGCCAGCCGCCCGACGTTCGCGCGCTGCGCGCCTCCTTCGTCAAGCTGTCTCTGCGACACGAGGCTTTGAGAACCGCTTACGCCGCGCGGCAGGGTTCCCCGTCTCAACACGCGCGGGCCGAGGCTTCAGACCCTTTTGAAGAAGTGGACGCGAGCGGCTGGGGCGCGGGGCAACTGCGCGAGCGGCTGGGGCGCGAGATTCATCACCGTTTCGACCTGGAGGGCGAGCCGCTGCTGCGCGTTCGACTGTTTCGCCACGGGGCGGCGGAGTACACGCTGCTGCTCGTTATTCACCACAGCGTCGCGGACATGTGGTCGCTGGCGATCATCGCGCGCGAGCTCGGCGTTTTTTACGAGGCGGAACTGCGCGCGGAGCCCGCCGCGCTGCCGCCGCAAGGCGCGGGCTACAGAGATTTCGTGCGCTGGCAGAGGGAACTAATCGGCGGGCCGAGGGGCGAGGAGCTTTGGCGTTACTGGCAGGCGCAACTGTCCGGGGAGCCGCCGACGCTCAACCTGCCGATTGACCGTCCGCGCCCCGCGGTGCAGAGCTTCCGCGGCGCGACCGTCCGCGCCGCCGCGCCGCCGGCCCTCGCACGCGGCCTCAAAGCACTCAGCGAAAAAAACGGGACGAGCCTCTACGTGACTTTGCTGGCGACCTTCCAGCTCCTTCTGCACCGCTACACGGGGCAGGACGAGCAGTTCGTCGGCTCGCCGGTCACGGGGCGCACGCGGGCCGGGTGGAACGACGTGGTCGGCTATTTCGTCAACGTCCTTCCGCTGCGCGCTCGCTTCGACGGGCGGGCCCCTTTCGACGAGCTGCACAGGCAGTTGGGGCGGACGGTCTGGGACGCCCTTGAGCATCAGGATTACCCATTCAACCTGCTGGTCGAGCGTCTGAACCCGAAGCGCGACCTGAGTCGCGCCCCGCTCGTGCAGGCCATGTTCGTCTTTCAGAACATCGAGCTTGAAGGCAACCGCGAGCTGGCCGGCTTCGCGCTGGGCGAAGAAGGGGCGCGTCTTGAGCTGGGCGGGCTGAGTCTGGAATCGGTGTTCGTGGAGAAGCAGGCCACGCGCTTCGACCTCACGCTCTTCGTCGCGGACACGCCGCGCGGGTTGTGCTGCGCCCTCGAATACAACGCCGACATCTTCGAGCGCGCGAGCGTCGAGCGGCTGCACTCTCACTGGCTCAACCTGCTCGAAGCCGTCGTCCGCGACCCGACGCAGTCTCTCCACACACTGCCTTTGCTCGGCGACTCCGAGCGACGCCAACTGCTCGTCGAGTGGAACGAGACCTCCGAGCCCACGCCCGCCGTCCCGCTCCTCCACCGGCCGTTCAAAGAGCACGCGCGGCTTCACCCGCAAGCCCCGGCCGTGGTCTGCGGCGCGCGGACGTTTACGTACGGGCGGTTGCAGGGCATGGCTTTGAAGGTCGCGCGTCGCCTGCGACGCTGCGGGGTGGAGAGCGAGGCGCGCGTCGGCGTCATGATGCCGCGCGGCGCGGGGCTGGTGGCGGCGCTGCTGGGGGTTCTGGAGGCGGGCGCGGCCTACCTGCCACTCGACGAACAGTACCCGGCCGAGCGCATCGAGTACATGCTGCGCGACGGCGGCGCGCGGGTGCTCGTGTGTGGGAGCGCGCAGGCCGAGAGGTGGCGTGGGAAGGTCGGGGAAGTGCTGGTGGTAGACGAGGAGGAAGGGCAGGAGGAGGCCTGCGCGGGGGAAGAGGCGGGCGGCGCCGGCGAAGGGTCGGACGTTTTAGATGAAGCGTCGGCGGACGCGGCCGGCGGGCGGCTGGCGTACGTCATCTACACGTCGGGCTCGACGGGGCGGCCCAAGGGCGTGGCGATCACGCACCGCAGCGCGGCGGTCTTCCTGCAATGGGCCGGGACGCGGTTCACGCCGCGGCAGTTGGCCGGGACGCTCTTCTCGACCTCCGTCTGCTTCGACCTGTCCGTGTTCGAGATCTTCGCGCCGCTGAGTTACGGCGGGAAGATCATCGTGGCCGAGAACGCGCTCGAATTGCCGCGGCTGCCCGCCGCCGCGGAAGTCACGCTGCTCAACACGGTGCCCTCGGCGATGGCCGAGCTGTTGCGCACGGGGGCTGTGCCCGGCGGCGTCGAGGTCGTCAACCTCGCGGGCGAGGCCCTGCCCGGAACCCTCGTCAGGCAGCTCTACCAACTGCCGGCGGTGCGACAGGTCTTCAACCTCTACGGCCCGACGGAAGACACCACCTACACCACTTGCGAAGCCGTGCCGCGCGGGCTGGCGGGCAACCCCGCAATCGGGCGGCCCGTCGCCAACACGCAGATCTATTTACTCAACGACGCGCTGCAACCCGTGCCCGCCGGGGTCGCCGGCGAGCTGTACATCGGCGGGAGCGGGCTCGCGCGCGGCTACCTCAACCGGCCCGGGTTGACGGCGGAGAAGTTTGTGCCCGATCTCTTCAGCACGCGCGGCGGCGCGCGCCTGTACCGCACGGGCGACCTCGCGCGCTTCCTCGGCGACGGCCGCATCGAGTACCTCGGGCGCATCGACCAGCAGGTCAAGCTGCGCGGGTACCGCATCGAGCTGGGCGAGATAGAGTCGGCGCTGCTCGAACACCCGGCGGTGAGTGCCGCGGCCGTCGAGGCGCGTGCGCTGGACGACCTTGAGAAGAGGCTCGTCGCCTACCTCGTCACGCGGGAGGGGCTGAAGCCTCCGGCGGCGGAGCTTCGCGCGCACCTGAAGACGAAGCTGCCCGAGCACATGCTGCCGCAGGACTACGTGTGGCTGCCGGAGCTTCCCCTGACTCCGAACGGGAAAGTCGACCGGCGCGCGCTGCCCGCGCCGCCGTCTCTCTCCGCCGAGGGCGCGGCGGGGAATTACCTCGCGCCCAGAACCGGGACCGAAGAGCTGTTGGCCGACATCTGGCGTCAGGTCTTGCGCGTCGAGCGGGTCGGCGTCGAGGACGACTTCTTCGAGCTGGGCGGGCACTCGCTGCTCGCCGCGCAGGTCGCCTCAAGAATCAGGGAGACGTGTCAGGTCGAGGTGCCGATCTTCAGCCTGTTCGAGTCGCCCACCATCGCGCGGCTGGCCGAAGTTGTTGACGAGCGGCGCGGGCGGAGCGCGCCCGCCGGCCCCGACGACATCAAGCCCGCCCCCAGAATCACGCGCCGCCTCAAGGTCACGCACGACGCGGCCGGCGACCGCCCACTCTGATTGACGGACGAGGGCAGACCGAAGCGCCGCCCCGCACACATGTCGCTCATGTCTAAAACAACGAACGGCTCAGAGGTCTTGAACGAACTGCCCGCGGCGACCGCGGCCGACGTGGAAGCCTACGTCTTCCCGCTCTCTTTCGCGCAGCAGCGCCTCTGGTTCCTGCACCAGCTCGCGCCGCACAGCCACCAGTACAACCTGACGGGCGCGCTACTCCTGAGCGGGGCGCTCAAGGTCGAGGCGCTGGCCGACAGCTTCAACGAGATAGTCCGGCGGCACGAGACGTTGCGCACGGCCTTCGCGCTC
This sequence comes from Pyrinomonadaceae bacterium, assembly GCA_036399155.1. GTDB lineage: Bacteria > Acidobacteriota > Blastocatellia > Pyrinomonadales > Pyrinomonadaceae > QHXN01. Next base: position 3,696 of record DASWNR010000026.1, read on the forward strand.
GTCGACGGCGAGCCGATGCAGGTCATCGCGCCGCACGCCGCCGTCGAACTCGAAGTCGTCCGCCCGGAGGGGGCGTGCGGCGTTGACGACGCCGCGGTCGGCCGCTGGATCGCGGAGGCGTCGCGGCGGCCCTTCGTCTTATCGCGGGCCCCGCTCCTGCGCGTCGCGCTGCTGCGTCTGGACGCCGACGAGCACCTGCTGCTGGTGACGATGCACCACCTCATCTCCGACGCGTGGTCCATCGCCGTGCTGGTGCGAGAGCTGACCGCCCTGTACGCGGCCTTCAGCTCCTCCGAGCCGTCGCCGCTGCCGGAGCTGCCGATCCAGTATGCGGACTTCACGCTCTGGCAGAAGGAGTGGGTGGAGGGCGGCGCGCCCGCCGAATCGCTCGTGTACTGGCGGCGGCAGTTGTCCGGCAGCCTTCCGACCCTGAGCCTGCACGCGGACAGGCCGCGGCCGCCCGTCCAGACTTTCGAGGGCGCCAGACTCAACTTTGAGTTGACGAAAGACTTCGTCACCGAGTTGGGCGAGCTGGGCCGCCGCGAGGGCGCGACCCTCTCGATGACTTTCCTCACGACCTTCCTCGTCCTGCTGCACCGTTACACGGGCGAGGAGGATCTGCTCGTCGGCCTGCCCGTCGCCAACCGCCAGCGGACGGACATTGAAAACCTCATCGGCTTCTTCGTCAACCTGCTGCCGCTACGCGCGAACCTCTCGGGAGACCCTTCGTTCGCGGAGCTGTTGCGGCGCGTGAAGCAGCTTTCGCTGGAGGCGTACGAGCATCAGAGCTTGCCGGTCGAGAAGCTGATCGAAGACCTGCCCGCGGGCCGGAGTCCCGGCCGCACGCAACTGTTTCAGGTGGTGTTCGATCTTCACGAGGCGCTGACGGAAGAGCTGCGTTTGCCGGGCATCGTCGTGCGCCAGTTGGAGATTGATAACGGGACGGCGAAATTCGACCTCGCGCTCTCGCTCGAACGCAGGGCCGAGGGCGTCGGCGGGTATTTCGAGTACAGCACGGATGTCTTCGAGCGCGAGGGCGTCGAAAGGATGCACGCCCACTGGCGCACGCTGCTCGCGTCCGTGCTCCGCGACCCCGCGCTCCCGGTCTCGCGACTGCCGATGCTGAGCGACGCGGAGCGACGCCAACTGCTCGTCGAGTGGAATCAGACCGCGCGGCCCGTGCCCGCCGGCACGCTCGTCCCGCAACTCTTCGAGGAGACCGCCCGCCGTCATCCGGACAGGCCGGCTCTGGTCTGGGGCGCGCAGACGGTGAGCTACGGCCAGTTGCGCGAAATGGCGACGCAGGTCGAGCGTCGCCTGCGACGTTGCGGCGTCGGGGCGGAGGCGCTGGTCGGCGTGATGCTCGGGCGCGGGCCGGGATTGGTGGCGGCGCTGCTGGGGGTTCTGAAGGCGGGCGCGGCCTACCTGCCGCTCGACGAACAGTACCCGGCCGAGCGCATCGAGTACATGCTGCGCGACGGCGGCGTGCGGGTGCTCATCTGCGACGAGGAGGCGGCCGAGAGGTGGCGGGGGAAGGTCGGGGAAGTGTTGACGCCGGCGGAGGCGTTTGAAGAGGTCGCCGGTGAAGCCGAGCGGCAGGGGATGGAGGGCGAAGTCGAGAAGATAGAAGGCGGGCGGTTGGCGTACGTCATCTACACCTCCGGCTCGACGGGGCGGCCGAAGGGCGTCGCCGTCCAACACGCTTCGCTGGCGAATCTCGTGCGCTGGCACCAGCAGACCTATGAAGTCGGGCCGACGGATCGCGCGACGCTGCTCGCCGGACTCTCGTTCGACGCCGCCGTCTGGGAGTTGTGGCCTTACCTCACGGCCGGCGCGAGCCTCTACATCCCCGCCGACGAAGAGACGCGCATCTCTCCGGCGCACCTGAAACGGTGGCTCGTCGAAAACGAAATCAACGTCAGCTTCGTGACGACGCCGCTGGCCGAGCAACTGATCGCGGGCGAGTGGCCCGCCGCGGGAAACTCTCTGCGCGCTCTGTTGACCGGCGGCGACCGTCTGACCCGTCACCCGTCGCGCGGCTTTAGCGTCCCTCTCATCAACCATTACGGGCCGACGGAATCCACGGTCGTCGCCACGGCCGGGCCCGTCCCCCTCGCCGGCGCGGAAGAGGGCCTGCCCTCCATCGGGCGACCCATCGCCAACACACGGATTTACGTCCTCGACAGGAAGATGAACCCGACGCCGGTGGGCGTGACGGGCGAGTTGTACGTGGGCGGGGCCGGGCTGGCGCGCGGCTACTGGAAGCGCCCGGGTCTGACGGCGGCCAGCTTCGTGCCCGACCCGTTCTCGGGTGAGCCCGGGGCGCGGATGTACCGGACGGGGGATTTGGCGCGGTACCGCCGCGGCGGGGAGTTGGAGTACGCGGGGCGTGCTGATCGTCAGGTGAAGGTGCGCGGGCACCGGATAGAGCTGGCGGAGGTCGAGCGCGTCCTTGAGGAGCGTGGGGGCGTCGCCGCGGTGGCCGTCGTGCTCCGGCGCGAAGAGTCGGGCGACGCGCGGCTGGTGGCCTTCGTCGTGCGCGGGGCGGGCGCGGGCGACGGCGCGGGCGACGGCTCGTGGGATGAGTACGTCCGTGCGCGACTGCTGGAGGCGATGAGGCCGTGGGTGGTGCGGGAGTTGGAGGAGTTGCCGCTGACGGCCAACGGCAAGGTGGACAGGGAGGAGCTTGAGCGCCTCGCACTCGCGGAGCGGCATGACGAGACGGAGGCGGGGGCCACGAGAGCGCGGACGACCCTCGAAGAGTTGCTCGTCGGAATCTGGGAAGAGGTATTGGGCGTGACGGGCGTCGGCGTGCACGACGACTTCTTCGCGCTCGGCGGCCACTCGCTGCTAGCGACGCAGGCCGTATCACGCGTCTCGAAGGCGTTGCAGGCGGAACTGCCTTTACGCGCGCTGTTCGAGGCGCCCACGGTCGCGGCTCTGGCCGAGCGCATCAATCTGGCGCGCGCCGGCGCGCGGCCCGTCACGAAGCCCATCGCCGCCGCCGACAGAAGCCGCAGCCTGCCGGTCTCGTTCGCGCAGCACAGGCTTTGGTTTCTTGAGCTGTTTCAGCCGGGGAGCAGTCTGTTCCACATGCCCGCGGCGCTGCGCCTCGAAGGTCGCCTCGATGTCGAGGCGCTGCGCGAGAGTTTGAATCTGGCGCTGCGCCGTCACGAGATTCTGAGCGCGAAGTTCGCCGTCGAGGACGGGCAGCCGGTGATGCTGCTGCCGCCCGCGCCGCTCGAATTGTCGCTGCCCATCGTCGAACTCGAAAGCCTGCCGCCCGCGGAGCAGGACGCGGAAGTCAGGCGGCTGGCGGCGGAAGAGGCGCACACGGGATTCGATCTGGTTCAGGGCCCGCTCATCCGCGCGCGGCTGCTCAGGCTGCGCGAAGAGTCCCACGTGCTGCTCATCACGATCCATCACATCGTGACCGACGGCTGGTCTATGAACGTCCTGACCGAAGAGGTCGGGGCCGGTTACGCGGCCCTCGCCGCCGGCCGCCAGCCTTCGCCGCCGCCGCTGCCGATTCAGTACGTCGATTACGCCGCGTGGCAGAGAGAGGTCATGCGCGGGGAGTTCCTTGAGCACCTGCTCGGCTACTGGCGCGGGCGACTGGCGGGCGAGCTGCCCGTGCTCGACCTGCCGCTGGACTTCACGCGCCCGGTGGTTCAGACCTTTAACGGCGCGCGCGCGCCGCTGACGATTTCGGCCGACTTCACGCGCGAGATGCGGAGCCTCGCCCGGCGCGAGGGCGCGACGCTCTACATGATCCTGCTCGGCGCCTGGCAGACCCTCCTGCACCGTTACACAGGGCAGGCGGACGTGCTCACGGGCACGCTGATCGCCAACCGCCACCGGCTGGAGACGGAGTCCATCATCGGGTGCCTGATTAACGCGCTGCCGATTCGCACAGACCTCTCGGCCGACCCGTCGTTCGAGCAACTGCTCGAACAGGTGCGCCGCGTCTCGCTTGAGGCTTACGAGCATCAGGACTTGCCCTTCGAGATGCTCGTCGAAGATTTGCAGCTTGAGCGCAACCTGAGCCGCCCGCCGCTGATTCAGGTGATGTTCGGCTTCGAGAACATCGGCCTCGAAGAGTTGCAACTGTCCGGCGTGCAACTGACGCCGGTTCCGGTCGAGACCGACGCCGTCGCGTATGACCTGACGCTGACGCTCGCGGAGAAGGGGGGGCGACTGGTCGGCGCGCTCGAATACAACACGGACCTCTTCACGCGCGCTACGGCCGAGCGCATGGTCGGCCACTTCCTCACGCTGCTGGAAGCGGCCGTGCGCGACCCTTCGCAGAGAGTCTCGCGCCTCCCCCTGCTGACCGGGGCCGAACAGCTCCAACTGCTGAACGAATGGAACCGGACGGCGCGCGACTACCCGCTTGAGTCCGGCTTCCATCAACTGTTCGAGCGGCAGGCGGCCGCAACCCCGGACGCCGTGGCCGTGCGGACGGACGAGACACGCCTGTCGTACGCGGAGCTGAACGCGGCCGCCGACCGCGCGGCCGGCGCGTTGCGCGCGCAGGGCGTCGGCGCGGACGAGGTCGTCGTCCTGCTGGCGGAGCGCGGGGCCGAGTTCCTCATCGCCATGCTGGCGCTCTTCAAGGCCGGCGGCGCGTACCTCCCTTTAGACCCGCGGTATCCGGCGCAGCGCCTCGCCCAGATCATCGGCCGCAGCGGCAGCCGCCTGGCCGTGGCCGCCGGAAACTTAACCCCGCGGCTTGATGAGGCGCTGCGCGCCGTGCCCGAACGGGCGCGGCCGCGGACTCTGCTGATTGAAGATTTGCTGGGCGCGCCCACCGAGAATGCGCCCGCCGGGAACCCGCAGCCGCGCGGCGGCCCGCGCAACCTCGCTTACGTGCTCTTCACCTCCGGCTCGACCGGCGTGCCGAAGGGGGCCATGATCGAGCAGCGCGGCATGGTCAACCACCTCCTCGCCAAAGTGTCCGACCTCGGCCTCAGGCCCGATGACATCGTCGTGCAGAACGCATCGCAATGCTTCGACATCTCGGTCTGGCAGTTCCTCTCGGCCCTGCTCGTCGGGGGCTCGGTGCGAATCGTCAACGATGAGGTGAGGCACGACCCGCTTGGCCTGCTCGCGCTGTGCGAGCGCGAGGGCGTGTCCGTGCTCGAAGTCGTGCCGTCGCTGTTGCAGGCGATGCTGGAAGAGGTGTCGAGCAGCGGGCAGACGCCGCCGCGCCTCGCGTCGCTGCGCTGGATGGTCGTGACCGGCGAGGCGCTGCCGCCGCCGCTCGCGCGCAGGTGGCACGCGCTCTACCCGGACATCCCGCTCCTCAACGCCTACGGCCCGACCGAGTGCTCGGACGACGTGACGCACCACGTTCTGACCGCCCCGCCCGAAGAGCACGTGTTGGAGATGCCCATCGGGCGCCCCATCGCCAACACGCGTCTCTACGTGCTGGACAAGCACCTGCGGCCCGTCCCCGTCGGCGTGCCCGGCGAGCTGTACGTCGGCGGCGCGGGGGTCGGGCGCGGGTATCTGGGCTCGCCGGGGCGGACGGCGGAAGTCTTCATCCCCGACCCGCTCGGGGACGAGCCCGGCGCGGTCTTATACAAGACCGGCGACCTCGTTTCGTACCTGCCGGGCGGCGAGCTGCGCTTCCTGGGGCGCGTCGATCATCAGGTGAAGATTCGCGGCTTCCGCATCGAGCTGGGCGAGATCGAGACCGTGCTGCGCCGGCACCCCCTGATCGCGGACGCCGCCGTGCTCGACCACGCGAACGGGGAGGGCGAAAAAGTCCTGACCGCTTACGTGACCACGCAGCAGCAGCCCGCGCGCGACGCGCAGGAGGAGGAGGTCAGCGGCGAGCGAGTCCAGCAGTGGCAGGACGTCTTCGACGGCGTCTACGCCCAGACGGAAGAACTCGCGGACGGCACGCTGAACCTGAGCGGGTGGATCGACTCATACACCGGAGAGCCGATTCCGGAAGAGGAGATGCGCAGTTGGGTGGAGGCGACGGTGGAGAACATCCTCGCCTTGCGGCCGCGGCGCGTGCTGGAGCTAGGCTGCGGCGCGGGTCTGCTTCTGCTACGCCTCGCGCCGCACTGCCAACGCTACTGGGGCACGGACTTCGCCCCGCAGTCGTTGCGCTACCTGAGCGCGCAGCCGGCCTTCAAGGAGCTGCGGGGGACGGACGTTAACCTCTTACAGCGCCCCGCCGACGACTTCAGCGGGCTCGCGCCGGACTCGTTCGACGCGGTCGTGCTCAACTCGGTCGCGCAGTACTTCCCCGGCGTGGACTACCTGCTGCAAGTCCTCAAGGGCGCCGTCGAGGTCGTCGCGCCCGGCGGCTTCATCTACGTCGGGGACATCCGCAATCGCAGGCTGCTCGAAGCCTTCCACCTCTCCGTGCAGGCGCACAAGGTAGAGCCGGGGATGAGCCGCGAAGATTTCGCCGCGCACGTCCGCCACCTGATGAGTCAGGAGGACGAGCTGCTGCTCGACCCCGAGTTCTTCTTCGCGCTCAAAGACAGCCTGCCGAAGATAGGCCACGTCGAGATTCGCCCGAAGCGCGGCCGCCATCACAACGAGCTGACGCGCTTCCGCTACGACGTGGTGCTTCGCCTCGGGGAGGTCGAGAAGCCGCCCGCCGAAGTGAAGCGGCTCGACTGGTGGGAGGCGCGTCTGACCTTGCCGGAGCTTGAGCGCATGCTCGACGCGGAGCGGCCCGAGGCAGTCCTGTTGACGAACCTTCCCGACGCCCGCATCGCCGCCGAAGCGCACGGGCTGCGCTGGCTCGGCGACGAGGGCGCGGGCGAACAGCCGCGGAGCGTCGGCGAGTGGCTGCGGGCGGCGGCCGGGGAGCGCGAGGCCGGAGCCGACCCCGAAGACCTTCTGGACTTGGCCCTGCGCACGCCCTACGAGGTCGCCCTGAGCTGCGCGCGCACCGGCCCCGAGGGCTCGTTCGAGGCGGCGCTCGCGCGCAGGGACGCGGCAAGGGAAGGGGCGGCTGCCGCGCCGTCTACGGACGCCCGCGCGGCGTTGTTGTTCGGGGAGCCCGCGCGGAGGCCGTCCGCCTCATGGGGCAGGTACGCGAACAACCCTTTGCAGGGCGCGGTCGCCTCGACGCTCCTGCCGCAACTGCGCGCCTTCCTCGCGGAGAGGTTGCCGGAGTACATGGTGCCGGCGGTGTTCGTCGCGCTCGAAAGTCTCCCGCTGACGGCCAACGGCAAGTTAGACCGCCGCGCGCTGCTCAAGCCGCACGCCTCGCAGCTCACCCCCGCGTCGCAGCACGTGGCCGCGCGCACGCCCGCCGAGGAGACCGTCGCGCGCATCTGGCAACAGGTCTTGGGGCTCCCGCGCGTCGGCGTGCACGACAAGTTCTTCGACATCGGCGGCGACTCGCTCAAGATCGTGCGCGTCTTCCGCCTTCTCAACGAGGTCTACCCGAACGTCTTGACGGTCGTCGACCTCTTCAAGCACAGCACGGTCGAGGAGATCGCGGCCGAGCTAGACGGCGCGTCGCAGCAGGCGGCCGGGGCGCCCGAGTTACAGGGGTTCGAGTTGTAGGTCGCGGGGGTTCCGGTCGTAGACGGCGGGGCCGTCGGGCCGGGCGCGTTTCAAGGAAGGGTCACATCATGTCAGAGGGCGTCGCCATCATCGGGATCAGCGGCCTGTACCCGGAAGCCGCGGGCGTGGAAGAGTTTTACCGGAACCTCTGCCGCGGCCTCGACAGCGTGAGGCCGATGCCGGAGGAGCGGGCCGCGCAGTGCGGCCTGACCTCTTCGGAACAGAAACGGCTGCTGGCCGCCGTCGAGCGCGTTGACGAGTTCGACCACGAGTTCTTCAACATCTCGCCGAAGGAGGCCGAGTACGCCGACCCGCAGCAACGCTGGCTGCTGCTGCTGGCGTGCGCGGCCATCGAGAACGCCGGCTACAGCCTCGGCGACTTCCGCGGCAGCGCCACGGCCGTCGTCTTCAGCGCGTCGAACGGCGACTACCGGCGGCTCTTCGATTCCGGCCCCGCCGAGCCGACCGCCGTCACCGGCAACCTGCAGGCGGCGCTTGCCGGTCGTACGGCCTACGCGCTCGACCTGCAAGGCCCCGCGCTGGTCATCGACACGGCCTGCTCCTCGTCGCTCGTGGCCGTCTACGAGGCGTCGCGCAAGGTGCTTCACGGCGAGGCGGATTACGCGCTGGCCGGCGGCATCAACTTCTTCTTCATCGAAGACAAGTTGGGCGGGGCCGACATCGGCATCATGGCCCCCGACGGGAAGTCGAAAGCCTTCGACGACTCGGCCAACGGCACCGGGTTCGGCGAGGGCGGCGGGGTCGTCCTGCTCAAACGTCTTAGCCGCGCGCTCGCCGACGGCGACCACATCCACGCGGTCATCAAAGGCGGCGCGGTCAACCAGGACGGCGGACGCTCGAACGGCCTGACCGCGCCGAGCCCGCAGGCGCAGGCGGCCGTCATCCTCCGCGCGTGGCAGGACGCCGGGGTCGAGCCGGAGACGATCGGCTACATCGAGGCGCACGGCACGGGCACCAGGCTGGGCGACCCGATTGAGATTCAGGGCATCACCGACGCGTTCAGAAAATTCACGGGCCGCAGGCAGTTCTGCCATCTGGGCTCGGTCAAGACCAACATCGGCCACCTCGTCTCGGCGGCGGGCATCGCGGGCCTGACGAAGTGCGTGCTCTCGCTGCGTCATAAACAACTCTTCCCCTCGCTGCACTTCCGCGAGCCGAACGGCCTGATTGATTTCGAGAATTCGCCCGTCGTGCTCAACACGCAACTGCGCGAGTGGCGACGGCCGGACGAGGCGACGCCCCTGCGCTGCGGCGTCAGCTCTTTCGGGCTGAGCGGCACGAACGCCCACCTGGTTCTGGAGGAGGCCCCGCCGCCCTCCGCCACACCCGCGCGCGGCGATTCCGGCGTCGCGCGCGAAGAGTTGGTCGCGCTGTCGGCGAAGACGCCCGCCGCACTTCTGCGTTACGTCGAGGGCCTGCGCCGGCACCTTCAGTCTTCGACCGAGCCGCTGGCCGACATCGCCTACACCTTAAACGCCGGGCGCGACGCGCACCCTTTCCGCTACGCCTGCGTCGTGCGCGACAAGGACGAGCTGCTCGCCAACCTTGAAGCCGTCGCCGCCGAGGGCGCGGACGGCGGCTGGCACGCGTTGGTCAAACAGGAGCGCCCCGTCGTCTTCCTCTTTTCCGGAGACGCCGCGGCGGCCCCAGGCGTCTGCGACGAGCTGGCGCAGCGTCACGAGGTCTTCGCACAACATTACCGCCGGTGTCTCGAACAACTCGGCGAGCGGCAGGGCAACAGTGCGACGGCCGTCTGCGGTTTTCAGTTCGCGCTCTATCACCTCTGGCGCTCCATGCGACTTGGCACGGACAAGCTGATCGGGACGGGCGCGGGCAACAAGGCGGTGGCCGCCCTGACCGGCCGCCTCACGCTCGCGGAGGCTTTGGAGGAGGCGCTTCGGGAGACTGAATACGCCCCGCTCGATGCGGGGCGTCTGCGCGTGCTGGTGGCCGGGCTGTCGAAATCCGAAGTGCCGCTCTTTCTGGAGATGGGGGCGGGAGGCTCTCTCTCCGCGGCCGTCGGCGCGTTGGCCGCCGACTGGCCCTCTCTCGAAATCATCCGCACGCTCGCCGGAGAGTCCGGCGGCAACCTCGCGCACGCGCTCGCGCGACTCTACCTGCGCGGCGCGTCCTTCTCCCTGAAGCCCTTCTACGAAGGGCAGGCTCGCCGCCGCGTCGAGCTGCCGACCTACCCCTTCGAGAAGAGAAGATTCTGGGTCGGCCTCCCCTTGAGACAGGCCCCGGCGAGCGCGCAAGAGGCCGTGCCCGCGACGAAGGAGCCCGCGCCGCCGCGCGGCGTACTGCGCGAAGAGGACGGCACGGCTTGCGAGCAGCGTCTCGCCTCGATCTGGGGCGGGGTGCTGAGCGTCAGCGAACTCGGGCGCGACGACGATTACTTCGACCTCGGCGGAGACTCTTTAAGCGGCACGCAACTGACCAACGCGATTGCCAAAGAGTTCGGCGTCCGAATAGATTTCGAGGACATCTACACCTACTCCACGATTCGGACGCTGGGCCAGCGCATCGCGGAACTGTCGTCGGCCGCCGAGCCCGCCCCCGCCGATGGCGACGCGCACCGGCTGACCCCGGTGCCGCGCCGTGAGCAGATGCCGCTCTCCTCCGGCCAGCAGCGCCTGTGGTTCCTGCACCAGCTTGAGCCGGACAACCCCTTCTACAACATCCCCGTTTCGCTGCGTCTCAAGGGGCGACTCGAAACGCCTCTGCTCGAAGGCTGCCTGCGTGAGATCGTGAGGCGGCACGAAGTCTTGCGCACGGTCTTCGTCGCCGGCGAAGGCCGCCCCGCGCAGGTCGTCAGAGAGGTCTGGCCGGTCAACGTACCCGTCGTCGAGCTGCAACACCTGCCGCCGGACGAGCGTGAGCCGAAGGCGCTGCGCATCGCGGCCGAAGACGCGCGCGCCGCCTTCTCCCTTACCGCCGGGCCGCTGCTGCGCGTCACGCTCATCAAGCTCGCCGAAGACGATCACCTCTTACAGGTGACGATGCACCACATCGTCTCGGACGGGTGGTCCGTCGCGCTGCTGGTGCGCGAGTTCGCGGAGCTGTACCGCGCGCTCGGCGCCGGCGAGACTCCCGAACTGCCCGCGCTGCCCGTGCAGTACGCGGACTACTCCGTCTGGCAGCAGCACTGGTTGGAGAGCGAGGAAGTCGGGCGGCAGTTGGACTACTGGAAACGACAGCTAGGCGGCCGGCTCCCCGTGCTCGAACTGCCCGCGGATCGCCCGCGCCGCGCCGCGCCCACCTACCGCGGCGCGCGTCACGACTTCGACGTGCCGCCCGAGCTGACCGCGCACCTGCACGCGCTCGGGCAGCGCGAGAGCGCCACGCTGTTCATGATTCTGCTGGCGGCTTTTCAGGTCTTGCTGGCGCGCTACACGGGGGAAGAGGACATCATCGTCGGCACGCCCATCGCCGGGCGCAACCGCGCCGAGATCGAGAAGCTGATCGGTTTCTTCACCAACACGCTGGTGCTCAGAAACAACCTCGGCGGCGACCCCGATTTCGCCTCGCTGCTGCGCGAGGTGAAGCGCGTCTCGCTGGAAGCCTACTCGAATCAGGACGTGCCCTTCGAGCTTCTGGTCGAAGGGCTGCAACCGAAGCGCGTGCTCAACCGCACGCCGCTCTTCCAGGTGATGCTCGTCTTGCAGAACATCTCGCTGGCGGCGCACGACCTGCCGGGGCTCGGGATGCAGGTCTCCGAGCCCGACCGCGAGACGGCGAAATTCGACGTGACGCTCTTCCTCATGGAGCGCGAAGACGGGATGGCCGGGCGTCTGGAGTACAGCGCAGACCTCTTCGACGCCGCGACCGCCGAGCGCATGGCCGGGCACCTCCTCGCGCTGCTGCGGGGCGTCGTGGCCGACCCGCTCTGCAAACTCTCCGCGCTGCCGCTCCTGACCGAAGCAGAGCGGCGGCAGTTGGCGGGCTGGAATCAGACCCACGCGCCCGTCCCGGAGGGGCAGCTCATCCACCGCATGTTCGAGCAGCGGGCCGCGCTCCACCCGGAGCGCTTAGCCGTCATCGCCGAAGACCGTAGCCTGACCTTCGCCGAGCTGAACGAACGCGCCAACCGGCTCGCGCATTACCTGCGCGGACGCGGCGTCGGCCCCGAATCGCGCGTCGCCCTGCTGCTCTCCCGCACGTCGGAAGTGATGACGGGCCTGCTCGCGGTGCTCAAAGCCGGGGCGGCTTACGTCCCCGTCGACACGGGCTACCCGCGGGAGCGCATTGACTTCATGCTTGAGGACGCGGGGGCCGACATCATGCTCGTCGGCGGCGGCGTGTCCGCGCCGACGAAAGACGGCGCGGCGTCGATTCGGCTCGACGGCGAAGAGTGGGCGGACCAGCCTTCGACGAACCCTTCGTGGCCGACGGATGACGGCAGCCTGGCGTACGTCATCTACACCTCCGGCACGACCGGCCGCCCGAAGGGCGTCATGATTCAACACCGCTCGGTCGTCAACCTTTTCCACGCGCTGGAGGGGGCCATCTATTCGTCCGTCAAAACGCCGCGGCGCGTCGGCGTCAACGCCTCGCTGGCCTTCGACGCGTCGGTCAAGCAGTGGATACAGTTGGCGGCCGGGCGCACGCTCTGCCTCCTGCCCGAAGCCGTCAGGGCAGACCGCGCGGAGATGCTCGCCTACCTCAACCGCCATCAGGTCGATGTCGTTGACTGCACGCCGGCCATCGCAAGGTTTCTGCTGGGCGACAGAAACGAGGCCGCGCACGCATACCCGACCGCCGTGCTGGTCGGGGGCGAGGCGATTGACGCCGCCGCGTGGGCGGAGCTGGCCGCGCAGACGGGCGTGGCCTACTTCAACGTGTACGGGCCGACGGAGTGCACCGTTGACAGCACGCAATGTCGCGTCCAGGCGAATCGCTTCGGCCCGACCATCGGCCGCCCGCTGTCCAACGTCCAGACGCACGTGCTCGACAGGAAGATGAACCCGACGCCGGTGGGCGTGACGGGAGAGCTGTACGTGGGCGGGGCCGGGCTGGCGCGCGGCTACTGGAAGCGCGCGGGTCTGACGGCGGCCAGCTTCGTGCCCGACCCGTTCTCGGGCGAGGCCGGGGCGCGGATGTACCGGACGGGCGACCTGGCGCGGTACCGCCGCGGCGGGGAGTTGGAGTACGCGGGGCGTGCTGACCGCCAGGGGAAGGTGCGCGGGCATCGGATAGAGCTGGCGGAGGTCGAGCGTGTGCTGGGAGAGCGCGAGGGGATAGCGGCTGCGGCCGTGGTGGCGCGGCGCGGGGAGGCCGGGGACGTGCGGCTGGTGGCCTTCGTCGTGCGCGGGGCGGGCGCGGGCGACGGCGCGGGAGCCGGCTCGTGGGAGGAGTACGTCCGTGCGCGTTTGCCGGAGGCGATGAGGCCGTGGGTGGTGCGGGAGTTGGGGGGGTTGCCGCTGACGGCCAACGGCAAGGTGGACAGGGAGGAGCTTGAGCGCCTTGCACTCGCGGAGCAACGTGTTGACGGCGCGGCCGGCATCGTGGCGGCCCGCGACGAGGTGGAAGGTTTGTTGACAAGAGTCTGGGAGGAGGTCTTAGGCGCGACCGGCGTCGGCGTGCACGACAACTTCTTCGACCTCGGCGGGGATTCGATTCTGAGTATCCAGATCGTGGCGAAGGTCAATCAGACCGGGCTCAGCCTCAAGCCGCGAGACCTTTTCGAGCACCAGACGATTGCGGAGCTGGCGGGCGTCGCGCAGACGTTCGCGGCCGTCGAGGCGGCGCAGGGAATCGTCACGGGTGAAGTGCCGCTGACGCCCATCCAGCACTGGTTCTTCGAGCAGTCGCTCGCGGAGCCGGCCCACTGGAATCAGTCGGTCATGCTCGAAGTCAGAAGGAGGCTCGACCCGAAGCTGTTGGCGGAGGCCGTGGTCGCGCTCTGCCGCCAGCACGACGCTTTGCGTTTGAGGTTCACGCGGGGCGAGGACGGGTGGCGGCAGTCGAACGATGGTTGGTCGGAAGAGTCGGCGCGCGAGGTCTTCTCCCTCGAAGATGTTTCGGGGCTCGCGCCCGAGGCGCAGACGGCGCAGATCGAAAGGCGCGCCGCGGAGGCGCAGCGCGGTCTGAATTTGGAGCGCGGCCCGCTGTGGCGCGTGGTCCTGTTCGGCTGCGGCCCGGAGCGCCCGCAGAGGCTCTTGCTGACCGTGCACCATCTGGCCGTTGACGGAGTCTCGTGGCGCATCCTTCTGGAAGATTTGAGAAAGGGCTATGCGGATTTGGAGCGCGGCGTCGTCGCCTCTCTGGGCCGTAAGACCACCTCGTTCAAGCGTTGGGCCGAGGAGTTGCAGCGGCACGCGCAGTCGCCGGAATATGAAAGGGAGTTGGCTTACTGGCGAGATTGCCTGGGGCTCGAAGGCTCGGCGCCGGCGACGGACTTCGACGAGCGTGACAACAGCGAGCAGGGCGCGCAAACCTTCGAGCTGTATCTGACGAAAGACGACACGCGGGCCCTCCTGCATCGCGTGCAGTCGGCGGCGCGCGCCAACGTCAACGAGTTGTTACTGGCGGCTCTGTCGCAAGCCTGGGGCGTCTGGGGGCGGGGCGGGGGCCTGCGCCTGATGGTCGAAGGACACGGCCGCGAGTACCTCGCCGAAGCGTTGGACGTCTCGCGCACCGTCGGCTGGTTCACGAAGGTTTTCCCCGTGCGCCTTGAGACCGTCGAGGCCGAGAGCCCGGAGCGGGCCGTGCGTCTCGTGCAGGAGACTTTACAAAGCATCCCGCGCGAGGGCCTGGGGTTCGGCCTCCTGCGCTACATGAATCAGCGCGGGCGCGACTCGCTGCGCGGGCTGCCACTGCCCGAGGTGAGCTTCAACTATCTGGGACAGTTCGATCACCTTCTGCCGGACGACGGCTGGTTTGCGCTGGCGCGCGAATCGGCCGGCCCGATGCACGGCCCGCTCGGCGCGCGCCCCTATAAACTCGAAATCGGGGGCGGCGTCGCCGGCGGAGTGCTGCAACTGATCTGCCGCTATCACGAAAAGATGTACCGGCGCGAATCCGTCGAAGCTCTGGCGCAACAATGGCTCGCGGCGCTACGCCGTCTCATCGCACACTACTGCGAGCTCGAAGCGCCCGACCTGCTGCTGGAAGAACTGGCCGACGAGCATTTGTCTTCGGCGGAGCTGGCCAACATCCTCGAACAGCTCAGCGACGCCTGAGACGCCCCGTCGCGGCCGGGCCGCAACTCCTCTAACTCACAACCCCTCTACGCCCTCCACGAATCCGCACGCACGCCTCAAAGCATCACAGTGGCAGTACAACTCCGCCCGTGTGAGCGCCTCCGGAGTCCCTCGGCCGGGCGCGAGTGCCTACTTGCGCTTCATGTTCAATTCAATATTGACACACACGTTCTCGGTGTCGCCGCAGGCCTGTTTCAGAACCCCCGACAGGCGGGCCTCCTTCTTCACGAGCGTCCCCTTGATGGTGACGGGGACGCGGTACTTGATCTGAACTTTGATGGAGCCGTCTTCGCCGATAGCCCCGGTGATATCCCCGCTCTCATCCGAGGTCTTGTCATACTCGACGCCCGAGACCTTGCCATCCGCACCTATGCTGATGTCCCATGTCCCGACGTGTTCAGGCTCGTCATTGGGCCAGTTGGCCCCCGACGTGGGCCTTGCGACCCAGTCGCCGCTGTACTTTCCCGCGAAGGATGATGGCGCCTGTGTATTGGACGAAGTCTGTGCGTCGGTCGCGCCACTCGCGTTGAGAAGGAAAAGAAGAGTCAGAATCGCCGCGCAGAGCCCGCGCAGGCGGCGCGCGGAGACGACGCCCACGGCGGCTTTCAAGAAGGTTATGCGCTTCATGGAGGGGGCCTCACTGTCTGGAAGAAGTGAAAGTTGAAGTAGGTTGAGCGACTGAAGTTTTATACACATTAGGGTTTTGGGCGTCAATAGTTTTCGGGATTCGGCGACGACGCCCGCGCCTCCCGCGCTCAGTATTCAAGATGGCAAAAACCGGCCGGAGAACAGCAACCTTCCCCCGCGTCCTATAACGAATGTTATGTGGGATGGGCTTTGCCCGAAAAGTCCCGATGCCCCACAGCATCCTGTGTTTGACCAATCTCTGAAGCCCAACTAATGGGCACGTTCCAGACTTTTCGGGCAAAGCCTGTGGGATGTACGTACGCTGGCATGGGCAATGATGAGGGGGAGGTCAGCGCAACGAAGATTGACAATAACTGATGAGCGACTTTAGCGAGCTGATGTAATTCTCCACCAGCATCTCGATGGTGGAGCGACGATGAACATTTCTACTGTATCGCCATTCGACGACAAGATCCTCCCCGTAGACGTTCGCGTTCACTTCGATGATAAGGTGACGGCGAGCGAGCGGGTTGCAGCTCGGGCCTTTCGACTCCCTCGCCTGTACGATCTGGGTCGCCCCCGGCTGTTGCTGCGTCCACTTTTTCTCGAAGGCTTGTCCCTGAAAATTAAAGAACACCTTGGCTTGAGGCAGGCTCTGTATCTTCTTCACTATCTCGGTGCCGCCCCAATGAGACCGTAGCGCATCGAAGGTGAGCCTGCCTTCCTTCATCCGATGTGCCTCTTCGCGCTGAATCTCCGCGTCGACAATCGCTAAGGCCTCGCCCGGGCCGCTCGCCCCCTCAATATCGAGGACGAGGCGCGTCACCCCCGAAATCCAGCCGACTGTCCGCGACAGGTCTATGCCTTTGACGACCTGATCGCGCCCGTGTACGGCGAGGTCGATGATATGCGTCTGCACGCCAGTCCAGCGGGCCAGAGTCTGCATCAGGGCGGTCAGCGTTACAGTCTTCGTGCTATAGAGCCTCGGCACCTCTCTGAGAAGCGAGTTGGTCTCTTCAACGCCCAGAGGTGCCCAGACAGTGTCAACCGATCCGTCATTGTTCTCGGCGGGGTCGAACGGGTAATCGACGGGCGGATGGACTATCTTTTCCCACGGCAGCGAGAGCCAGTAGGCGCCGTCCTCAACAGGGTTCCGCGTCTTCGCCCAGGCAGACCAGCATTCCATAAACTCCTTGTAGGAGGTGGTTTTGGCCGGGAGCTTGATGGCTTCACCGGCGGCGAGTTGCCTGTATGCGGTGTGCAGGTCTTCGAGAAGTATCTGTAACGAGATGAAGTCACAGCCGAGGTGATGAATGACTACCAGGAGACGGCCGGGTCTGCCGGCTCCGAGGTCTAAGAAGACCACCCTGATGATCGGGCCCTCCGAGAGGTTGAGGCTTGCTTGATACCGCGCGGCGAATGATTCGATGGCCGCCGGTTGTTCGTGCTCGGGGAGATGAGAGAGGTCGTGGTAATGAAAGGGAATGGCATCGTCGTCCGGGGCGACAATGAAGGAGCGTCGGGGCGCCCCCTGTCCGACGAAGCGTAGGCGGAGCGCGTCGTGATGAAGCAGCAAGTGACCGACCACCTGTCTGAGCAGGGCAGGGTCGATGGGTTGCCGCACCTCCAGGAGCGTGGTGATGTTCCAGTGATGTTCGTCAATCATGTTCCCTTCAAAGAACCAATCATGAATGAAGGGAACCTCGCCGGTGACAACGCCCTGCTCGGGTGTCGAGACGGCCTGGTGCTTGCTGGCTTTCGAGAGGCGTAGCGTTAAGAGTTCGCGTTGTTCGGGCGATAGCGTCTCAAGGATTTTTGAGAGATTGTTCATTAGACCTCTGGCGGAAGGCGGGTGAATGGTGCGACGAGTAGGCCCCCAGGGCGGAATTCTATGAGCTACGAGCAAATCAAAGGGTTACGACCCGCAGAATTCAAGCGCCACTGCGGGTCGAACCCGATACATTTTAACGAATAGTCGAGCTCGTCTCCAAGCGGCTAACCAAGAGGGGGCGCAAAACGAGACGCCTTGGCTTTGATTTCTGAATAGTCAGGTAAGACCTAAGTTTGGCCCGAAGTGGCGCCGTCGTGGGTAGTGTAACTGATTGCTAATCCGCGGGATAGACCTTCCAGAGAGATTATGCGAGAGCCTCCACAGGAGGTCTCTCAGGATGAATAAGTCACGCCCTACTTCCGCCGCCCGGCTCTACACGCCGCGCGCCACGCCCTGCGCCCTCGGGGTGAAGGTTCACTCTTTGAAGTTGTTAGACACCATCGCGGAGCACGTCCGCATCCGGCAGAAGTCGATCAGGCACACTTCTCTTCTGGATGGCGCGGACGGGGGCTTTGCACAAAAATTCAAAATCGACGCTTGATATTGAGCCCTGCGCTGGCCAACTAACAAAATGTTGGGCTACTAGCCCAATTTTTGTGCAAAGCCCGCGGACGGGAAAACGTTGTTATCGGACGTAGGCCTTATGAAGGCTTACTGACCGCCCATTGTTCATCGGTCAGCTCTTCGCCTCGTGCCATGCCGAAATGCTAGCACGGGTATTTATGAGACCGCTTCTAAACACTTCTTATCCTTTAACCGGGCTAGATTTTAAATCCTGTCATGGAGCCCGCCCCTTTCTACTCTCTTCCATAGCGTGAGAAAAGTGTCAGTCGGCTTTCAGCCCCAGCCGCTCGGCGATCCTGCGGCTGTGCTTGTCGCGCCTGACGGCGATCCGCTGAACGTAAGCCCTCGTCGTCGCCAGGTTCTTATGTCCGAGCGCCTCCTGCGTCTCGGTAAGGCTGCCCGTCTCTTCCGAGACGACGCGCGCGAAGGTGTGCCGCGTCTGGTGTATGTGTATCTTCCCGATGCCGGCCTCGCGTGCGTAGCGCTTGAGGTTCTTGGCGAAGGCGTGCGAGGTGAGCGGCGCGCCCGGCCGTCCCGCCCTGTCGTGGCGCGTCCACAGCGGGCGCTCCGACGAGAGCGCGTTCATACGTTCGCACAACCGGAGGTAATCCAGGAGCGCCTCACGCACGAGCGGCTCCTCGACCGAGCGCGCGACGTAGTCCCCTCCCTTCACCCTGCACCGGATGACCAGGTCGTCCTTCCTCAGTTCCACGTCCGAGCCGCGCAAGCCGATGACCTCCTGACGGCGCATCCCCGTCGTCACGAAGAGGAGCAGCAGCGCGTAGTCTCTCTTCCCGACAACGTCGCCCGAGACGGCCCTCTCCCTAAGCTGCGCCAATAGCCCTGAGACCTGCTCGTCATCGAGCGACTTCACGCTCTCGGTCTGGTAAGCCTTCGGCGCCTTCGGCCGCGCGAGTCGCACCGGGTTCTTCTCGACGAGCCCCGCGAGCTGCGGGTCGCGCATGGCCCATTCGTAGAAGGAGGAGAGACGCGAGAGGCGCGCGTAGACGGTCGCCGGCTTGAAGCTTTTCTCTTCGAGAGCCTCCCGCCATGCCTCGACATCGCCAGGTCTAACCTGTCCGGGAAGTTTCCCGCAGTGCGAGAAGAAATCGGCGGCCGCCTTCTGCTTGGCGCGCAGTAGGTCTCTCCGGCAATGGCTCTCCGCGTCCGTCGTGGACGTGGCCCAAAGGTGGAGCGCCGTGCGTAAGGCGAACTCCTTCCCTTCACCGGCCGGTACAAGGGCTTCTGATGGCTCAGACTTCCCTTCCCGAGATTCTTCTGTGCTCATGGCGGGGCATCATAGCACAAATCGGATGGTTACAGTTCTACGTTAGTCTGGTAACCTGATGTTTTTAATCCTGCTATTATCACACCTCTGATGGTTAAATATCTTTATAATTCTTCCATCGTGAAACATCGTCTTCTCTAAAAGTCGTGATTTGAGTAAATGTGCTATTTAACGCTTGAAACATGAACCATGCCCCATAGGCGCTTCATAGCCGGTCTTTAGTTTCCGGTTCCCTTTTTGTATAGCTGATGCCTCACGTCATCCTTATATCAGATAACAATTAACGCAGTCATCATATGTCATCAGACACCTCTAACGGTGACGTGTGATAGCCAGTTGAGGGGCCTCTAGCATGAGAGGCTCCTTTAGACGCTACTCAGCAGCAAGATGCCCCCCTTGAGCGTGAAACACAGGGTCTAAGAGCCGCTCGAATGGTCGAGCGTTGCTGTCACTCTGGGGATAACGTCGGCTGTGGGAAAGATCAAATGGATGCGGGAGATCGACCCTGAAAACCACGAAGAGAAAATCAACCATGATATTTTCTACAAGCGGTGGACGAAGTCTCGGCCGTCCCCATCGCCCGGAAAAAAGGCACCATGTGCGACCGCAAATTGGGCAAAAACTGTCGGATTTGATGGTAAGAGATCCAGTCGGACGACGTAAATTTCGTTGACAATTACTGATAAATCCGCATAATGCCGCAGGATAGCGCGCATATTATTCCACGTTGAGACATAATGTCACTCAATAGACCAAGAAAAGAGCCTCAGATTCCCGCCGGTAAACTATCTTTACAGGGCGCGGCCGAGTTCCTCGGCGTGTCCCGCCACAAGGTGGCGCGTTTGGTGAAGAAGGGTACCATCAAGGGGGAAAGATTCGACCTCGACGAGCGCGTGGTGCTCTTCGACGTGGGCGACCTGACACACCTGAAGGGGGGCGGGACGAATGGAAGCCGTCATCGCGGTCGCTAATCAGAAAGGCGGAGTGGGCAAGAGCGTAACCTCCGCCTCGCTCGCGGCCGAGTTGGCCCAGCGCGGGCACCAGACGCTCCTAATCGACGCCGACCCGCAGGCCAACGCCACTGCGCATTTCCTTCCCTATGAACAAGTTAGGGTCTCAATCGGCGACGTCATGGTGGAGCTCGGCACCACCGAGACCGTCCCCTTCAAGGCGGCCATAGTAGAGACCGAGCTTGAGCACCTGGACCTCGTCCCTTCCTCGATTAAGTTCTCCAACTTCGAGAAAGAGCCGTCGATCGCGATCAGCCGTCTGCGCACTCACGTGGACTCGCTCAAGGACGAGTACGAATTCGTCGTCATCGACACGCCCCCGACTCTGGGCCAGATACTGACGACGTCACTGCTCGCCGC
The DNA here is from genome assembly GCA_036399155.1 of Pyrinomonadaceae bacterium. GTDB lineage: Bacteria > Acidobacteriota > Blastocatellia > Pyrinomonadales > Pyrinomonadaceae > QHXN01. Next base: position 24,141 of record DASWNR010000026.1, read on the forward strand.
CACACACATGCTGATCCCCGTCTCGGCGCACCCGCTCGCCCAGGACGGCCTTCAGTACCTGATGCACACATTCAAGCAGGTCTGCGGCCTGAACCCCCGCCTCAAGCTCCTCGGGATCGTGTCGACCATGTTCGACACGAGGACTACGGTTTCGGCCGAATCTCATAAAATGCTCGTGGAGAAGTTCAGCGACGTGGTGTTCGACACCATGATTCACACTAACGTGAAGCTCGCCGAATCTCCGTCCTACAACCGCCCAGTCCAGCTTTACGCGCCTAATTCTCGCGCCGCGGTGCTCTATTCCGACCTGACGGACGAAATCCTTTCCCGCCTGAAGGAGATGACGGGCTCGAAGAACATTCACCTGCTCAAGGACAAAGGCGGCGCCACAGCGGCCCGTTAGGAGACTCTCTCTAGGTGGCTAATTCCAAGCAAAAGCCTGTGCCCGAAGGGTCGAAGAGGAGTCCCGGCAAGTCCAAGTTCTCCATGCCCCGGAAAGAAGCCCCGCCCATCGACGGGAGCTATCTGGACAGGCTTTTCACCGACTTCAAAAATCAGTCGCAAGAGGTGCAGGGTCAAGGATTTACCACCGACCCCGCGGGCTTACCATCCGTTCTTCAGCCCGAATCCACCTCGGCAGCGGTGAAACACACTTCCGAGGCCGGTGACGTCCGACCTGCTGCGCCCGCCGTAGAGCCTGGGAAAGCTGATCTCCGAGAACCCGCATCGCCCGAGCTGATCCCCTTCCCGCAAATTGAACCAGCAGAGCCCCCAAAGGTGGCTCAAGAACTCACGGGAGTCCCCGATTCTTTAAGCAATCCTTCGCGGCCGAGATCGCTTCCTAGAGCTGTCTCCCAGCGGGAAAAGCCGCGCGCCCCCGTTCCTCAGGATGTCCCAAGCGACGACTCACAATTGCTCGATAAATGGAAGAAAAAGCACCGGTTGAGCAAGGGAGAATTCAAGGTTCTCAGAGTTATGCTCGACTTATGCCACCAAGGCGGGGGCGACTCATGTTTCGTCAAGATTCCTCATCTGATGGAGGCCGCCGAACTCAAGGAGCGCCAGACACAGTTAGTTCTCAAGAGCCTCAGGGAGCTTAGTCTGATCGATAAGATCGCCGACTACTCCAACGTCGACCGCCTGGGAACTCATTACCGGCTAAATCTAGACGCAGAATAGTTCTTCACCTTAAGCGAATCCCTATATTTTCTTAGTTTAGATAGTCATCAACGAAAAGCTACGGGGTGCAGAAATAAATGCACCCCGCAGCTTTTACTACACCCCGCAGTAATTATTGCGGGGTGCATTTATTTCTGCACCCCGTAGTAATTATTGCGGGGTGTAGTAAAAATCGCACCCCGCAATAATTACTGCACCCCGCACTTAATAATGCGCCCCGTAATATTTGTTGCACCCCGTAGAAAAAATTGCACCCCGTCAAAATTAGTGCACCCCGTATTTTTAAGTGCGGGGTGCAGTAAAAAATGCAGTCTTCACAGGGATTTAAGAATGGTGTAGTTAGTAGGGAGGATCAATAACGGGCGTCGGAGGGTAACGCCGAAAAGCAGATGACCCGAAGCGGCTGAGTTTGGCGACTGCACTCGCTCCGGGTCAAATAAAAACTCGCTTAGACGGCGAGCCGGTGTTCGTGTGTTAAAACCTGGATGCAATCCTACACACGCCGGTTCTTACTGTCAAGCCTTTTGTTTACAAGGATTTGGTTATGACTTTAAGGGCACTCGAAGGACAACGCTTCGTCCGAAAAACACAACTCGCGCCGGGCGAGTACCGCAAGAATTTCTACCAGATCGACCAAGAGATATTGACGGCTGTTACTTCAGCAGAGGCCGACGCGGTAACCCCACTGATGAGCAAAATTTACCTTCGTCTCGTCAACGCACCCCAGCGATTCCGGGAGCGGGAAGGCGTGCTGCGAATTGAGGCCGAAGTTAGGGAAGAGAAGGTGGTCAAGGCTTGGGCGTTGCTCTGCGAGCTGGTGGGCGTCTCGTCGGCCACCGCCAGCAAAGCTCTGAGGTGGATGCACGAACAGGGAATTATCGGCTACTTCTCCGGGAAGAATGGGGTGGGGCTGCGCATCTTCCTCAACCGCGCGGCCTCTTCGATCGGGGTGCGGGCGCGCAGGGCCGGCGAAAAAATTTTGGCCTTTCCTCCTACTTCATCTGCGATTGAGGCTGCTTCGCTGAATGAACCAGCCTTTAATGTCCCCTTCGGGGATTTAGAAAGTTCAGATACAGATAATAAATCCCGCGCGCCGAAAAACGGCGCGGGTAACACACCGACGGTCAAGAGTGCACCCGAAAAAGGAAGGCACATACCGGCCGTGCTCGTTTCCAGCGTGGTCCCGAGTGTCGCCCCTTCGCACCTCGCAAACGTGGTCACACTCGAAGATGTAGTCATGCGGCTTAGGGCGGACATCGAGCCAGCAATGCGGGCGGCGGCGCGTCAGGCAGCGGCCCGCGAGCATGAGCGGACGCGGGAGTGGCTGGAGAGCAGGGGACTGCCGAAGGCGGCGCGCGTGGCGCAGCGCGAGGCCTACGACGTGCTGAGGAGGTACGGCATCATCGAAGGGGGCCCACGCCCCACACGCTCACAGACCGAAGTCGGCCGAAACACCTGCGCGCCGCCCGCCCCACGCCCAATCTCAGATGACGAAGTTACAGACCTCGCACAGGCCTGCCTGGCGATATTCGAGACTCACGGGCGGCCGGTAGAGTTGACCCTCTCCGAGATGAGCTCCGGGGCGGGAGGTTTTCTACTGCTGGAGGACGCTGAACGAGTGCGGGAGAGAGCCAACTCATTACTCACGGCCGACAGAATGCCGGCAGTGGGATGATTTCGCCTGACTCTTCTGCGCAGCATTCCTCCCGGCGCCCGCGTCGCAGGCTACGGATATGCCGCCCGTAAAACTTTACTGCTGCTCGATCCGTTGGGTCATCTCCCCGACGACTATGCGAAGGATATCCGGCTGTGACGTGTGTATGAAGAAGTGGTCGCCGTTCAGCATGTGAAGCGCGAAATGGCCCGTGGTGTGCTCGCGCCACGGCTCAATCTTTTCCCGCGGCACTTCCACATCATCCACGCCGCCGAAGGCGATAATCGGGGACGCGAGAGGCGCGGCGGTTGAGCAGGGATAGGTTTCGCAAATCTCAAAATCCGCGCGGAGCAGCGGAGTCATTAGCTTCATCAGCTCCGGGTGATCAAGCACCTGCTGCGGAGTCCCTTTGAGGCGGCGCAGCTCCTCCAGAAATTCATCGTGCGGAAGGTCGTAGGTGATGGCCTCCCTGTTTCTTAGGTGCGGCGCGCTGTGCGCCCCGACGAAAAGGAGCATGGGCGCGGCGGCCTGCTCGCTACGCAAAAACTGCGCGAGCTCGTAACTTATGAGCGCGCCCATGCTGTGACCGAAGAAGGCGAAAGGCTTATCGAGGAACGGCAGAAGGGCTTCGGCCGTCGCCTCAACTAACGGCTTGATTTGTGTGAAGGGAGTCTCGCGCAGCCGCCCCCCGCGCCCCGGCAACTGGACGGGGCAGACCTCTATGGTCTGCGGAAAGCTTTTCTGCCAGTCCCTATAAATCACCGCCCCGCCGCCGGCGTAAGGGAAGCAGAACAGGCGCGCGCGGGCGTGCGGGTTCTGCGCTTTCCAGGGAATCCAGGCGGTATTTTTCGTCTCTGTGACCAAGCTCCCCGACATGGTAGCAAAATAGATGAAGTTTCAAGACCTGTTTTTCATGCCGTGCGCGGGGGCCAGCCGCCGCATGTATTCTCTCTCGATGATGAGTTGCCCCTGATAGCTCACGGCGTCGAGGAGGATGGCCACGCGCGCGCCCTGGCTAACCTCTCTCAGGAAGATGCCGACCATGTTCTTGAGCGGGCCGCCTTTGATGATGACTTTGTCGTTGGGCTTGAACTCTTCGCGGAGGTTGACGAGCCCGTCCGCACCGAGCTGCGACTTGATGAGCTTGATAATCTCGTCGTCCACGGGGGCCGGCATGCCGCCGAAGTTGACGACGCTGTGAACGCCCCTCGTGAAACAGACTTTCTGAAAAAGCAAATTAGCGTCGAAGCGAGCGAAGATGTAGCGCGGGAACAAAGGCTTGGCTATCGGGGTCGCCTGCCTGTGCATCGAACCGCGCCCCTCCTTGATGCGCGGGAAGAGGGTCTCTAAGCCCCACGCCGCCAAGTTGTTCGCGGCCCGCGCCTCCTGTTTCGGGTGTGTGTAGAGCACGTACCAGCTTTGATTGACTTCCCTTTGTGCGCTCATTGTAAAACCTCCAAATGTCACTGGCGATGGTTCCGGGAGCTTCTTTGAGAAGCATTCCCGCAAGGTGTTGACGGGCTGAATTAAGTGGGTGACTTTAAGGCGATTGAAGAAGCTCAGTTGGCCTTAAGGTGGACGGGGCCGAAGATTGTAAGGTCGTACATCATTCTCATCCTCGGGAAATGCGACCCTGCGCTCTCTCTCATGTGTGCTCGATGTCGTCGAACGCAGGCGGGCTTCGGGATGGGACTTGGCCGGACGGGCGCGGGGCGGCGCCCGACGAAAACACCCCGGCCGGGTTCGTCACTCGCGGCCGCAAATCGCACCGCGACCAACGTCCGCAAGACGACCCGGCGCAGAGCAGACAGATCCTTCTGCGATCTGCCGGCCTGCCGTTCTACTGTTGGTTGATTAGGGGGACGAGAAGTAAGTCAGTGGGCCATAAGCGATTGACTCCCAAGGATTCTATTGAGTCTCCATCGCTTCTGCGCTAGAATGGCGGGCGGCAAGCACGCGTTTCTATGACGCTTACGCGATAGAGACATGTTGTTTACTACCCTCGCTCCTACAGGCACGTAAGGGCGGGGGTTCTTCTTTAAACGCCTTCCGTCAGAACGTCATCTAACTGCCCCTCCGGCGGAGCCGGTCATACTCTTCCTGTCTGACGATAGAATTTTCCTAATAGCCACGCATCGCCTGAGTCTCGCCGAGAGCGATGCCGCTTCCGCCCGGACTCAACACGCGACACGGGAAGAAACAAACAGCCCTGTCTCAGGGCGGCTGTGAAATTGAATGGGGGGTTGACTAAACATCTCGACTGTTAGTCCCGAGTAAAAATAACAGCATGAGGCAGGGCGCAAGGGCAAGTAACTTTCGAGACACGTCATTGTCCACACCTCACATCGTGATGTCAACGTTAAACTGTCGAAACACAGACTTTTTCGCTCCCAGCATATTTTCTTGCGGGGTATCAGAAAGGTTCCCGAAACCCCGGAGTGCCGCCCGAAAAGTCGCCCGCGCGGCCTCCCTTGCACAGCCGAAAGACATTGGGTAGAGTTTAGCGGGCACCGACGAGATGACGGGGTTTGGCACCTCCGAAAAGAGCTTCGAGAGACTTCGAGTCCCGGTCGCTCGCCCTCACGCGCCACTCCATTTTCGAGACCACGTTCTTCATGTTCAATCATGATCACATCTGGGCGGGAGGCTTTTGATGAGTACGCAGACGGACACATATCAGTTTCAAGCCGAGACGAGGCAACTGCTCGATCTGGTCGTTCATTCGCTCTATACCAAGAAGGAAATATTTCTTCGTGAACTTATCTCTAACGCTTCGGACGCGCTCGACCACCTGCGCTTCGAAGCCCTCCTCAAGCCCGAGTTGATGGACGGCCCGCGGTTGGAGATTCGGATCGAAGCAGACCCCGCGAACAGAACGCTGACGGTCTCCGACAACGGCATCGGCATGACGCGCGAGGAGGTCATCGCCAACATCGGCACGATTGCCAAGTCGGGCACGCGCGAGTTGCGCGAGAAGTTGAAGGAAGGCACCTCGGCCGAAGCGCTCGAAAAGTTAATCGGACAGTTCGGGGTCGGTTTCTATTCGGCGTTCATGGTCGCCGACCGGATTAGTCTGGTGACGCGCCGCGCCGGCGAGCGCGAGGCGACGCGCTGGGAGTCGAGCGGCGACGGCGAGTTCACGCTGAGCAGCGACTCCAAGCCCGCCTGCGGCACGTCCATCACGCTGCACCTCAAGCCGGTCGAGTCCGACAGCGGCCTCGAAGACTACACAGACAAGTGGGTCTTGGGGCGGATCATCAAGAGGCACTCGGACTTCATCACTTACCCAATCGTTTACCGTGACCAGAGGGAGGAAGCAACGCCCGCGGCCGAGGGCGAGGCGCAGGCGGGGGAGGGAGACGGGCCGAAGACCATCGTCGTCGAGGACAAAATCCTGAACTCGATGCAGCCCATCTGGACGCGCCCGCCCGCGGAGGTGAAGCAGGAGGAGTACGCGGAGTTTTACCAGAACTTTTTTCATGAGGCTGAGGCCCCCCTGAAGATCGTCTCGGCGCGCGCCGAAGGGCTGCTCGAATATCAGGCGCTGCTCTTCGTCCCGGCCAAAGCCCCATACGATCTGTTCTACCAAGCCTTCGAGCCCGACCTGCGCCTCTACGCAAAAGGGGTGCTGATCATGGAACGCTGCGCGGAGCTGCTGCCGCGCTACCTGCGTTTCCTGAAGGGGCTGGTGGATTCGGCCGACCTGCCTTTGAACATCTCGCGCCAGATGTTGCAGCAGGAGCGGCAGCTCACTCTGATTCAGAAGTGGCTGACGAAGAAGGCGCTGGACGCGATCCAGAATCTACGCGAGCAGGAGCCGGAGCAGTACCTGAAGTTTTGGGAGCAGTTCGGGCGCGCGCTCAAGGAGGGGCTCAGCTCCGATTTCGAGAACCGGGAGCGGCTGACCCCTCTCCTGCTGCTGGACTCTTCGCACGACCCGCAGCGGCTCACCACTCTGAAAGAGTATGTCGAGCGCATGAAGGAAGACCAGGCGGAGATTTTCTACCTGACGGGCGAGTCCCGCGCCATGATCGAAAACTCGCCGCACCTGGAAGCCTTCCGCGAGAAGGGGTACGAAGTGCTGTACCTGTCCGATCCGGTGGACGAGCTGCTGGTTCAATACCTGACGGAGTTCGAGGGGCGCAAATTAAAGTCTGTGGTCAAGGGGACGGTCAGGCTCGGCAACGAGGAGGAGCAGGCGCGCACGGAGAAAGAGTTGCAGGCGAAGGCCGAAGAGTCGGCCGACCTTTTACAGAGCCTCCAGAAGCATCTGGACGCGCACGTTAAGGACGTGCGGCTGACCAACCGCCTGACCTCTTCTCCGGTATGTCTTGTCGGCTCCGAGATGGACTACAGCCCGCAGATGGAGCGGCTCTTGCAGTTCGGCGCGGGCGGGCGGCCCAAGCAGCGCCGGATTATGGAGCTGAACCCGGAGCACCCGATCTACCTCAGGCTGCGGGACAGCTACAGGAAGTCGGGGAACGACGAGTTGCTAAAGCAGTACGCCGAACTGTTACTGGGGTATGGCCTCTTGTCAGAGGGCACGCCGCTGCATGACCCGGTGGCCTTCAACCACGCCGTGGCGGAGTTGATGGAGCGGAGCCTGTCCGCGACTGATTGAGCGGCGGGTTAAGGAGCGCGCGGCGCGGCTCGCGTCAGGAGCGCCAAATCATCTTGAGCGGGAACTCCTGCGTCCGGCGTTCCCTCGGGTAGCGCAGAGGGCTCTGCACGTACCTGACGTCGTCTATCACCCTGTCGCAGGCGATGTGGCTGTGACCGAAGACGTGCACGGCCGCGCCCGCGCGCCTGAGTTGTTCTTCCAGGCCGTCGCAGCTCGCCACTTTGAACAGGGCCTTGAAGCGCAGCCACTCGGGCGCGGGCAGCAGGTCGGCGCGCGGCGCGAAGTGAGAAAACGTAATCACCGGCCGGTCGTAGCTTTTGAGGTGCGGCTCGTTCAGGCGCAGAAAAAAATCGGCGACCGGCAGCCCCATCCCGCTCGGCCACTTGCAGAAATAGAAGTCGGCCCACCCCTCCAGCTCCGCGTAGTCCGCGATGGCCGCCCGCGCCGCGTCAGCGTCGTACCACGAAAAGAGCGGGACGACCCAGCAGCCGTCGAGTGCGACGGGCTGCGTGTGCACGCCCAGGCGCCGGCAGAGGGCCAGCACTTGCTCGAACTTCTCGACGGAATCATACGCCGCGTCTCGCACCCACAACTCGTGGTTCCCGGGAAGGTAGCAGACGTGTCTGAACCTCGCCCTGAGCATTTTCAGCGTGCCTTCGATGACGCCGAGATCGTCGGCGACGTCGCCGGCCACGATCAGCGTGTCGGCGACGAAGGCTTGCGTCGAAAGCTCACGCACGAGCCGCCAGTTGTCCGGGAAGTCCGTGTGCAGGTCTGACGAGGCGAAGATACGCATCTGAAACGCCGAGCCCCTTCCCCGGAGAACATCGCCCTCACGCCCGAGTCGGGAGGGCGGAGACGGAAGAGAGGTGTCGTTTCAGCATCCGCCCGAGGCTCGCGATGCCCTCTTCGATCTGCGCCGGCGTGCTGTTGGAGAAGTTGAGCCGCAGGCCGTTGCCCGACGATTGACCGCCGACGACATCGAAAGCCTGACCCGGGATGAAAGCCACGCGCGCGACCTCAATCGCCTCGCGCCAAAGGCGGCTCAGGTCTACGCCGTCCGGGACTTCGACCCAGATGAACAGTCCGCTCGTCGGCTTGCGCCAGCGCGCCTCGTCGGGGAAGTGTCGCCCTAATGCGTTGAGCATGGCATCGCGCCGCCGCCTGTATTCGTCCCGCAGCGCGGTCAGGTGCGCGGGCAGCGCGCCGGTCTCCAGGTAAGAGGAGACCGCGCGCTGGCTCAGAGGGGCCATGTCGATGTCGCTGGCCTCTTTGACGTTGGCGAGGAGCGGCACGAGTTCTTCCGGCACGACGACCCATCCCGTGCGCACGGCCGGCGCGAGGATTTTGGAGAACGTCCCGACGTAAAAGACCCAGCGCTCCTCGAAAGCCCGCAGGGGCGGCGGCGGCGCGGGCTCGTAACACAGGAAGCCGTAAGGGTCGTCTTCGATGACGGGGAGGCCGTGCCGGCCGGCCAGGGCCGCCAGCCGCTCCCTATTATCCAGACTCATGCTGACGCCCAGAGGGTTGTGCCCGTCCGTCACGGCGTAGAGCAGCGCGGGGCGCGGGCCGCGACTGAGGGCCTGCTCGACGGCCGCGACATCCATGCCGTCGTCGAGGTCGGTGCTCACGCGTATCGTCTGCGGCTGGTACGGCTGCAAGACCTGCTGGAACCCTGTGTAGCTGCGCTCCTCAAGGAGCACCGCCCCGCGCGGCTCAAGCAACAGGCGAACCAGCAGGTTGAGCCCCTGCTGCGCGCCCGTGGTGAGGAAGACCTGTTCCTCCCGACACGACACGCCGCGCAGCGCCATCAGCCCGACGATCTGACTCTTCAAATGTCTGAGCGGCGGGCCGTACTGCAAGGCGCGCGGGTCGGTGGCGAGCACGCGGGCCACTGCCGAGGCGAAATCTCCCGTCGGAAATAGTTCGGCGGCGGGCAAGCCGAGGGCGAAAGAGATCAGCCCCGGTTGCGTGCTGGCCACTAACATGTCCTGAAGGGCCGAACGCGTGAGCGCCTGCGTCCAGCCCGCGAGCGGGATGTTCGTCTTCATCGCGGCCTTGCACCCGGCGGAAGATTTCCGACGTTCACTGCGAGAAAATTTCTGCCTGCTTGTGATTACCGAGCTTCGGGCGCGGGAGCGGCCGGGCCTTCACAGCGAAAATCGACGGGCCGCATCATCCACTTCTTCGTACGGTTTGGCAAGGGTTTTTTCCGCGCCGCGCCGCCTGCCTGCCTGCCGCGGCGAAGCATCACTGTGTACGGCTTGACACAGTCTAAGAAGTGGTTATTATAGCTAGCGTCCTTCGTGGCAACTTCTCAAATCATGCACCGCTTAGGCCCGTCGCGGGTGGTGAAGTCAATCAAACAAGTAAATCTTCTCTGCAAGCCGTCTTCAGAGAATTACGGTTGACGGAGATAGTTGTCTCAGTGTAGCCCCAACCTCTAAAACAGCCCGTCCGGGGGTAGCGAAATATCGCCACCTTGTAGCGGTAGCTCTGCCCGCCTTCAAGGATGTAACAGCCAAACTTTCTCCCGAAGCTTGACGGATCCGGCTCCCGCCGTCCCGGCACTCTTTCAGAAATCAAGCAACCAGGTAGGTCCGCACCCCAACGGGTGGCTTTCTCAAGCCCTGCTCGGGGCGCCCGCCTCTCATATGTTTGACGAATTCGACGCAGACGACAGCACCGACATCGCCGTCATCGGCATGGCCGGACGCTTCCCGAAAGCCTCCGACCTCGGAGAATTCTGGCGGAATCTGCGCGCCGGCGTCGAGGGCATCGCCTTCTTCGCGGACGACGAGCTGGAGGTGTCCCTGACGCCGGAGGAGTTGTCCAACCCGGCATACGTCAAAGCCGCCGGCGTGCTCGAAGGTGTCGAGCTTTTCGACGCCGCGTTCTTCAACATCTCCGCGCGCGAGGCCGAGTGGATGGACCCGCAGCAGCGTCTCTTCCTCGAATGCTCCTGGGCGGCGGTCGAAAACGCGGGCTACAACCTCCAGACCTACCGCAAGCCCGTCGCCGTCTACGCGGGGGCGAACACGAACTTCTACCTGCTGGCGCGTCTCGACCAGTTGGCCTCGGGCCGCGCCGGCAACCTCTTCCAAGTCCTGCTCGCCAACGAGAAGGACTTTCTCGCCACGCGCGTCTCCTACAAGCTGGACCTGAGGGGCGAGAGCATTACGATTCAAACCTCCTGCTCGACCTCTCTGGTCGCCGTCCACCTCGCCTGCCAGAGCCTGCTGGGCGGCCAGTGCGAGATGGCTCTGGCGGGCGGCGTTTCGATCCGCGTGCCGCAGCGCGCCGGCTACTGGTACGAGGAGGGGATGATCGCCTCGCCCGACGGCCACTGCCGCGCCTTCGACCACCGCGCGCAGGGCACGCTGCCGGGCAACGGCCTCGGCGTCGTCGTGCTCAAGCGGTTCGACGACGCGCGCCGCGACGGCGACCACATTCACGCGCTCATCAAAGGCTCCGCCATCAACAATGACGGGCGGCTGAAGGTCGGGTATACCGCGCCTAGTCTGGAAGGGCAGAGCGAAGTCATCTCCAAGGCTTTAGCCATGGCGGGCGTCCGTGCCGACACCATCGGCTTCGTGGAGGCGCACGGGACGGGCACCGCGCTCGGCGACCCGATTGAGGTCGAGGCCCTCACGAGGGCCTTCCGCCGCCACACCGGGCGCACGGAGTTTTGCGCCCTGGGCTCGGTCAAGACGAACCTCGGACACCTCGATAACGCCGCCGGCGTGACCGGGCTCATCAAGGCGGTGCTCGCGCTCGAACACAAGACGATCCCGCCCTCGCTCCATTTCGAGCGGCCGAACCCGGCGATAGACTTCGCCAACAGTCCCTTCTTCGTCAACGCGCAGGCACTCGACTGGCCCGACGGGACTCACCCGCGTCGCGCCGGAGTCAGCTCGTTCGGCATCGGCGGCACGAACGCGCACGTCGTTCTGGAAGAAGCGCCCGCCGCCGCCGAGAGCAGCCCGCCGCCGCCCACGCAACTGTTAACTCTGTCGGCCAGGACGCGGACGGCGGCCGCTTCGGTGGCGCGGCGGCTGGCCGACTACCTGAGCGCCGAGGAGCGGGTCAACCTCGGCGACGCGGTGTACACGCAGAACGTCGGGCGGCAGGACTTCACGCAACGCGCCTTCGTCGTCGCGGGCGGGAGGGAAGAGTTCGTCGAGAGGCTGCGCGGCGAGCCGGCCGTCAAAGGCGTGGCGGACGGCGCACGCCCGCGCGTCGTCTTCATGTTCCCGGGGCAGGGCGCGCCGCACGTCCGCATGGCCGCGGAGCTGTACGAGACGGAGCCGTTCTTTCGTGAGACTTTGGAAACGTGCTCCGAGGTGCTCGCGCCCGCGCTGGGCGAGAGTCTGTGCGAGCTGCTCTACCCGCCGGACGACAAAGTCGCGGAGTCGAGCCGCAAGCTCTCGGAGCCCGCCTGGGCGCTGCCCGCGCTGTTGAGCGTCGAGTATGCGCTGGCGAGTCTCTGGCGTCGCTGGGGCGTCGAGCCCGACGCGCTGCTCGGCCACAGCTTCGGCGAGTACACAGCCGCCTGCGTGGCGGGCGTCTTTACGCTGCCGGAGGCGTTGCAGTTGGCGCTGGCGCGCGGACGCCTGATGCAGCAGCTACCGCCGGGCGCGATGTGCGCCGTGAGCCTGCCGGCCGACGAGGCGCGCGCCCAACTGACGGGGACGCTCGCCGTCGCCGCGATTAACGGCCGCGCGCGGTGCGTCGTCTCGGGCGCGGTCTGGGAAGTCGAGGCGCTCGAACAGAGTTGGAGACGGTTGGGCGTCGGCTTCCGCCGTTTGGAGGTGGGTCGCGCTTACCACTCCGCGATGGTCGAGCCGCTGCTGGCCGAGTTCACGCAACTGGTCGAGCAGACGACCCGCAGCGCGCCGTCCATCCCCTTCGTCTCGAACGTGACGGGCCGCTGGATCGAGCCGCGGCAGGCGACCGACGCGGCCTACTGGGCCGAGCAGATGCGCCGCCCCGTGCAGTTCGCCGCGGGGCTCGACGCCTTGAAGGCCGAATCGCTCGACGCTTTCATCGAAGTCGGCCCGAATCAGACGCTGACTCCGCTGGTCAAACAACATCTGGGACGGGAGACGCTGCTCCTGCCGTCGCTGCCTTCCGCCCGTGGCGCGACCTCCGCGCGGCGCACGCTCCTCGATTCGTTGGGCCGCCTGTGGCAGGCCGGGGCCGAGATTTCCTGGCGCGCCTTTTACGAGCACGAGCGACGCCTGCGCCTGCCGCTGCCGTCGTACCCGTTCGAGCGTCAGCCCTACTGGGTCAAGACCACGCCGTCGGAGCGCCCCGCCGCGGGCCGCGCGGCCGGGGCGGGGCCGGAGCCCGAGACGAGCGCGGGCGCGACGACGCACGCGGGCGAAGACGGCGCGGCGGAAAAACATCTCGTGGCGCGCGCGGGGATGGCGCAGGAGTACGTCGCCCCGCGCGACGAGTTGGAGCGGCGGCTGACGGCGATCTGGAGCGACATCTTGCAGGTCGAAGGCGTCGGCATTAACGACAATTTCTTCGACCTCGGCGGCGACTCTCTTACCGCGACACAGATTCTCTCAAGACTGCGGCAGGCGGCCGGCACGAACGTCTCGTTGCAGGACGTGTTGACGCATCTGACGATCGCGGGGCTGGCCGAAACCATCCGGCGGGCGCCGGCCGACGGCGCGGCACGGGACGAGGCGCAGACGCTCGCGCCAGCGCCGCGCGAAGAGCCCTTGCCGCTCTCTTACGCGCAGGAGCGCCTGTGGCTCATCCACCAGCTCGCGCCCGACAACCCGATGTACAACCTCCCGGCGGTCGTGCGCCTGCGGGGAGACCTCGACGCTCCGGCGCTCGAACAAAGTTTTGACGAGCTTCGCCGCCGCCACGAAATTCTCCGCACCTCTTTCCCGCTCCGGCACGACCGCCCCGTCCAGGCCGTCGCCCCGCACGGGGCGGTGCCGCTGCCGCTCACAGACCTGAGCGGCCTGCCCGACGGCGAGCGCGAGGCCGAGGCGCAGCGGCTGGTCGCGGAGACGGCGCGCGCGCCGTTTGATCTGGAGCGCGGCCCGCTCTGGCGCGTCGGGCTGTGGCGGCTCGCCCCCTCGGAGCACGTCGTCGTGGTGGTCATGCACCACGCGATTTCCGACGCGTGGTCGATGAACCTGCTCTTCCGCGAGCTGAGCGTTTGTTACAAGTCCTTCGCCGAAGGGCGCGCGCCGGCCCTGCCGGCGCTGCCCATCCAATACGCCGACTACGCGCACTGGCAGCGGCGACTGCTCGAAGGCGAGACGCTCCAATCGCTGCTCGCGTACTGGAAGCGGAAGCTGGCGGGCGCGCCCGCCACGATTAAACTGCCCGCGCAGCGCCCGCGCCCCGAGCGGCAGAGCTTCCGCGGCGCGCGACATTCTTTCGCCTTCTCGAAGGAGCTGACCGACTCGCTGAACGCCTTGAGCCGCGAGGCCGGGGTGACGCTCTACACGGTTCTGCTCGCGGGCTTCAAAACACTTCTCTACAGGCTGACCGGGCAGGACGACTTGATCGTCGGCGCGCCCGTCGCCGGGCGCAACCGGCCGGAGACCGAAACGCTCATCGGCTGCTTCATCAACACGCTGCCGCTGCGCACGGACCTCTCCGGCAACCCGCGCTTCCTTGAGCTGCTCGGCCGCGTGCAGGAGACGACGCTGGCGGCCTACACGCATCAGGACCTGCCGTTTGAAAAACTGCTCGAAGCCTTGAAGGTCGAGCGCAGCCTGAGTCACCTGCCGCTGGTGCAGGTGCTCTTCGACTTCATGAACACGCCGACCGACTTCTCTTTCGACCTGCCGGGGCTGACCCTGCAAGCGCTGCCCGTCGAACTCCACACCGCGAAGAACGAGCTGGTGATAGACGTTTGGGAAGGCGAGCGCGGGCTGGCGGGCACCGTCGAGTACTGCACGGAACTGTTCGACGCCCCGGCCGCCGAGCACCTGCTGCAACGTTACGAAGCCCTCCTGCACAGCATCGTCGCACGGCCGGACGGGCGCTTGAACACACACGAGCTGACGACCGAAGCGGAGCGCCGGCAGCAGGCGACCGCCGTCCGGCGACGCGAAGACGCCGCACGCAGAAGATTCACACCCTCCAAAAACTGAAACCGACGACCCGCACGCTCTCCCGCAGGACGTTTCGCCGCGACTGTCGGGAGCGGGGCGGGCCTCTTTAACTCCGACGCGCAACACGCCTCTATGACGCAGGCTGATAGAGTCATCGAAGGATTTCGCCTCGCCCCGCAGCAGGCACGCCTGTGGTCTCTGCCGCGCGCCGCCGAGTCGTACCGCGCGCAGGCCGCGTGGCTCATCGACGGCCCGCTCGACGCGCACAGAGTTCGTCAGGCCGTGGTGGCCGTCGTGCGCCGCCACGAGATTCTGCGGACGAAGTTCCCCTCGCTCCCGGGCGCGACCTACCCGCTCCAGGTCGTTTCTCAGGAAGAGGATTTCTTCGCCCACCGCGAGGCGGACGCCGGGGGCGCAAGCGAAGGGGAGGAGCATTGGCGGGCGGCCGTCGAGCGCGCCCTTGAGGCCGAGGCGGGGGCGGTTTTCAGCTACGAGCAGGGGCCGCCGCTGCGCACGCTGCTGCTCGGGCTCGGGGCCCGGCGGCAGGCCCTCGTCCTGACGCTTCCGGCGGCCTGCGCCGACAGCCACACCTTGCACCTCCTGATGGCCGAGCTGGGCCGGGCCTACCGAGCGGCCGAGCCCGCGGCGTCTCCCAGCGGCGAGCATGCGCCTGAGGACGAAGCCGTCCGGTACGTGCAGGTCTCCGAGTGGCAGCACGAGACTCTGGCGGAGCTGGCCGCGGACGGCGGCGAAGAGGAGCGCGCCTACTGGCCCTCTCGACTGCGCGGCGCGGCGGAGACGCCCGCCCTCCCCGAGCAGAAATGTTTCGGGCCGGCGTGCGGGATGACGAACGCCTCCAAGCTCGTGCGCCTGAGCGGGGAGGAGTTCGGAGAGCTTGAGGCGCTGGCCCGTAGACATCAAACGGGCGTCGAGACGCTGCTGCTGGCCGGCTGGTCCGTGTTGGTCTGGCGGCTGACGCGGCAGCAACGCTTCACGCTCGGCTACCTGTGCGACGGACGACAGTACGAGGAGCTGCGCGGCGTCGCGGGGCTGCTGGCGAAGTGGGTCCCGCTGACCTGCGAGCTGGCGTCGGATTACCGTCTCGACGAGCTCTTGCAGGAGACGGCGCGCGTGGCCGGCGAAGCGCGGGGGCGGCAGGATTATTTCAACTGGGAGTCGGCCGCGGAGCCCGACGGCGGGACGGCGGCCGGGGCGCAGGGCGACGCGCCGCCGCGCCAGCTCTCGCTCGGCTTCCAGTACGAGGAGCGGCCGCCCGCGGACTGGGGCGCGGGTCTCGAAGTCGAGCTCTTGCGTCAGAGGGTGAACACCGATCACCTGAGCCTCTACCTGATGTGCGCCCCCGAGGGCGGCGGCGCGCTGCGCGTGGAGTTTCATTACGACGAAAAGTCTTTCGCGCCGGCCGCCGTCGAGACGCTCGCCGAACAGTTCCTCACGCTGTTGCACCACGCGGCGCGGGCCGACGCGTCGCTGACCGTCGGCGAGCTGGAGCTGCTCGGCGAGCGGGAGCGAAAACGACTTCTCTACGACTGGAACTCGACCGCCGCCGACTACCCGCGCGACAAGTGCCTTCACGAGTTGTTCGCCGAGCAGGCCGCGCGCACGCCCGAGGCCGCCGCCGTCGTGGAGGCGGGCGGCGAGGTGGTGACCTACGCGGAGTTGAACCGGCGGGCCAACCAGCTCGCGCATCACCTTTCGGCGCTCGGCGTCGGGCCCGAGCAGAGAGTCGGCGTCCTGCTCGAACGCTCGGTCGAGATGGTCGTCGCGCTGCTCGGCGTCTTGAAGGCCGGCGGCGCTTACGTCCCGCTGGAGACTGACGGGGCCGCCGACAGGCTGCGCTACATGCTTGAGGACGCGCAGGTGAAGGCGCTGCTGACCGAGGAGCGGCTGCTGCGTGAGCGGCCGTTGGAGACGACGGCGCGCGTCGTCTGCCTCGACACGCAGCGGGCCGACATCTCGGCCGCGCCGGAGCACGAGCCGGACGGCCGCGTGCTGCCGGACAACCTGGTCTACGTCATCTACACCTCCGGCTCGACCGGCCGCCCGAAGGGCACGCTCGTCACGCACAGGGGCGCGGTCAACTACCTGCACTGGGCCGCGCGCGAGTACGCGAAGGGGCGTCCGCTCGACGCCCTCGTCCACTCGCCCATCGCCTTCGACCTGACGGTGACGAGCCTCTACCTGCCGCTGCTGGTCGGCGGCCGCCTGCTGCTGGCGGGGCAGGGCAACGGCGCGGACGCGCTCGTCGGCGGCCTGCAACAGACGGGCATGGAAGAGGGCCTGCTCAAGCTCACGCCGGCGCACCTCGAAGTGTTGCGGCAGGGGGCCGCGCGCGACTCGTCGCTCCGGCTCGGCCGCGTCCTCGTCGTCGGCGGAGAGGCTTTGTTCGCCGAGTCTCTCAGGGAGTGGCGCGGGCGGCAGCAAGGGCTGCGGGTCATCAACGAGTACGGGCCGACCGAGACGGTCGTCGGCTGCTGCGTCTACGACGCCTCCGCGGACGAGGCCGAGAACGGCCCCGTGCCCATCGGGCGGCCCATCGCCAACAGCCAGATGTACGTGCTCGACGAACGACTGCGCCCGTCGCCGGTCGGCGTCGTCGGCGAGTTGTACATCGGCGGCGCGGGCGTCGCGCGCGGCTACCTCCACCGCCCGGGGCTAACCGCCGAAAAGTTTCTGCCGCACCCGTTCGCCGACGCCGCGGGCGAGCGCCTCTACCGCACGGGCGACTTGGGCCGCCACCTGAGCGGCGGCGACATCGAGTACCTCGGGCGCGTGGACAGTCAGGTCAAGGTGCGCGGCTTCCGCGTCGAGCTGGGCGAGATAGAGGCCGCGCTGTTGCAGCACCCGTCCGTGCGCGAGGCCGTCGTCGTGGCGCGCGCCGACGAGCCCCCGGCCGGCGACGGCGAGGCTCACGTCCTGACGCGCCTCGTCGCTTACCTTGTGGCCGACGCCGAACTGTCCGCGAGCGCGTGGCGCGACGCGCTGCGCGACAAGCTGCCGGACTACATGATCCCGTCGGCGTTCGTGACGCTCGACGAGATGCCGCTGGCGAAGAACGGCAAGGTCGACCGGCGCGCGCTGCCCGCGCCCGAGCAGCAGCCGGCGCGCGGCGCCGGGCGTCCGCCGCTGGTGCCGCCGCGCAACCTGACCGAAGAGATTCTGGCGAGCATCTGGGCCGAGGTGCTGCGCGTCGAGCCCATCGGGGTCGAGGACAACTTCTTCGACCTCGGCGGCGATTCGATGCGCAGCATCCAGATCCGCGCACGCGCACAGAAGCGGGGCCTGAACGTCTCTCACGAGCAAATTTTCCAGCACCGGACGATCAGCCAACTGGCGCGCGTCGCCGGCTTCGACGGGGCGGGCGAGCCGGCGCGCTCCGAGCCCTTCGGCCTCGTCTCGGCCGAAGACCGGCGGCGTTTGCCGGAGGGTCTGGAGGACGCCTACCCTCTGGCGATGCTGCAAGCCGGGATGATCTTTCACAGCGAGTTCAACCCGGAGGCCGCAATCTTCCACGACCTGCACAGCTTCCACCTGCACGCGCGCTTCGACGTGCCGACGATGGAGCGCGCCGTCCGCGAGGTGAGCGCGCGCCACCCGGTGCTGCGCGCCTCCTTCGAGCTGAGCCGCTTCACGCAGCCCCTCCAACTCGTGCACGCCGGGGTCGCGCCGCCGCTCGCCGTCGGCGACCTGCGCGGCCTGTCGCCGGAGGAGCAGGAGCGCGCGATTGCCGACTGGATGGCCGCCGACAAAAAGCAGGGTTTCGTCTGGAACGAGCCGCCGCTGCTGCGCTTCCAGGCGCACCGCCGCGCGGACGACTCCTTCCAGTTTACGATGAGCTTCCACCACGCGATTCTGGACGGCTGGAGCGCGGCCTCGCTGCTGACCGAGTTGTTCGGGCGCTACCTCGCGCTGCTCGAAGACGAGGCGTCACACGCCGACCCGCCGCTGGCGGTCTCGTTCCGCGACTTCGTCGCGCTCGAACAGGCGGCGCTGGATTCCGCCGACAGCAAGCGGTACTGGAAAGAGCGCCTAGCCGGGGTGACCGTCTCACGTCTGCCGCGCCTGCGCCGGCCGCAGCCCGCGGGCGTCGTGCCCGTGGAGGTGCGCGAGGTCGTCATCCCGGCCGAAGTCTCCGAGGGGTTGAAGCGGCTGGCGAGCGCGGCCAGCATCCCCGTCAAGAGCGTGCTGCTGGCCGCGCACCTGAAAGTCATGGGCCTGCTCGGCGGCGTACGCGATGTCGTCACGGGACTCGTCTACAACGGCCGCCCGGAGGAGACCGACGGCGAGCGCGTGCTCGGGCTGTTCCTCAACACGCTGCCCTTCCGCCTCGACCTGGCGGGCGGGACGTGGCGCGAGCTGGCCGAAAGCGTCTTCGAGCAGGAGCGCGATTCGCTGCCCTTCCGCCGCTACCCGCTGGCCGAGTTGCAGCGCCTCGGCTCCGGGCAGCCTCTG
>DASWNR010000027.1:0-11474 GCA_036399155.1 Pyrinomonadaceae bacterium
GACGGCTACGGGGCGCTTCTCCTTCCAGGGCGGCTCCGACCTCGCCGTCAACCTCAACTCGACCGACGCCTCGGAGTTCCAGGCGGTCGTCCTCTCGACGGGTCTGCTCGCGGCGTTCGAGGAGAACGTCAAGCGCCTCGACGTGTCGCTCGCCGGGAACCTGCGCTTCGAGGGCCGCGTGACCGGCGACCTCGACGCGCCCGCCGTCAACGGGCGCTTCGAGCTTCAGTCGCTCAACCTTCGCGGGCGCAACCTCGGCGCGCTCTCGGCCGACATCGCGTCGAGCGCGACCGAGACGCGCATCGACAACGGCCGCCTGGCCGAGCCCGACGGCGGCGGCGTGACCTTCACGGCCGCCATCCCGCGCGCGGGCGAGAACAACGTCTCTTTCGACGCGACGCTTGAGCAGGTCAACGCGGGGAATCTTCTTGAGGCGCTCGGCGTCGGCGGCGGGTCGTCGAGTACGCCGACGGGCGCGGCCGGCACGCTCGTCGGCAACCTCTCGGGGATGGGGCCGGCCTCGGGCCGCGTCAGCGTCACGGGTTACCCCGGCGCGATGGAGGGCAGCGCCGATCTGCGCGTCGCCGCCGGCCGCATCGGCTCGACGCCCTACGACGAGATAGTCGCGCGCGCCAGCTTTAACGGCTCCAACGTCAAGCTCGACGCCTTCGACGTGCGGCTCGGCGACGGACACATCACGGCGGGCGGCTCCATCGCCTTCGTCGAGGCCGGGGCGGGCGGCGCGGGCGGCATCACGGTGCCGACGGTCGAAAACTTCCGCGTCGACGGGAAGAACGTCGAGCTGGCACTCGTCACCACGCTCTTCGGCGCGCGCGGCCTGCCGGCGCTCTCGGGCAAGGCCGACTTCGACGCGACGCTCTCGGGCAACCCGCTCGACCTCGCCCGTTTCAAGGTCGCGCTCAACGCGCGCGGCCGCGACGTGACCGTCAACGGCCAGCCCGCCGGCGAGTTGGCGCTCACCGGGCGCATCGACGAGAACCAGCGGTTCGTCGCCGAGCTGACCACGGGCTTGCTCGGCCAGCCGCAGGTCGTACGCGCCACCGTAGACCTCGCGGGCGAGAACCTGCCGCTGACGGTCGAGACGACTTTGACGGGCGCGGACCTGACGCCGCTCTTCGCCGCGCTGATGGGCAACCCGAACGTCCGCGTCACGGGGCGCGCCGCCGGCACCATCCGCGCCTCGGGCGACCTGCTCGACGAGGAGGGCGGCTTCGCCGCCGACGCCATCACCGGGCGCGCGGAGTTCTCCGAGCTGAGCGTGCAGGTCGAGGACGTGCCGCTCACGGCCGAGAGCCCGCTCGTCGTCACCTTCAAGCCCAACGAGGTCACGTTCGAGCGGACGCGATTCACAGGCCCCGGCACCAACATCGTCTTCGGCGGCACCGCCGCGCTCGGCGCGGGCGGGCGACAGAACCTGACCGTCAACGGCGACCTCAACCTGCGCGTGCTCTCAAGCGCCCGCCGCAACTTCTTCATGTCGGGCGTGGCGCGCGTCGCGGCGGGCGTCGCGGGCAGCTTCGAGCAGCCGCAGGTGACGGGGACGGCCTCCGTGCAGGGCGTGTCGCTCGCGCTGCTTCTCTCGAACGAGCGCCTGATGGCGACCGACATCAACGGCTCCGTCCGCTTCAACTCGAACCAGGCGAACGTCGAGAGCTTAACGGGCCGGCTCGGCGGCGGGCGCTTCTCGGTGACGGGCGGCGCGCTGCTCTCGGGCTTCATGCCGACGCAGTTCCGCGTCGTCGCGCGCGGCGAGAACGTGACGGTGCCCGCCGCCGCCTTCGTCACGCTGCCGGCCTTCCTCGGCGACCTCCCCACCACGGCCGACGCCTCGCTCGAAATCCGCGGCGGCACGGAGGGCGTCATCGCCTCGGGCACGGTCAGGGTGCGGCGCACCGAGATCACAGAGGACATAGACCTCGCCGACCTCATCGACCGGCGCAACGAGGTGCCCATCACGTCGGGCGGCGGGGGCGGGGGCGGAGGCGGCGCCGGCTTCCTCGGGCCGACGACCGTGGATTTGACCATCCAGGGTCAGGACGCGCTCGTCGTCCGCAACAACCTCGCCGACATGGTCGGCTCGCTCAACCTGCGCGTGCAGGGCCCCATCGACGCGCCGGTCACGTCGGGGCGCATCACCGCGACGCGCGGCACGGTCGCCTTCCGCAACGACCGCTACGAGATTCAGCGCGCCACCGTCGACCTGCCGCCGCGCGTCGAGGCGCCTCCGGTCATCAACCTACAGGCGCAGTCCGACATACGCGGCTACCGCGTGACGGTGACGATGTCGGGGCCGATCTCCGGGGGGCTCACGACGACGGCCACGTCCGACCCGCCGCTGCCGCAGGCGGACGTCATCGCGCTCATCACGACGGGGAACCTCTCGGGCGGCCCCGAGGGCACTTCGACGCTGGCGCAGACCGGGCTCGGGACGGCGACGAGTCTGTTGACGGACACGCTGATTAACGCGCCGGTGCAGAAGGCGACCGACAAGCTCTTCGGCCTGAACCGCTTCGAGTTCGACCCCGTCATCGCGGGGCGCGCCGGCCAGAGCCCGACGGCGAGGCTGACCGTGGGGCGGCAGGTGAACCGCAACCTCGCCATCACCTATTCGACCAACGTCACGGGCGAGTCCAACCAGGTCATCGCGGTCGAGTACCGCGTCAGCGACCGCCTGTCGTTCATCGCGCAGTACCAGCAGGGCTCGACCGACACGCTCAGCTCGCGCAGCAACAACTTCAACTTCGAGCTGCGCTTCAGGAAGAGATATTGAGGGGGAAGTAGACGGTAGCCGGCGGCCGGTAGCGCCCCGCGTTACGGCCGCTGACGCCGACCCACGGACGATTCGACTGGTGAAGTTTTTTCTACTGTCTACTGACGACTGTCTACTGTGATTATCCCGCGGGTCTTACTACTGACTCTCGCGTTGCTGCTGCTGCTGGCGCCTTCGGGCGCGCGGGCGGCGGGCAACGGCGGCGGGCCGCGCCTCGCGCCCGACCTGAGCCGTTACGAGGGGCGGACGATAGAGAGCGTCGCGCTCGAAGTCGAGGACGCCTCGGTTGACGAGGCGGCGCTCGGCGAGCTGCGCGCGCGTCTGCGCGTCGCCGCCGGGGCCGTCTTCTCGGCCGTGCTCGTGCGCGAGTCCTTGCAGGCGCTCTTCGACACGGGGCGCGTCGCCGCCGCGCGCGTCGAGGCGCGCGACGCCGCGGGCGGCGGCGCCGACGGCCGGCCCCGCGTCGCGCTGCGCTTCGTCTACCGGCCGCAGGTGTCGGTCGCGGGCGTCGAGTTCCAGATCGCCGACGTGCCGCGCGCCGGCGTCGGCGAGGACGAGCTGCGCTCGCGCGTCACGCTGTTGGAGCCGGGCAAGCGGCTGACGGAGGCCGCGATGCGCGAGAACGCGGAGGCCATCGTCGCCTACCTCCACGACCGCGGCTTCTACCGCGCGGAGGTCTCCTACGACCGCCGCCTCGACCCGACGCGGACGCGCGCGACGGTCGTCTTCGACGTGCGGCCGGGCGCGCCCACCGCGCTCGAAACTTTCCAGATAGACATCAAGGGCTTTGACGCGGCGGCGCTCGCCGCCGTCCGCAGCGAGCTGCGCCTACAGCCCGGCGGGCAGTTCACGCAGGCCGCGCTCGGCGAGGACGTGGCGCGCGTGCGCCGCGCCGTCGTCGAGACCGGCCACCTCGCCCCGCGCATCGACGAGCCCGACATCCGCCTCGACTCGGCCGCCAACCGCATCACGGTCACGCTCAAGGGGAGCGTCGGCCCGCGCGTCGCGGTCGCGGTCACCGGCTACGAGCTGAAGGAGAAGAGTCGGCGCGAGCTGCTCCCCGTCGAGCGCGAGGGCACCATCGACTACTCGGCCATCGAGGAGGGGCGCCGACGCATACGCAACCGCTTGCAGGGCGAGGGCTACTTCTTCGCAGACGTGACGGCCGTCTGCGCGGTCACGCCCCCGCTCGCCCCGCAGCCCGACGCGCTCGGCGGCGAGGCCGACCCCTGCGAGCTGCTCAACCCCGAGGAGCTCGCGAACAGCAACGTCACCATCACCTACGAGGTCGAGCGCGGGCGCCGCTTCAAGCTCACGGACATACGCATCGAGGGGACGGACAGGCTTTCGGTCGAGGACGTTGACGCCGACCTGCGGAGCCAGACCGCCAACGCCTTCGCCATCATCCCGCTCCTGGGCTACGGCCGGGGCTACACGAGCGAGGACGCTCTGGAGCGCGACCGCCGCGTCGTCGAGGCTCGCCTGCGCGACATGGGCTACCGCCGCGCGGCGGTCTCCGTCCGGCAGGGCATCACGCTTGAGAGCGACAACCTCATCATCACCTTCGCCGTCAGCGAGGGGCCGCTCACGCGCGTCGCCGGCGTCGAGACGCGCGGCAACCAGATTTACACCTCCGAGCAGCTGGGCGACGCGCGCTGCGTCGCCGGCACGGCGTCGCGCGAGGGGACGCCGGCCGGCGCGCCGCCCGACGATGGCTGCCTCGTCGTGGGCGGCCCCTACTCGCGCGCGGCCGCGCGCGCCGACGGCGAGCGCATCCGCTCGCACTACGTCCGCAACGGCTACATCGAGGCCGCCGTGGACGTGTCGCTCGACGAGCTGCCGGTCGCGGCGAACGGCGACGAGCGCGTGCGGCTCGTCTACCAGGTGGGCGAGTCGGACAAGTTTTTCATCAACAACATCTACGTCAACGGCCTCGTGCGGACGAAGAAGGAGGCGGTGCTCGAAGCCATCCCGCTGCGCGAGAACGAGGTGCTCCGCGGCGACGACCTCGCCGAGAGCGAGCGCGCGCTCCTGAACACGGCCGAGGCGTTCCAGCAGGTGCTCATCCGAACCGAGCCCGCGCCCGACGGCCCCGGCGGCTTCAAGCGCCGCGACGTGATCATCGACGTGCAGGAGCGCAAGAGCCTGACGACCGAGTACATCGTCGGCTTCTCGACCGACACGGGCGCGCTGGGCGGGTTCGAGATTCGCAACACCAACCTCTTCGGCAAGCTCCGGCAGGGCGCCATCCGCACGCGCGCCAGCCGCCAGCAGCAGCTCCTGCGCTTCGAGTACTTCGACCCGCGCTTCCGGCGCTACGGCGAGAAGGAGTTCGCGCCGCTCACGCTCTCCGTCCAGTACCAGCGCGACACCTCGGTCACGCGCTTCTTCCGCACGACCATCGACCGCGGCACCAACGGCATCGTCCAGCGCTTCGACGCCGAGGGCGAACTCATCGACGAGCTAGGCCAGCGCACCGCCGGCCCTTCAATCAACCGCTTCAGCGTTAACCTTGAGACGCGGCGCGACCTCGAACTGGAGCTGACGCCGTCGGGCGCGCAGCGCAAGCGCACGACGCTCTTCCTGCGCTACAACTACGAGGACGTGCGGCTCTTCAACATCGAGAGCCTGCTCATCGCCAACGTGCTCAGGCCCGACCAAGGCGTGCGCCTCTCGCGCTTCGGCGCGAGCCTCGCGCGCGACACGCGCGACCGGCAGTTCGACCCGACGCGCGGCGACTTCCTCACCGTCGATTACGCGCTGGCGGCGCGCGCGCTCGGCGGCAACCTCTCGTTCAGCAAGCTCAACGTGCGGTACCAGCGCTACCACTCGCTGGGCCGTCTGCGCGACACGGTGCTGGCGGCGAGCGTGCAGCTCGGGCTCGCCAGCATCTTCCAGACGCGCGACCGCAACCTGAACGGCGTGATCGACGACCCCGACCGCCGTCTGCCCATCAGCGAGCGCTTCTTCTCGGGCGGCGCGACCTCTTTGCGCGGGTTCGGCTTCGAGGAGGCCGGGCCGCGCATCGTCGCGCCCTTCTGCACCTTCGGGCCGCAGCCCGGCCCCGTGCCGAACACCAGCCCGCCGCCCGCCTTCCTCCCCCCGTGCGGGACGTTCCGCGACCGCGAGGGCGTGCCCATCGCGGTCAACCCCTTCTCCGTCCCCATCGGCGGCAACGCCATGGCGGTCGTCAACCTCGAAGCGCGCGTCGCGCTGACGCGCAACATACAGGCCGTGCCCTTCTACGACGGCGGCAACGTCTTCGACCGCGTCGGCGACCTCTTCCGCCCCGGGCGCTGCGAGGCCGGGCGCGACCCGAACTCGTGCCAGAAGTGGACGCACACCGTCGGCTTGGGGCTGAGGCTCAAGACGCCGCTCGGCTCAATCGGCGCGGACTGGGCCTACCTGCTCAACCCGCCCGAGTTCGCCGTCCCGCAGTTCGGCGGCGGCACCGCCATCCACCGCCTGAAGAACAACCAGCTACACTTCCGCTTCGGGCAGACGTTCTAATGATTTGAAATTTCAAATTTCATATTTGAAATCGAGAGTGACTCTGAAGTCCGAGGTCTTGAGCATGAAGACGCTGCTGCCGGCAATCCTGCTTGTCACGCTCGCCACGCTCGCCGCGCCCGCGCGGGCGCAGACCCCCGCGGCCGGGGGCGGCGAGGTCGTAGACCGTATGGTCGCCGTCGTCAACGGCGGCGAGCTGATAACGTACTCCGACCTCCTGTGGCAGCTCGCGCTCCAGCCCGGCGTGCCGCTCGAAAACCCGCGCCGCGAAGACCTGCGCCGCGCGCTCGAACTGCTCATCGACCAGCGGCTCGTCGTACAGGAGGCAGAGAAGCTGCCGCACGTCCACGCCACCGAGGAGGAGACGAAGAAGGCCGAGGCCGAGCTGGTCGCACGCTTCCCCTCGCTTCAGGAGTTCCAGAGCCGGCTTGAGCGCACGGGGCTGACGGCCGCGCAGTTGCGCGAGATAATCCACGAGCGCCTCGACATGGAGAAGTACCTCGACTTCCGCTTCCGCTCCTTCACCGTCGTCACCCCGCAGGAGGTCGAGGCTTACTACAAAGACGTCTTCGTCCCGCGCCGCCGGCGCCAGTCGCCCGGCGCAATCGTCCCCGAGCTCAAGGCCGTCTACGACCAGATGCAGGCCGAGCTTATCGAGCGCAAGATAGGGTCCGAGACCGACGCCTTCCTCGAAGACTCGCGCGCCGCCGCGCAGATAACCTTCCTCGACGAGTCGTTCGCCGACGGGGTTCAGAGGCCGGAGGGCGGGGGGCAGAGGTCTGTAAACCCCGACCCTCGCGGCCGCACGCCCGCGCGCAGGACTCCCGGCAACTGACCCCAAACTCCGACCTCTGTTTTTTATGAGGCATAACGCCGACAGCACAGGCAGGAGGCCGCGGCTCGGGCTCGCGCTCTCGGGCGGCGCGGCGCGCGGCCTCGCGCACGTCGGCGTGCTCAAGGTCTTCGAGGAGCACGGCGTCCGCGTAGACCGCGTGGCCGGCACGTCGGCCGGCGCGCTCGTCGGCGGCGCGCTGGCCGCGGGGATGTCGGCCGGAGAGATCGAGGAGATCGGGCGCTCGCTGCGCTGGCGCAACCTCGGGCGGGTGACGGTTTCGAGGCTCGGCGTCCAGTCGAACGCGGTTATGGAGCAGTACGTGCGCGAGCGCTTCCCCTTCTCGCGCTTCGAGGAGCTGCCCACGCCCTTCGCGGCGGTCGCCACAGACCTGCGGACGGGCGCGGCCGTCGTCATGCGCGACGAGGGCGACCTTGGCTTCGCCGTCCGCGCGAGCTGCGCCATCCCCGGCTGGTACGTCCCCGTCACCGACGCGAAGGGTCGGCAGCTCGTAGACGGCGGGCTCGTCGCGAACCTGCCCGTCTCGGTCGCGCGGGGCTTAGGCGCGGAGGTCGTCGTCGCCGTGGACGTGAACCACGAGGGCGCGAAGTTTTTGGGGCCGCCCGCGTCCGTCCTCGGCGTCCTGATTCAGTCGATGCTCGTCGTCCAGCGCGTCGCCGTCGAGCACCAGCGACAGCTCGCCGACGTCGTCATCAGCCCGGCGGTCGGACACCTCCGCTGGGACGAACTCTCGCGCGCCGACGAGTTCATCGCCGCCGGCGCCGAGGCCGCGCGCGCCGCCATGCCCGCCATCAAAGAGCTGCTCGAACCCCAGCCCGAAGATGAACCCGGCTGGTTCAACTTCCGCCGAAAGACCAGAAGCCTACAACAATAACCTCGGCCCCGCCCCCGGCTTTGAGGTGCCTTATTTCAAAACGCGAGCGCAACGTGTCGCACCGCCGCCTTCGTACCGAAAGCGGGCGAGTCGGCCTGTGCGCCGTCGGGCTCGAACGTTGAAGTCGTAAAAGCACGGGCTTTTGCGCGGGCGCGGCCAATCGGAGTCGCCGGCATGGCCGTTGCAATGTGCCGGAGCGGACATTGAACCGTCAGCACAGGGGGAAGCAGGAACGATGAAGGAGATAACCGACAGCTTTGTAAAGCTCCTCGCGCTCATCATGACGATGATCACGCTCGCCGTTTCGACGGCCGCGTTCTCGATGATGTTCGGCTGAGGCCGCGCGCGGGGCCTGAAAAACCGGAGGTTACCGCAGGGGGCTTCTCCCCGCCTCCCCGGAACGAGAAATCGGTGACGATTAGTCGTTTACTTCTCGCACACGGAAGGGAGTTTGGACGGCGCGCGACGGGCGTGCGTGTGACCGCGCACGCGCCGGGACGGGTGTGTCGCGCTTACCGGGAAACCGAATGGCGAAAGAGACTCAGACGGCCGGGGCGGATTCGGGGGCACACGCCAAAGCGCGCCGACGCTTCCCGCGCGTGCGGCTCTACCGCGACGCCGGCCGCCGCGCCGAGGGCGGTCGCGGCGGGCGTCTGCTTCGCCGTCTACTCCGCGTCTCGTGCGCGCTCCTGATTACGGCGGTCGTCGGCACGGCGGCCGCCTTCGCTTACCTCTACTCACACTACTCGAAAGTCGTTGACGGGCGTCTCGCGTCGGGCTACCTGACGAGCCGCGCCGGCCTCTACGCCGCGCCGCGACGCCTGCGCGAAGGGCAGCAGTTGACGGCCGAGGGGCTGGCGGAAATCCTGCGCCGCGCCGGGTACGTCGAGGGCGAGGCGGCGAGCCGCGTCTGGAACGGCAGCTTCCGCGCCGAGGGGGGCGCGGTCGAAATCTTCCCGTCCGAAGACTCGGACGGGGCAACCGCACAGGGCGTCTCGGCGTTGCGCGTCGAGTTCGACCGGCGGGGCCGCGTCGCCAGGCTGACCGGCGACGGCGCGCCGCTCGACTCCTACACGCTCGCGCCCGAGCCGCTCACGGTCGAGGCCGGCGAGAAGACCGGCGAGCGCTCCGCGCTCACGTACTCCGAGATACCCGAGGTGCTGCGCCGCGCCGTCCTCTCGGTCGAAGACCGGCGCTTCTTCGAGCACGGCGCGGTAGACCTGTGGGGCATCGCGCGCGCGGCCTTCAGTTGGGGCGACGACTCCCGGGAGTTGAAGCAGGGCGGCTCGACCATCACGCAGCAGCTCGTCAAGAACACGTACCTCAGCCCCGAGCGCACGCTCCGCCGCAAGTTCCGCGAGGCGGCCGTCGCCACCGTCCTTGAGAGCCGGATGTCTAAAGAGGACATCTTCGCGCTCTACTGCAACGAGATTTACCTCGGGCAGCGCGGCTCAATCGCCGTGCGCGGCGTGCGGCAGGCGGCGCGCGTCTTCTTCGGCAAAGAGTTGAAGGACGTGACGCTCGCGGAGGCGGCGACGCTCGCAGGCATGATACAGAGCCCGGGCCGCTACACGCCCGACCGCCGCCCAGAAGCGGCGCGCGACCGCCGCAACACGGTGATTGCGGCGATGCTCCGCGACGGCGCGGTCACGCCCGAAGAGGCGCGCGCCGCGTGCGGCGAGCCGGTCGGCGTCGCGCCGCTCGAACGCGCCGACGCCACCGCGCCCTACTTCATCGACTACGTGAGCCGCGCCGTCGAGTCGCGGCTCGACGACGGCGGAGCGCAGGCGGGGGGCGACCTGCGCGTCTACACCACGCTCGATCTGGACTTGCAGCGCGCCGCCGAGGAGGCGGTCGGCCGGCAGGTCGAGCGTCTGGAAAAAGTCTTCAAGGGCAGGCGCAGGCCGCAGGCGTCGCTCGTCGCCTTGGACCCGAAGACGGGGCACGTGCTGGCGATGGTCGGCGGCACGTCCTACGCCGAGTCGCAGCTCAACCGCGCGACCGACGCGCGCCGGCAGCCGGGCTCGGTCTTCAAGCCCGTGGTCTTCGCGGCGGCACTGGAGTCGGGCGTCTCGCCGCTCACCCTCTCTTCCGACGCGCCGCGCGAGTTCACGTACGACGTGCGCTCGCGCTACCGCCCGGCGAACTACGGCGGCGGGTTCTCGATGCGCGACGTGACGCTGCGCGCGGGGCTCGTCCGCTCGCTCAACGTCGTCACGGTGGACGCGGCGATGCGCGTGGGGCTGACGCGCGTGGCGGCGCTCGCCCAAAGGCTCGGGCTCCCGAAGCCGCAAGCCTACCCCTCGATGGCACTCGGCACGGCCGAGGCGACGCCGCTCGAAGTGGCGACCGCTTACACGGCCTTCGCCTCGGGCGGCCGCCTCGCGCGACCGAGCCCGGTGCTGCGCGTCGACGGCGCGACGGAATTTGGCGTGGACGACGGCGTGCGGGAACAGCCGGCGCAGGTGTTGAAGCCGGCGACCGCGTACATGATGACCGACATGCTCTCGGCGGTCATCGAACGCGGGACGGCGCGCGCAGCGCGCGGCGCGTTCAAGGGGACGGCGGTCGCGGGCAAGACCGGAACGAGCCGCGACGGGTGGTTCGCGGGCTACACTCCCAACCTCGTCTGCGTCGTGTGGGTCGGCTTCGACGACGGCGAAGAACTTGACCTGACGGGCGCGGACGCGGCGCTGCCCGCGTGGACTGAGTTCGTCCGCCGCGCGGTCGAGCTGAGGCCCGAACTCGGCGGCGAAGAGTTCACGCGCCCCGCGTCGGTCACGTTCGTCGAGGTTGACCCGGAGACGGGGCTCGCGGCCTCGCCCTCCTGCCCCCAGCGCGAACGCGTCGCGCTCTCGCCCGCCTTCGTCCCCGACCACGAGTGCTCGCTCCACGGCGACCCGTGGGGGCTGCTCGCGCTCGCCGCCTCCGAGTCGCAGTACGCGGGGCTGACCCCGACCGCGCATACGGAAGCGCCTTCGGCCGTGAGCTACGCCTCGGGCGACCCGCGCGCCTCGCGCCCGACCGCCTACGCGCCGGCCGCCGCCGTGGGCGCGAGGCCGACCGGAACGTCGGAAGATTATCCGCCGACCCTGAAGCGTGAGACGCGCGCGACGCGCGTCGAGGTCGGCCGCGACGGGCGACGACGCCTGACCAACGACATGAGCGTCGCTCCGAAGGGCGCGGACGACTGGCAGGAATAAAAGGACAGGTCATAACCGCCTGCGGTAGCGGGCGGCCCTTCGCGACTCGGGGCTTCCGAATAACGAAGGGCCGCCCGCTACCGCAGGCGGTTATGACGTTATGCTCCGACCCTGATGTCTGGACACATTCATAAACCAGCTTCCAAGTTGAGCTTACTATGATGATCGAGCAACGGCCAGAGGCTTTCAACATGCATGAGCAGTTCGACGACGCTTCTGACCAGGCTCAACTCGGAGCGTGCC
>DASWNR010000028.1:0-4071 GCA_036399155.1 Pyrinomonadaceae bacterium
CGGCCGTCGAGGCGTCGGACGACTTCGGAAACGTCGGCGCCCGCGTCGTCCCAGGCGCGCGCGAACGGGCGCGTCTCGCCCGTGGTGTAGACCTTGAGCGCGGGCGGCTCGCGCGCGGTGCGCTCGTCCACGAAGACTTCGGTGCCCGCCGGGTGGTCGACGACCGCGAAGCTGTAGCGGTCGAGGTAGAAGGTCTCCCAAAGCTCGGCGGTAATCGAGAGGTCGTAGAAGCCCTCGCGCGGCGCGAGCTGGTCGCCGCGAACCTTGACCCACTCCTCGGTCTGCTGAACCCGCAAAGTCTGGTAGCTGTTGATGCGCAGCCCTATGGCCGGGCTCCACGGCGCGCAGTCCTTGACGAAGCTCATCCGCTTCCCGTCGAAGGCGAAGAGCGACGGGCACGAGCCTTTCAGGCGCTGCTCGGCGAGGACGGACGTGTCGGCCCTCAGCTCGAACTCGGCGCGCACCGAGCCGTTGGGCCAGACGACGCGCACCACGTCCGCGCCCGCCTGCTCGCCGAGGCCGAAGTGGACGAGCGGGCCGCTGATGAGCTGCTTCTGGACGAGGAGGCCGGCGCGTATCTCCATCTCGCCGCCGACGCCGAAGGAGTTGATGCGCTGGTCGCCGGTGGCGTTGGCGGCGCGCGGCCGTATCAACTGCCAGTGATAATTTTTCGAGCCGCGCCCCGCGGCCTTGAACGCGCGCCGGTCATTACTCACGCCGAAGAGGTCGAGCCTGCCGTCGGCGTCCGCGTCGGCGACCGAGACGCCGAGCGAGTTGGATATCGTCTCGGGGAGGCCCAACGGCTTGAACCGCCCTTCGGCGTCGCTCAGCCACGCGCGCGCGCCCTGCGTGCCGGAGATGAGCAGGTCGATGCCGCCGTTGTTGTCGAGGTCGGCGGCCGTTATCTTCGACGCGCCCGGCGCGAGCCCCGCGGGCGGCGCGTCCCCGCGCAGGACTTCCGCCGACTCCCAGCCCGCGCCCTCGCCCTTGTCCGAGAGGCGCGTGAGCGCGCCGTCCGCGCCGAGCAGGAGCAGGTCGAAGAGCCCGTCGCGGTTCACGTCCGCGACGCCGAGCGCGATTGTGCCGGTGTTAGCTTGAGAGGGCCGCTGGCGGAACTGACCCGCGCGCTCGTTGGTGAAGACGGCGAGCCGGCCCTGCGCGTCGAGCAGCGCCGCGTCCGGGTCGCCGTCGCCGTCGAAGTCGGCCCAAACGAAGTCGCTCAGGCCGGCGAGTCCATCGAAAGGGTAGAGCACGGTGAAGGTGCCGTCGCCGTTGTTGCGCAGCACGTGCGGCGGGCCGTCCTTCGCGCTCACGCCGAGCACGATGTCGAGGTCGCCGTCGGCCTCGATGTCCGCGGCCCACGCGCCCGTGCAGACGCTGTTGACGACGGGGCCGGGCAGGTTCGTCTTCGCGGTCACGTCTACGAAGCTCGTCGGGCTCTCCTGACGATAAAGGCGGAAGCCGCCCACGCTCGCCAGCGCGAGGTCGGTCTTGAAGTCGTAATCGAAGTCGAGAGCGGCGACGCCCGCCGGCGTCGGCGGGGCGGCCGGGATGCCGTCGGGGAAGTCCACCTTGACGCCGCCCGCGAGCTGTACGCCCCGCGCGTTGGCGAAGAGCGGCGTGGGCGCTCCTTCGCCCGCGAGCGAGACCGCGCCGCCCCATGCCAGAGGGGGGCCGCCGAACTCCTCTAAAGGCTCGACGTTGAAAGTCAGTGCCTCGTCCGGCGCGGCGGGCGCGGGCGAGGGCGATTCGAGCTTGACGAAGCGCGTGAAGGGCTCGCTCAAAATCTCCGGCGGGTCTTCGACGGCGAGCCGGCTCTGCCTGTACTCGGGCAGGCGGACTAAGACGTTTCGCAGGAACTGCACGCGCGGGGCGGCGGCGCGCGTGTTCCCCGCGGCGGCGGCCGTCCGGACGGCCTTCAACTGCTCCTGCGCCTCCGAAGGCCACGCGGCCGCGTCCTCCGCGAAGCCGCCCATCATGCGGTCGAAGAGTTCGGCCTCGCCGCGCTTGGCCGCGAGCCGCGCCACGTCCAAACGGACGGAGAGGTTGCGCGGCTCGACTCCGAGAATCTGTTGCAGCAGGCGCAGCTCCTCCGCCTCGCCGCCCTCGCCCTCGCGCCCGGTTTCGCGGCCGAGCGCGTAGAGCGCCTTCAGGTTGCGCGGGTCGAGTTCGGCCGCGCGCCGGAACTGTTTGACCGCCTCCGCGTAGTTGCCGCGCCCGCTCTCCAACTGCCCCGTCAGGACGTACAGGACGGCGTTCTCGGGCGCGAGCCGCCTCGCCTTCTCAAGATTCGTCGCGGCGAGGTCGAACTGGCGCTGGCGCATGTAGAGCAAGCCCAGATCGGCCCACGCGGCGGGCTCGTCCGGCGCGAGCGCGGT
The DNA here is from genome assembly GCA_036399155.1 of Pyrinomonadaceae bacterium. Lineage (GTDB taxonomy): Bacteria > Acidobacteriota > Blastocatellia > Pyrinomonadales > Pyrinomonadaceae > QHXN01. Next base: position 2,379 of record DASWNR010000028.1, read on the forward strand.
CGCCTCCTTCAGCTTCTCCTCCGCGCGCACGTCGTCGCCGACCTGTAGCGCCGAGAGGCCGACGTAGAAGGCGCGCACGGCTTCGAGGTACTTCGGAGAATTTTTCTCGGGGAGGTCGGCGCGGCGGCACGCGGCCGAGGACGCGACGGCCAGCGCCAAAACGACGATGAGGCCGCGTCCGCGACGCCGCTCGGGGGGCAAGATTCGCATCGACTGGAAGTCAGCTTAGATTCGGATAAGAGTCGGCGGGTCGGAGTCTTCGGACTCTGTGGCGGCTCACCTTCCGACGTGGCCGGACTCCGTTAACACGCCGCCGAACCCTAACACCCCCGTCGGCGCGTGTCACCCTCCCCGGGTCTGAGCCCGGAGTCAAACCAAAGTATGACTCACGAGTCGAACTCCGCGCCGTCACGCGGAGGCGGCCGAGTGTATAATGCGTGCGATGACGGGCAAGAAGTACAGGCTGGAGCCGGTGCTCGGCGCGCGCGAGCAGGCGAAGCGCGAGGCGGAACGGCTCCTGGCCGCGCGCATGGCGCAACTGGCCGAGGCCGAGGGGGAGCTTGCGCGGCGCGTGCGCGAGGTCGAGGCGTGCCGCGCGCGGCAGGCGGCGGCGCGCGCCGAGATGCTTGAGGCGATGAGCGGCGGGGCGGCCGCCGCACGCGCCCTCGCGCACCGTACGCACCTCGCGGATTTGCGCGCGCGCGAGGAGGAGTTGCGCGCCGAGGCCGAAGAGCAGAGGGGCGTCGTCGCGCGCTGCGAGGCCGAAGTGGAGAGGGCGCGCGCGGCGCTCGTCGAGTCCGCGCGCGAGGTGCGCGTCATCGAAAAACACCGCGAGAACTGGCGCGAGCGCGAACGGCGGGAGACGACGCGGCGCGAGCAGAAGATTAACGACGAGATCGGCGCCATCCTCCACGAACGCCGCACCCCCGAGTAAGTCGGCGGGCGGGTCGGCGGGCGGGCCCGCGCGCGCGGCGCGGCGAATCTCTAAGAGCCTGTGGCGCGGAGGATTGTCTCCCGCAGCAAAATTTTCGTCGGAAAATTCCCCGCGCGTGGAAGCTGTTGCCCGCCCGCACCCGGCGCGGCTATAATCCCTTTAGCACACTTCCGGACAAACGTTTTTTCAGAACGCGGCGCGGAGACACACGCAGGTTGTGGTGACTCCTCCGCCGCGAAGCTTTCTCGGACGGTGAAGGTGGTGTCATGCCCGAACGTCCTCGCCTCAGCGCGAACAACAAGGCCGGCGCGGACGAGTCGCGCCTCGTGCCCATCACGGTGGCGGGTCTCGTCTGCTTCGTCACGGCCGTCGTCCTCGGCTACGGCGGCTGGCTCCTCTTCGGCACGCACGAGCGCGAGGAGCCCGGGCGCGTCTCCGAGTTGAGACAGAGCCCGCCCGCGCAGGCGACGCCGGAGCCAACGCCCGCCGCGCCCGCGACCGCGACCTCCGAGACCGCGCCCGCCGGCGAGCTGCCCGTCCCCGGCGGCGAGGTGACGCTCGGCGGTGAGGGCACGGGCTTCCCCCTGCGCCGCGCTATCGTCAAACCCTTCTTCGTCGCCGAGACCGAGACGACCAACGAGCAGTACCGCGAGTACCTGAAAGACACGGGTCGGCCCGCGCCCTCGCACTGGCCCGGCGGGGAGTTCCCCGCCGGCGCGGCGCTCGAACCCGTCTCGGGCGTCACGTGGCAGGAGGCGG
>DASWNR010000029.1:0-34127 GCA_036399155.1 Pyrinomonadaceae bacterium
CGCGAAGTTGAGAAATGACGTGACCATCTCGGAGAGGCCGCGCACCTCAGCGAGCAGCGCGGAGGTGGCGGAGGCGCGCGCCTCCGCCGCGAGCCCCGCGTTCTGCAAGAGCTGCGCGTAGCCGTGCAGCGTCGCCAGCGCGTTCTTGAACTCGTGTGCGAGCCCGGCCGACATCTCGCCCAGACTTTCGAGGTTCCGCCGCCGCGCGAGCGCCTCGCGCAGCTCTGCGACTTCGGTGATGTCGGTCAGCATGCAGAGCACGCCGCGCGAGCCGCCCGCGGGCGCGGGGTCAATCGGCGCGACGGTCACGCCGAGTTTGCGCGCGCGCCCCGAGTCCGACTTGGCCGTCACCTCCTCGCGCCGGTAAAGCTCGCCCGTCCTGAGACACCGCTCGACCATCTCGGCCAGTCCCGGCGCGCGCGCGAGGAGCGTGCGGAAGTCGTCGTCGCCGCCCGAGCCTTCGCCAGCGCCGAGCAGAGCGCGCGCGGGCGCGTTGATGACGGTCGCGCGCCCCTCGGAGTTGAAGGCGACGAGCCCCGAGGGGAGGCTCGCCACGACGCGCTCGCCGAACTGCTCGGCGGTGGCGGCGCGCTCGGCGGCGCGCGCGCTCAGGCGCTCAAGCTCGCGCTGCTTGGCGCGGAGCTGCGCGACGACCTCCTGAAAAGTTTCTAGGACGAACTCCGACTCGTCGCGCGCCCGGCCCCGAACCGCCGACTCGACCGGCGCGCGCTCGGCCTCGTCTACGAGCCGCCGGTAGGGGCGGAGCAGCCAGCGCGGCAGGAGCAGGATGCTGGGGACGCTGATGACGAAAGTGAGGATGAAGACCGTGTAGAGGACGGGCACGCGCTCCGCGCGCGTCGCGGGCGTCAGCGCCACCAGCGTCAGCGTGAACAGGTTGGCCAGGAGCAGCAGCCCCACCAACAGCGCCAGCGCCAACTGCACACGGTTTTCGTATCGGGGCATATAGGGCTGTTGGCTGTCGGCTGTTAGCTGTTGGCTTTTAGCTGTTGGCTTTTAGCCAAAAAAGGCTGACGGGTTCCGAATCAATCTGCATCTTCCGCCATCGGATTGGCTAACAGCCGACAGCTAACAGCCGACAGTTTTTCAGAATTTCCCAACGTACCAGTCGATGATCCGCGTGCCGAAGAGGAGGCTGACGAGCGAGCCGAGGCCGAGGAAGATGCCGAAGGGGAGGAGCATCTGCATGTCGCGCTCGCCGCGCCGCGCCATCGCGGCGACCCCCGCGATTGAGCCGCTCAGCACGCCGACGAAGATGGTCAGGAGCGTCAGCGGCCAGCCGAGGTACGCGCCCACCATCAGCATCATCTTCACGTCGCCGAGCCCCATCGCCTCGACGCCACGGAAGCGCTCCCAGAGCCACCCGACCAGCCACAGAAACCCGCCTCCGACCAGCGCGCCGAGCACCGCGCCGCCGAGCGACAGAAGCCACGCGGGCGCCTGCCCGTCCCCGAACGAGGCGACGCCGTAAAGATTCGGGACGACGGCGCGCGCCGCGAGCGCCAGCGCGAAGCCCGGGTACGTGATGACGTTCGGCAGAATCATGTGCTCGGCGTCGATGAAGACCAGCGCCACGACGGCCGCGACGAAGGCGAGGTCGAACGGGAGCGAAAGCGTGAGCCCCGAGTGCAGCAGGTAGGTCAGCGCGAAGAGCGCCGCCGTCAGCAGCTCGACCCCGGGGTAACGCGCCGAGATGGGGGCGCGGCACGAGCGGCAGCGCCCGCGCAGTACGACCCAGCTCACGACGGGGATGTTGTCGTAAGGGCGTATCGCCCCCCCGCAGGACGGGCAGTGCGAGGCCGGGAAGGCTATCGACTCCTCGCGCGGGACGCGGTGGATGACGACGTTGAGAAAGCTGCCGATGATCGCGCCGAGCGCGGCCACGAAAGCGGTGAGGAGCCAGACGGGGAGCCCGGTCAGCGCGTCCTGTGTCACGAATCTTTGAAAAATGTCCATTCGATGTGGATGAAGGGAAAAGAATGGGTTCGGCGGGCGCGACCCTTGACGGGTGGCTCCCTATTTGCATATTAAAGCTTTGTCGGGCTTTGTTAAAGGCTCGGAATAATACAGTCGGGTCATAAAGGCATCGAGTAGGCTCATAAACGCATTGATAAGGGGACAGGCGATTTGAACCAACGTAAACCGATATACGCTTTAATAACCATCGGCACGGCCATCATCCTCGCGCTGACGTTTGCGCCCTACGCGCTCGTCTCGCGCGCGCGGCAGGCGGTGACGACTTACATACACGTCCCGCTGGAAGGCTCGAACGGCTCGGCCGCGCCGGCCGCCGCGCCCGCGCCGGCGCCGACGCCGTCCGTGCCGGCCTTCGACGTGGAGGGCTGGTACGTGGCGCGCGAGGACGACCCCGGCCGCCACGCGCTGCTCGCGCAGTCAGCGGACGGCCGCGTGACGCTCGCCGAGCACAACCCGGACGCGGCCTACAACCCGGCCTCGCTCGTCAAGCTGACGACATCTCTGGTCGCGCTCAGGAAGCTGGGCAAGGACTTCCGCTTCGAGACGCGCGTCTTCATCGACGGCACGGTCGACCAGGCGGGCGTGCTCAAGGGCCGCCTCCTCGTCTCGGGGCACGACCCGACCTTCGGCGACTTCCACGCCACGCTCATCTCGAAGAAGCTGGCCGAGCGCGGCGTCAAGAAGTTCGAGGGCGAGCTGGCCGTCACGCACGACTTCGTCTTCAACTTCACGGACAAGCCCGACGAGGCCGCGCAGCGCCTCGCCAAGGTGCTCAAGCTCGGCCCGAAGACCTGGGCCCTGACCGACGCGCCGACGGGCGAGCCGGCCTTCTCGGTGCTCTCCTACCCGCTGCGCGACATCCTGCTCTACATGAACGCGCATTCGAGCAACTTCGTCGCCGAGCGTCTGGGCGCGATGGTCGGCGGGCCGGAAGCGATTCGGCAGTTCCTCATCAGCGAGTTGCGGCTGCCGCCCGAGCAGGTACAGCTTGCGACCGCCTCGGGGCTTGAGGTCAACCGGATGACGGCGCGCGGGCTCGTCGCCGTCGTCCGCGCGCTCGACGGGGAGGCGCGGCGGCAGGGGATGGAGCTGGTGGACATCATGGCCGTGGCGAGCGACGACTACGGGACGCTGCGGCGCAGGATGGTGGGGACGCCGCTCGAAGGCGCGGTCGTCGGCAAGACCGGGACGCTCGTCCACGACGACGGCGGGATGGCGAGCCTCGGCGGCGTCATCTACACGCAGAAGTACGGCAAGGTCTACTTCGTCGTCCTCAACCAGGGCTCGGACGTGGCCGTCGCGCGCCAGGCCACCGACCAGCTACTCTCCGAGATAACGCTCAGCCAGGATCAGCCGGCACCCATCCCCAAGCCGGAAAAGCCCCGGCATCAACTTGAGAGCACAGACCTCGAAGTTTTGGAGTAGGGAAGCGTTGAGCGCGAGCCGTCAGATGCGGGTCTTGAGGAGAGGCAATTTTCTCATCACGGCTCGCGCCTGACGGCCTACGCGTCTGACGGCTGACGGCCGTTCTGCATTTCCCAGAGCATCAGGTGCTTGAGGAAGGCGTGGTGCGCGGCGAAGCGCGCGATGGCGAGGCCGGCGAGGCCGTCGCGAAAGCCGCCCTTTAGAATCAGGCTGCGCGTGAAGGCCGCGGGGCCGGCCGTGGCGATGCGGAGCGGGGTTGTGCGGCGGCCGGCCTCGAACATCTGGCGCGCGGCCAGCGGCGCGTAGCGCTCGCCGATCATGCGGTGGTGGTGCGCGGCGTCTCGCACGCTGAAGTGCAAAAGGTCGCCGCCGAGCGTCCCCGCGCGCGCGCCGGCCGACATCTTCACCGACTCGTGTACGTGCGCGCCCTCCCAACGGCCGCGCCGCCGGTCGTAGAAGCGAAGCTGGTAGTCGGGGTACCACCCGCCGCCCTTAATCCAACGACCCATGTAGAACGAGCGGCGCGCGACGCGGTAGCCGTCGGCGAGCCGCGATTCGTCCGCGTCGCGCAGCGCCAGTATGCTCGCGCGAAGCCCCTCGGAGACGCGCTCGTCGGCGTCGAGGCTGAAGACCCAGTCGTGAGTCGCGGACTCTGCCGCGTACTGCTTCTGAGCGGCGAAGCCGGGCCAGTCGCGCTCGACGACGCGCGCGCCGCAACCGGCGGCTATCTCGCGCGTCGCGTCGGCCGAGCGCGAGTCGACCACCAGAATCTCGTCCGCCCACGCGACCGACTCGCACGCCGCGCGGACGTTGTCGGCCTCGTTAAAAGTGATGATGGTGGCGGAAATCTTCAAGGCGATTTAAGGGGGCGTGCGCCCCGGAGTTCGCGTGCGAGGATACGAGAACGGGGGCGGGAGAGCAAAGCAGGCGGGGCGGAAAAAAGCGGCCGGGGGAAGTATGCTTCCCCCGGCCGCTTTCCGTCGGTCTGAGACCGCCGGCGCTACCTCCCGAACTTCTCGGGCTGCACGGGCGAGTCGATGAAGACGTTGTTGGAGCGCAGCGTCGTCGAGGTCGCGCGCTGAAGGTCTGCGAGCGCCTTGTTGTAGTCGGTCTGCGCCTGTAGCTCCTGGTTCTGCGCGTTGACGAGCGCGTTCTCGCGCTGGAAGAGGAGGAACGTCGTCGAGCGGCCGACCTGGTAGAGTCGGCGCTCGCCGGAGAGCTGCTCCTCGGCGCTGCGGAGCGCGGCGCGCGCGGCCAGCACGCGGCGGCGCGCGGTCTCGACGGCCTGCACGGAGTTGCGCACCTCGACCTCGATGACCTGCTCCTGCGAGCGCGTCGTGGCGCCGAGCTGCTCGCGCTGAATCTTCGCGTAGGCGAGGTTGGCCTCGGCCGTGCGGTTCTTGAACGGGAACTGGATGGTCGCGCCGACGACGACCTGCCGCGTGCTGAAGCGGAAGAGGTTCTGGAGCGTCCGCCCGTAGCCGCCGATGAACTGCGAGGGCAGCGTGACGTCGGTCGGCGGGACGATGGGCGAATCGATAGGGGGGAGTCCCTGCCCCGCGCGCACCACGTTGATCTGCTCCAACAGGAACCTGTCCGCGGCGCCGGCGATGAGCGGCGAGGGGGTGTTGTCGATGACGGCCGGGTTGAGGGTGCCCGCCAGGCCGTTGGTCTGGAGGGTGCCCACGAGGTCGATGCGCGGCTTCGTCTGGTTGCGGTAGAACTGGAGGTTGATGTCGTTGACCTCCTCTTCGAGCCGCAGGCGGCGTATCTCGGGGCGCGTCTCGTGCGCCTCCTTGAGCGACGCCTCAAGGCTGACGGGCGTCTCGTCGAAGGTCGGCTGGTCGGTCGGCACGACGGCCTTCGACCAGTCGGGCGAGAGCGGGTCCTTGAGGAGCAGGTTCTTCAGGGTGTTCTCGGCGACCGTCACCTGCTGGTTGGCGATGAGCAGCGAGGACTCGCGCGTCGAAAGCTCGGTCTCGATCTCGGCGCGCTGGAGCGGGGCGGACGCGCCGGCCGCGACGCTCGCCTCCGTGCGGCGGAAGTTCTCGCGCGCGAGGTTGACGTTGGCCACCTGGTTCTGCTCGTTGCGGATGGCGAAGAACAGATCCCAGTAGGCGCGCTGCACCTGCGAGATGATGGCGATGGTGCGCAGGCGGAAGTCGGCGTCGGTCTGTTCGAGCCGCTTGCGCTGGATGCGTATCTGCTGGCGGTTGCGGTCGATGGAGCGGTCGCGCCAGAGCGGCTGGGTGAACTGGATGCCCTGCGCCGACGAGAAGAACGGGTTGAGCGAGGTGTTCGTCGCCGTAGTCGTCTCGCGCAGGTTGTTGAAGAAGTATGAGACGTTGCCGCCGCCGCGCTCGAACTGCTTGTTGATGGAGAGGTTGTTGCTGAAGTCGGTCGTCGAGACGGTGCCGGCCGAGCCCGCGCCGCCGAAGATGTTGGTGACGGGGCGGACGCTGTTGTTGATCTCGGGCGTGAAATTTAAGACCGGGTCGAAGATGCCGCGCAGCGAGATGAGCTGCTGCTCGGCGAGCCGCACGTCGGCGCGCGCGATCTCGATCTCGTTGTTGTTTTCGAGCGCGCGGCGGATGGCCTCGTTGAGCGTGAGCTGGATCGTCTCGGTGCCCGTCACGCCGACGCGCACGAGCGACGGCAGCGGCGGCACGGGGCGCGGCTGGACGGACGGGAAGTTCGGCTCCTCGCCGGTCGCGGTCGCGGGGTCGCCCGTCGTCGTCGCGGGGGGCGTGCCCGTCTGCGTCGGGTCGGCCGGCTGCGCGGGTCTGGGCGCGGTGGTCGCCGGCGGCTGCGTGCTCGGCGGCGGCGTCTGGGCGCCCGGCGGCGTCTGCGGCGCGGGGCGGTCAGTGCCCGGCGGCGTGCGCGGGTCGGGCGCGTTCGGACGCGCCGTCGGCGGGACGCTCTGCCGCTGCTCTGTGCCCGGCGGGCGGGTCGCGTCGCGCTGCGCGGGCGTCTGCGGCGGCGTGGACTGCGGCTCGGCCGCCGCCGCCGTCTCGACGACGAAGGGCTCGCCCACCTTTGTGAAGACCGGCCTGGGCGGCTTGACCTTCGTCTCGGCGGGCGTATTCCCAAAAGCGGACACGGCGTTCCCGAAAACGAGAAGCGCGCTCAGGCTGATTGACGCGAGGGCAGGGACATTCCCACGTCTGGCTTTAAGAGACCGACTCAGTTTGACCATTTTCTATACCTTAAAACTGTTCCGAAGGGTCGGCGCGCGGGTTGGCGCGCGGGACGTACGAGAATCAAAGCGCGAACGCGCGATATGGGTTGCAAACGGTGCGCCGCGGCCGATTCCGACACCCTTCCGAAGCCGCGGCTGACTCGGAGCCTACTACGTCCCCCGCCCGCACGGGGTTTCAAAAACATACATTTAAGTCCTCGCGTGTGGACGCGCCGAGCGCCCCGGCGTGACCGGCGTCGCGCGCCTGTGTGAGACGAGCGCGGCCGCCGGATGGTTCGCTTGACAGGTGGCGCGTGCGGGCTTAGTCTTTCATTCTTTATGAGTCAGCCCTGACAAACTACAGTGTTCACGCGCGCGGACGTGTGTGAGCCCGGAGTGTTACGGCCGGGAGTCGTGCGCGCCGCAAGTCCACAGCACCGCGAGGAGGCTTAACCAAGCAATGGCAATCAAAGTTGGAATCAACGGCTTCGGGCGCATCGGCCGCAACGTCCTGCGCACCTGCCTCGGCGACGCCGACATCGACTTCGTGGCCGTCAACGACATCACCGACACGGAGACGCTGGCGCACCTCTTGAAGTACGACTCCGTGCTCGGCAACCTCGAAGAGGAGATCGCGGCGACCGGGACGGGCATCCGCGTCGGCTCGGACGAGTTCCGCGTCTTCTCGGAGAAGGACCCGGCGCTCATCCCCTGGGAGGAGGTCGGCGCGGAGGTCGTCATCGAGTCCACGGGCCGCTTCACCAACCGAGAGGACGCCGCCAAGCACCTGCGCGGCACCGTCAAGAAGGTCATCATCAGCGCGCCCGCCAAGAACGAGGACATCACCATCGTGCTCGGCGTCAACGACGAAGCCTACGACCCGGCCGCGCACCACGTCATCTCGAACGCCTCCTGCACGACGAACTGCCTCGCGCCCGTCGCCAAGGTCATCCACCAGAACTTCGGCATCAAGTCGGCGCAGATGACGACCATCCACTCGTACACGAACGACCAGCAGCTCCTCGACCTGCCGCACAAGGACTTGCGCCGCGCGCGCGCCGCCGGGCTCTCGATGATCCCGACCTCGACCGGCGCGGCGAAGGCCGTGGCGCTGGTGCTCCCCGAACTGAAGGGCAAGTTCGACGGCATCTCGGTGCGCGTGCCGACGCCGAACGTCTCGCTCGTCGACGTGGTGATGGAGGTCGAGCGCGACGTGACGACCGAGGAGGTCAACACGGCCTTAAAGAACGCCGCCAACGAGGAGTTGAAAGGCATTCTCGCCTTCTCGGAGGAGCCGCTCGTCTCGGTCGACTTCCGCAAGAACGACAACTCGTCCATCGTGGACGCCGAGTACACGAAGGTCATCGGCGGCAACCTCGTCAAGGTTCTCTCCTGGTACGACAACGAGTGGGGCTACTCCTGCCGCGTCCGCGACCTCGTCAAGTTCCTCGGGGAAAAAGGACTGTAGGTGAGTGATAAGTGACGGGCGGTAAGTGATAAGAAAGCGACGACGCTTTTCTTGCCGCTTCCCACCCGTCACTTATCACCCGTCACTTATCACTCATGCCAAAGCTTTCCATCAAAGACCTCGAACTAAAGGGCAAACGCGTCTTCGTGCGCGTGGACTTCAACGTGCCGGTGAAGGACGGGAAGGTGGGCGACGACACGCGCATCGAGGGGGCGTTGCCGACCATCCGGTACGCGACGGAGCGGGGCGCGCGCGTCATCCTCGCGTCGCACCTCGGGCGGCCGAAGGGCGAGCGGGTCGGGAAGTACAGCCTGCGCCCCGTGGCCGCACACCTGTCGGGGCTGCTGGGCAAGCCCGTGGCCTTCGCGGAGGACTGTGTCGGCGAGAAGGCCGAGACGGCGGTCGCCGCGCTGAAGGACGGCGACGTGCTCCTGCTCGAAAACCTACGCTTCCACAAGGGGGAGGAGGAGAACGACGAGGAGTTCGCCGGTCGGCTCGCTTCTCTCTGCGACCTCTACGTCAACGACGCCTTCGGCACGGCGCACCGCGCGCACGCCTCGACCGCGGGAATAACCAGGCACGTCGAGAAGTCTGCCGCGGGGCTCCTGATGGAGAGGGAGCTTGAGTACCTGGGCCGCGTGCTCGAATCGCCGGAGCGCCCCTTCGTCGCCATCCTCGGCGGCGCGAAGGTCTCGGACAAGATTCCCGTCATCAACTCGCTCATCAGCCGCCGCGTGGACAAGATTCTCATCGGCGGCGCGATGGCCTACACCTTCTTCAAGGCCGAGGGCTTCAACACCGGCAAGTCGCTCGTCGAGGACGAGATGATGGACACGGCGCGCGAAATCAAAAAACGCGCCGAGGCCGAGGGCGTCCGGCTCGTGCTCCCGACCGACCACCAGGTCGTCGACAGCTACGACCCGCTCAACAGCCGCAAGACCATCCCCGTCGAGTTCACCAACCAGGGGCTCGTCGGGCTCGACATCGGCCGCGAGACCGTCGTGCTCTTCTCAAAAGAGATTGCGGACGCGAAGACCATCATCTGGAACGGCCCGATGGGCGTCTTCGAGGAGAAGGGTTTTGAAGAAGGCACGGTCGGGGTCGCGCGCGCGGTCGCGGAGGCCGCCGGGCGCGGCGCGACGGTCATCGTCGGCGGCGGCGACTCGGTCTCCGCCGTCCAGCAGGCCGGCGTCGCCGACCAGATCACACACATCTCGACGGGCGGCGGCGCCACCCTCGAATTCCTCGCCGGCGACGAGCTGCCCGGCGTCGCGGCCTTGAACGATAAATGAGAAAACCTGTCATCGCCGGCAACTGGAAGATGTACAAGCTGAGCGCCGAGTCCGTGCAGACGGCGGTCGAGCTGAAGCCCCTGGTGGCGAACGCGAATCACTGCGAGGTCGTCATCGCGCCGGTCTTCACGGCGCTCAAGACGGTCGCCGACCGGCTCGAAGGCTCGAACATCAGCGTCGCCGGTCAGGACTGCTCGACCGAGACGAAGCACGGCGCGCACACGGGCGAGGTCGCGGCCGACATGCTCAAAGACGCGGGCGCGTCGCACGTCATAGTCGGCCACTCCGAGCGGCGGCAGTACTACCACGAGTCGGACGACTTCGTGAACCGCAAGGCACTAGCGGGGCTCGCCGCCGGGCTGACGGTCATCATGTGCGTGGGCGAGACGTTGGAGCAGCGCGACGGCGGCGTGGCCGAAAGGGTCGTGAAGGGGCAGGTCGAAGGCGGCCTGCGCGATTTGACAGCCTCCGACCTCGACCGTATCATTATCGCCTACGAACCCGTCTGGGCCATCGGCACCGGACGCACGGCGTCGCCGGCGCAAGCGCAGGAAATGCACGCGTTTGTCCGGCGCGTTTTCGCGGGTAGGTTCTCACAGGAGGCGGCCGCCGCGCTTCGCATCCTCTACGGCGGCTCGGTCAAACCCGACAACATCGCCGGGCTGATGAAGCAGACGGACGTGGACGGGGCGCTCGTCGGCGGCGCGAGCCTTGAGGCCGAGACGTTCGCAAAGATAGTCAACTTCGACAGGTAAGTCAGGAACCGAGGTCAGAAAAGTTTTGCTCTACTACGTTCTCTACGGACTCTTCATCGCGTCCTGCCTCGTGCTCATCGTCTCGGTGCTGTTGCAGCCGGGCAAGGCCGACGCCGGCTCGCTCTTCACCAGCTCGATTTCGAGCACGGCTTTCGGCCCGCGCGGGACTCAGACCATCCTCGCCAAGATCACCATCGGCGCGGCGGCGACCTTCTTCATCGTTGCGCTGCTGCTGGGTCTCGGCGTCGGCGGGCGCGGGCGCTCGCTGATGGAGGGCGGCATCACCACGCAGCCCACGCCGGCCCCGGCAGCCAGCCCCGCGACCCCTGCCGAGGGCGTCCAGGGCGAGGCGACGACGACCGTGCCCGCACCCGCGACGCAGCCCGAAGGCGGCGCACCGGCGGCGGCGACGCCGGCCCCGGCCGACTCGGCCGCACCTGCGGCGACCCCGGCGGCGAGCCCCGCGAGGTAGTCTGAGGGCGCGGCCGCGCGGACACGGCCCGAGGCCGACTTGAACGGCGCGGCGGTTATTTGTTAGTCTGCTTTTGAAAGACCCCGAGCGGAAGTGGCGGAACTGGTAGACGCGCACGTTTGAGGGGCGTGTGCCGCAAGGCGTGGGGGTTCGAGTCCCCCCTTCCGCATCAAGCCACCCGAAACCGGCCGAGACGCGCGAGCGCCCCGGCCGGTTTTTTCGTCCGCGTCCCGCGCCGCCGCGTGTCGTTTGTTGCGGCGCGCGGCGGCTGGTAAACTCGGCCCCTCCCGCGAGGCACGACCCGATGCTTGGAAACTCTCGTCAAGACTTTCGACCGAACCGGACGGCGCTGGCGGCGCTCCTGCTGCTGCCCCTTCTCGTCGCCACGCCCGCTCGCGCGCAGTCGGGCGACGTGAGCTACCCGACGCCGGTCTTCTCGGGCGAGGTCGGCGGACGCATCTCGCCGCGCGACGTGGGCGACTCGCGCCGCACGCGCCACTTCTACACCTTCCGCGGGACGGAGGGCGACCTCGTCGTCAGCCTCGAAACCTCACAGCTCATCGGCGACGTTGACGTGTACACGGCGACGACGCTCAGACCGCTCGTCAAGTTCACTCTCTTCGGCGACCCGGCGCGGCTCTCGAAGAGCTTCTACCTGCGCAAGGACGAGACGCTCGTGCTGCGCGTCGAGGCGCGCGCCGTCGGCGACGCCGACGGGACTTACTCGATACGCTTCGGCGGCTCGTTCGCGCCCGCGCCCGCCGAACTCGCCGACGCGCCCCGGCAGGACGCCCCGACCCTCTCGCCCGCAGACCCGCGCCGCGCCGGCACGCGCCGCGTGACCGCGACCGGCGCGCGCATAGACGAGCCCAAGCCGGAGCCCACGCCCGTCGAGGAGGCGAGGGAAGAGGCGCGCCCGGCCGCGACGCCCACGCCGGAAAGCCCTACCCGTCGCGGGGGCACCGCCGCCAACAGGCGCGGGCGCGGGACGCGCAACCCGCCGGCGCGTTCGCGCCCGAACACGACTACGCCGCGAACCGGCGAACCGAGCCCCGACGCCGCCGGGACGCGGCCGCCCGAAGAGTCTTCCGCCGGCACGCCTTCGACGGCCGGGGCGACGCCCGCCCCGACCCCTTCGCGCCGCCGCGCCAACCGCGCGCCGAGACGCGCCTCCTCGCGCGAGGGGACGGAGTCGAGGCGTTCAGAGTCGGCCGAGCGCCCATCTGAAAGCGGGGCGACGGAGCCCACGGCGCCCCCCGCCCCTGTCGTCACGGCGCAGCGGCTCGTCATCGTCACGAAGGAGGGCGAGACGCTTGAGCGCGACATGAGCGGCGTCCGCCGCGTGACGGTCGAGAACAACCAGGTCGTCATCGTCGGCCGCGACGGCAAGGTCACGCGCCGCCCGCTCGCCAGCGTCGTCCGCATGTCCATCGAGCCCTGAGTTTGAGATTTCAAACTTCAGATTTGAAATCTCAAACTCTCACAATCTCACCGCCGTAAGTTTTCTCTTCCTTTCCGTCGCGGAGCGTTTATAATCCCGACCGCTCCTCGGTTCTCTTTCTCGTTCCAAGCCACATGACAGTCCGTCCCTCCCACAAACGTAGCGCGAAGCAGCGGGCGGCGCGCCCCGTCTTCCCCTTCACGGCCATCGTCGGTCAGGAGGAGATGAAGCTGGCGCTGCTCTTGAACGTCGTCTCGCCCTCGGTCGGCGGCGTGCTCGTCACGGGCCACCGCGGGACGGGGAAGTCGACGGCCGTGCGCGCGCTCGCAGACCTGCTCCCGTCGCTCAACGTCGCGCGCGGCTGCGCCTACAACTGCGACCCGTCGGACGCCGACGCTTTGTGCGAAGAATGCGCGGCGCGGCTCTCGTCGGGGGCGCCGCTCGGGCGGGAGCGCCGCGCCGTCCCCGTCGTCGAGCTGCCGCTCGGCGCGACCGAAGACCGAGTGTGCGGAACCATCGACCTCGGGCGCGCGCTCAAGGAGGGCGTCAAGGCGTTCGAGCCGGGGCTGCTCGCGCGGGCCAACCGCGGCTTCCTCTACATCGACGAGGTGAACCTGCTCGAAGACCACCTGGTTGACCTTCTGCTCGACGTGGCGGCGACGGGTCGCAACCGCGTCGAGCGCGAAGGCGTCTCGGCCGAACACCCCGCGCGCTTCCGTCTGGTCGGCTCAGCCAACCCGGAGGAGGGCGAGCTTCGTCCCCAACTGCTCGACCGCTTCGGCCTCTGCGTCGAGGTCGAGACCGAGCGCGACCTCGAAAGGCGCGTCCAGATCGTCGAGCACCGCGAGGCGTTCGACGAAGACCCGGCCGGCTTCAACGCCGCGCAGGAGGCGGAGCAGACGCGGCTCCGGCGCCGCGTGGTGCGCGCCGCCGGCAGGTTCGCGGGCGTGAAAGTCCCGCGCGCGCTTCTCAGGCGGATAGCCGAACTCTGCCAACGGCTCGGCGTTGACGGCCACCGGGGCGAGATAACGGTCGCGCGCGCCGCGCGCGCCCTCGCGGCGTTCGAGGGGCGCGGCGAGGCAACGGCCGCCGACGTGAAGCGCGTGGCGCCCCTCGCGCTCCGCCACAGGCTGCGCCGCGACCCGCTCGAACAGGGCGGCGGAGGCGCGCGCGTCGAGCGTGCGTCCGAAGAAATGTTCGGCGGCGAGGATTCCGACTCGGGGGAAGGCGGAAAGGCGCGGAGGCCGCCGGTCGATGTTGACGAAAGGGCCGCCGCCGGCCGTCGCGCTCGCGCCGAAGGGCGCGGCGTCTCCGAGGACGACAGCGCGCCGCGCCGCGCCGCGCCGGATGCGGAGGGCAGGGGCGAGCCCGGCGCGGACGAGAGGACTCGCGTCGTATCTCCGTCGGAGGTCGCGACCGCGCCCGAAGCGTTGACGCCGAAGGGTGGCGAGTCCGCGACTCGTCTCCGAAGTGACGCTTCGCCTTCGCGCAGGCGCGCGGCCCGGCGCGGCTCGACCTTCTCCGCGCGCGGACGTTACGCGGGCGCGTCGTCCGAGAAGACCGGGCGGGGAAGCGTCGCGCTCGACGCGACACTGCGCGCCGTGGCCGCCCGCCGCGCGACGGATGAAGTTGCAGCCCCCGGCCGCTCGGCCCGTGTCGCGCCGACGAGCGGCGTCGAGCCGGAGGCGCTTCGCTTCAAACGCTTCAAGAGTCGTGTGGGCACGCTCTTCATCTTTCTCGTGGACACGTCGGGCAGCATGGCCGCCAACCGCATCGCGCAGGCGAAGGGCGCGGTGGCTCAGCTCCTGCGACGCTCTTACGTCAACCGCGACCGCGTCGCGCTCATCACCTTCCGCGAGGCCGGCGCGGAGCTTCTGCTCCCGCCCTCGGCCTCCGCGTCGCGCGCGCGCACGCTGCTCGACGCGCTGCCCGTCGGCGGGGCGACGCCGCTCGCCTCCGGCCTCCTGCGCGCGCTCGAAGTCGCCCGCAAAACGTCAGCCGAAGGCGCGAGGCGCGTCCGCCTCGTCGTCTTCACAGACGGCCGCGCGAACGTCCCCCTGTCAGGTAATAATTCCGGCAAGACTTCCGTCACCGTTGACGAGCGGCGCGGGCGCATCGGCGTCGAGATTCAGACGCTCGGCGCTTCGCTCCGGAAGGCGTGTGTCGCTTCGCTCGTCGTGGACACGCAGCACGGCTTCACCGCCGACGGGCGTGGGCGCTCGCTGGCCGACGCGCTCGGCGGCGAATACGTACGCCTGCCGCGGGCTCTGACCGAATCGAGTTTTGTGAACTAGATGAGCAGACCGCTGAACGACAATTCGGCCGGAGCGCGTGACCGGCGCGTCCTCGAACTGTGGGAGCGGCTCGTCGAGATAGAGCAGCGTCTCATCCCGACGGGGCTGCACGTCTTCGGGCGCGCGGCCGCCGGGCGCGAGTGCGTCGATTTGCTGCGCGCGGTCGCCTCGTACGAGCGACCCGAGAGCGGGGCGCGCGCGCTGAACGACCTCGTCTCGGAAGGGCTCGGGCTCGGCGGTTACGAAAAACTCCTCGCGGACAAGTCCGACGACGGCTGGCGCGTGCGCGCGCGCGTGGACGAAGCGTTGCGCGAGTCAGTAGAAATCTTCCTGCGCGACGGCGCGGAGCGCGCGTGCCTCTGGCTCCGAGAGAACGCGGGCGTCGAGCCCGCCGAGTCGCTCAAGGTCTTCGTTTTGCTGGGCGGAATCAGGGAGCAGCTACGCACGAGCGGCGAGCTTGACGGCCTCTCGCGCTCGCTGCGCGGCGAGTACGTCGAGCCCGGCCCGGGCGCGGACATCGTGCAGAACCCGGCGGTGCTGCCGACGGGGCGGAACACGCACGCGGTCAACCCTTACGCCGTCCCCTCGCACGCCGCGTACGCGCGCGCCGAGCGCGTCGTCAGTCTCCTGCTCGACCGCCACCGCGCCGAGCACGGCCGCCCGCCGCGCACGATGGCGCTCGTGCTCTGGGGGCTCGACAACATTAAGACGCAGGGCGAGGGCGTCGCGCAGGCGCTCCGGCTGCTCGGCGTGCGACCGTTGCGCGACTCGCTCAACCGCGTGACCGAGGTCGAGCCCGTCCCGCTCGAACAACTCGGCCGTCCCCGCGTTGACGTGGTGATGACCGTCTCGGGCATCTTCCGCGATCTGTTCGGCGCGACGATGATGCTGCTCGACAAGGCCGTCCGGTGCGTCGCCGCGTTAGACGAGCCGCCGGAGCTGAACCCCGTCCGCGCAAACGTCGCCGAGCGAGTGCGCGAAGACGGTTGCACGCCGGAGGAGGCGCAGCTCCGCGTCTTCTCGAACGCGCCGGGCAGCTACGGCACCAACGTCAACTTCATGGTGATGGACTCGCAGTGGGAGAGCGCGGAGGCGCTCGGCGACCTCTTCGTCACGCGCAAGTGTTTCGCCTACGGCCGCGGCCCCGGCGGGCGCGCGCTCGAAGGCCGCGAGGCGCGCGGCGCTCTCTCCCGCGCTCTCTCGCGCGTCGAGGCGACCTACCAGAACGTCGACTCGTTCGAGGTCGGCATCACCGACGTTGACCACTACTTTGAATACCTCGGCGGCGTCTCGAAGGCGGTCGAACAGCACGCGCGCGCGCGGCCGGCCATCTACCTCGCGGATTCTTTGAGCCGCGAGGCGAGCGTGCGCACGCTCCCCGAGATGGTGCGGCTTGAGACGCGCGCCAAGACGCTCAACCCGAAGTGGTACGAGGGCATGCTCGGCCACGGCTTCCGGGGCGTCGCGGAGATAGAGAGCCACGTCACGAACACCTTCGGGTGGAGCGCGACGGCCAACGCCGTGGACGGCTGGGTCTACGAGGAGGTCGCGCGTACGTACGTGCTCGACGCGGAGATGCTGGGCCGCCTGTCGAGCCTCAACCCGCACTCGGCGCGCTCGCTCGTCGCGCGCCTGCTCGAAGCCGAGGGGCGCGGCTTCTGGGACGCGGGGCGCGAGACGGTCGAGCGCCTGCGCGAAGTCTATTCGTCAATCGAAGACCGCATCGAGGGCGTCGCCTGAGCGCCGCCGCCGTGAGATGAAGATAACCGCGCTCATCGTCGGCTCAAGCCTGCTCGGGCCGCTCAGGCAGGCGGAGGGCGAGATTAACCGCCGCCACGCGGCGGGCTTGCGCGTCGCCGCGCACAACCTCGGCGCGCCGCTCGCCGACGACGAGTGGGAGGAGGTCGCGCGCGACCTCCGCGAGTCGGAGATAGTCTTCGTCATACACGTCACGGACGGCGAGAACGCCGAGCGCCTCATACGCCTGCTCGACCGGCACGGGGCCGAGCGGCGCGCGGTAGTCGTCATCAACTGTATGCCCGAGCTGATGCGCCGGACGCGCATGGGGCGTTTGAGCTTCGGCGGGGCGCGGGAGACGGAGGACGAGGGCGCGGCCGCGGGGACTCGTGAAGAGGGGCGCGCGCGGCGACTGTTTAAGAGCGTGGGCGCGTGGATGGGCGAGCACGCACGGGGCCGCGGGCGCGGGTCGAAGCACACGCAGTATTTGCGCTTCGTCGAGCGGCTGCCGGCGCTCCTGCGCTTCGTGCCGGGCGCGGGGCGTCTGCGCGACGTAAAAAACTACCTGTACCTCTTCTGCTACTTCCTACAGCCGACGCCCGCCAACGTCACGTCGATGCTGCTCTACGCGTTGAAGCACTACGGCGGCGACGCGCGTCTGGCGCGCGTGGGCGTGCCGCCGCCAGAGGCGGTGCCGGCGGTCGGCGTCTACCACCCGGGAGCGGAGTCGGTCTTCGAGAGCTTCGCGGAGTACCGGCGCTGGCACGACGCGCGTGCGCGGCGCGCGGGGACGCCGCCGCTCGAAGCGTCGAAGACAATCGGGCTGCTGCTGATGCGTACCAACGTCGTCAGCGGGACGCGCCGCCACTACGACGCGCTCGTCCGCGCCGTCGAGCGCGAAGGGCTGGCGGCGCTCCCGGTCATCTCGACCTTCATGGACAACCGCGACGCCTGCGCGCGCTTCTTCGTCGATGAAGACGGGAAGCCGCGCGTCAGCCAGATAGTGTCTCTGACGGGGTTCAGCTTCGTCGGCGGGCCGGCGATGAACGACAGCGAGGCCGCGGTCGAGTATCTGAAGGGGCTGAACGTGCCGCTGCGTTCGGCCGTGAGCCTCGACGTGCAGACGATAGAGACGTGGCGCGATTCGTGGACGGGGCTCAACCCCGTGCAGGCCGGGATGCAGGTGGCGATTCCCGAAATAGACGGCGCGACCGAGCCGTTCGTCTACGGCGGGATGCCCGGCGGCGGCGTCGAGCCGGTCGCGCTCGAAGAACGCTGCACTCGTGTCGCGCGCAGGCTCCGCCGCTGGAACCGCCTTCAGTCGGCGCGGCGCGGAGAGCTGAAGCTCGCGCTCGTCGTCTTCTGCTTCCCGCCGAACAAGGGGAACATCGGCACGGCCGCCGACCTCGACGTGTTCCCCAGCCTGCACGAAATACTCACGCGCCTGCGCGCCGACGGCTACAACGTCGAGGTGCCGGCCGACGCGGAGGCTTTGCGCGAGCTGCTTCTCGGCGGCAACTCCGAGAGCTTCGGCGCGGTCGCCAACGTCGCCCACCGGATGAGCGTCGAGGAGTACCTGCGCCTCTGCCCTTACGCCGGAGACATCGAGAAGGAGTGGGGCGCGGCGCCGGGGGGCGTGGGCACTTTCGGGCGCGACCTTCTGATTCAGGGCGCGCGTCTGGGTAACGTCTTCGTCGCGGTGCAGCCGACGTTCGGCTACGAGGGCGACCCGATGCGGCTGCTCATGTCGCGCGGCGGCGCGCCGCACCACGGGTTCGCGGCGCTCTACACTTACCTCGAAAAAGTATTCGGCGCGGACGCGGTCGTCCACACGGGGACGCACGGCTCGCTTGAGTTCATGCCGGGCAAGCAGGTCGGGTTGTCGGAGGAGTGCTGGCCCGACCGTTTGATCGGCGAGCTGCCGCACGTCTATATTTACAGCGTCAACAACCCTTCGGAAGGCGCCATCGCCCGGCGGCGCTCGTACGCGGGGCTCGTCTCCTACCTGACTCCCCCGGTAGAGGACGCGGGGCTCTACAGAGAACTCGCATCGCTGAAGGAACTGCTCGCGGCGTACCGCCAGTCGGCGGACGCGCGCGAGCGCGAACGGCTCTACGAGGCCATCGAAGAGAAGGCCGGCGCGCTTCACTTCGCGGCCGAGTAGGGAAGGCTTTAACCCGGTTGGTCGATAAAGGGGAGGGGAGTTATGTCTCGTCGTTTTCTTTTCGCCGCGCGCGTCTTCGCGGCGCTCGCCTGCTGCCTCACGCTTCAGTCAATCGTCTCCGACAGGTCGAACGTCGCGGCGCAGGGGGGGCAGCTCCCGACGCTCGCGCTCGGGACGCCGCTCGGCGGCTTCTCTTCGCCGGTCGGCATCACGCACGCGGGCGACGGGACGAACCGCCTCTTAGTCGTCGAGCAGGGCGGGCGCGTCCGGCTCGTCAAGAACGGCGCGCTACAGGCCACCCCCTTCCTCGACATCGCGGGGCGCATCAGCGCGGGCGGCGAGCGCGGCCTGCTGGGGCTCGCCTTCCCGCACGACTACGCGCGCAAGGGCTACTTCTACGTCAACTACACCAACACGGCCGGCCACACCGTCATCTCGCGCTTCCAGCGCAGCGCCGGCAACGCAGACACGGCCGACCCCGCGAGCGAGCAGATTCTCCTCACCATCGGCCAGCCCTTCGCGAACCACAACGGCGGGCAGCTCGCCTTCAGCCAGCGCGACCGCTACCTCTACGTCGGCATGGGCGACGGAGGCTCGGGCGGCGACCCCGGCAACCGCGCGCAGAACCCGGCCGACCTTCTGGGCAAGATGCTGCGCATCGACACCGAGACGGGACGCCCCTACACCTACACGACGCCCGCCACGAACCCCTTCGTCACGACCGCCGGCTTCCGACCCGAAATCTGGGCGCTCGGCGTGCGCAACCCGTGGCGCTTCTCGTTCGACCGCCTGACCGCAGACCTCTACATGGCCGACGTGGGGCAGGGCAGTTGGGAGGAGGTCAACTTCCAGCCGTCGGCGAGCGCGGGCGGCGAGAACTACGGCTGGCGCATCATGGAGGGCACGCACTGTTTCAACCCGAACCCGAACCCGTGCAGCACGCCCGGGCTGACGCCGCCGATTCTTGAGTACGGACACGGCGCGGGCGACTGCTCTGTGACGGGCGGCTACGTCTACCGCGCGGGCGCCTTCCCGCGCATGCAGGGGCTCTACATCTACGGCGACTTTTGCAGCGGGCGCATCTGGGGTCTGAGGCGCGAGTCAAACGTCTGGCTGAACTCTCTGCTGCTCGACACCCCGATTCAAATCTCCGCCTTCGGCGAGGACGAGTCCGGCGCACTCTACGTCGCGGGCTACAACACGGGCTCCATCTACCCGCTCGTGGACGCGGGGCAGACGCCGGTGGCGACGCCGACGCCGACGCCCGTCGAAATCAGGTTCAGCTCACCGACCTTCACGGCCCCCGAGCAGCAGGGCGCGGCCTCCATCGGTGTCACGCGCGCGGGCGACACGACGGGCGAACTGTTCGTTGACTACGCGACCGCCGACGGCACGGCCACCTCGCGCGGCGACTACACGACGGCGCGCGGCACGCTCCGCTTCGGGCCGGGCGAGACGCTGAAGACGTTCACGGTGCTCCTCACCAACGACGACACGCAGGAGGGCAACGAGGACTTCACCGTCACGCTCTCCAACCTCGTCGGGAACGCGACGATTGACGGGCCGGCGTCCCGGACGGTCACGCTCGCGGACGACGACGCGGCGACGGGCGCGGCGAACCCGCTTGACCGCTCGGACTTCTTCGTCCGGCAGCACTACCTCGACTTCCTCAACCGCGAGCCCGACCCGGAGGGGCTCGCCTTCTGGGTCAACGGCATCGAGTCGTGCGGCGCCGACGCGGCGTGCCGCGAGGTCAAGCGCATCGACACGTCCGCCGCCTTCTTCCTCTCGATAGAATTTCAGGAGACCGGCTACTTCGTCTTCCTCCTGCACAAGGCCGCGTTCGGCGACCTGCCGGGGACGCCCTCGGTGCCCATCAGGCTTGCCGACTTCCTGCGCGACACGCAGGCCATCGGGCGCGGGGTCGTCGTCGGCCAGGGCGACTGGCGCGCGCAGCTCGAAGCGAACAAGCGCGACTTTATCAACGCCTTCGTCGAGCGGCCCGAGTTCACGGCGCTCTACCCGACGGGGCAGACGCCCGTCGATTTCATGCGGAGGCTGAACTCGAACGGGGGGAACAGGCTCGGGCCGATGGAGGAGGCGGAGATGGCCGCGCGGCTCGCCGACGGGCGCGAGACGCGCGCGAGCGTCCTGCGGCGCTACGTGGAATTGGAGAACTTCCGCCAGGCGGAGTTCACGCGCGCCTTCGTGTTGATGCAGTACTTCGGATACCTGCGGAGGAACCCGAACGACCCGCCCGACACGGACTTCGCCGGCTACCTGTTCTGGATCAACAAGCTCAACACCCTCGGCGGCGACTACCGAAGGGCCGAGATGGTCAAGGCGTTCATCTCGTCCGACGAATACCGCCAGCGGTTCAGGCCGTAAGCTTTAGACGGGTCGGAACCGCCCGCGGTAGCGGGCGGCCCTTTGCAATTCGGTGGCGCCGGATGACGAAGGGCCGCCCGCTACCGCGGGCGGTTCTGACATGCCTGTCGGACGGCGCGGCGGAAGTCTTCGGCGGTGAGGCGGTGTTTGAAGGCGTGCGTGCCGTCGATGAGGACGACGGGGATGTCCCATCCGTAGCGGCCGATTAGTTCGGCGTCCGAAAGAATGTCCACCTCTTCGTAGGTGAAAAGCCCCGCGCAGCCCGACTTTCTCATCTCCTCGCGCGCCTCGTCGCAGAGGTGGCAGCCGGGTTTTGTGTAGAAGACGACGTGGGGCTTGTCGGACATTTTGACTCCCTCCAGAGCACGCCGCCGAGCCGGGCGGGCGGCGAGTCTAGCACTTTTTTGCCGGCTGTTGCCGCCCCCTCATAGTAAAAAATAAATCTTGCCACGCGGGGTGCGGACGGGTTATAAAGGCGTTGAAGCCAAGCCATTTAATCAATCATTTTGGCGCGGCGCTCTTCATGTCACGCACTAGCATTTGAATCCACGCGCGAAAAGTCGAGCCGCAAGGCTCCTCTGCGGTGAACTGTACCGTCTCGCGCATGGCCCGCACCCGAAGCCCCGGCTTGTTGACAAGCTCTGAAGTCAAAGCTGTTTAGTGAAGGGAGGTCGCGGCGTGGATCAGAAGGACAATCCGACTCCGCCCGCCGAGAGCGCGCCCGGCGCTCGCAGCGACGAACAAGGGGACAAGCAGGCAGACGAAGCAGGCGGCGGCGCTCGCCCGTCGGTCGCGGAACTGCTCGCCGCCGCGCGCGGCGACGCCGCCCCGCGCCAGACTCCGCCGCCGCCGACGGCCGCCACGACGCCCAGGACTCCCGTCACGCCGCCCGCGCGCCGCGCCTCTTCGGGGACGGTCGGTGCGGACGCGCCCGCGGGAGACGCGCCGGGCAAGTCTTTCCCGGCCGGGACGCCGCCGGCCGCGCGCGTCGCGCCCGCCTCCGGCGCGTCGAAGACCGCCTCGACGCCGACGCCCGAGGTCAACAAGGGCGTCGCCAGGGCCGTCGCCGCCAGGCCGCCCGCCGGGCCGCTCGTGCAGACGGCGCCCGACCCCCCCATCAACAAGTTCCGACGCCGCATCGTCTGGGGCGTCGTCGGCTCCTTCTCGGCCGTCATGGGCTTGAGCGTCCTGCGCTTCTTCCTGCCCCGCGCCATCTTCGAGCCGTCGAGCATCTTCCGCATCGGCTTCCCAGGCGACTACGCGCTCGGCGTGGACACGAAGTGGCAGCAGCAGTACCGCGTCTGGGTCGTCAAGAACACCGAGCGGCTGTTCGTCATCCGCGCCGTCTGCACGCACCTCGGGTGCACGCCCGACTGGAAGGCGAGCGAGAACAAGTTCAAGTGCCCCTGCCACGGCAGCGGCTACGACAGCGAGGGCGTCAACTTCGAGGGCCCGGCGCCGCGCCCGATGGATCGCGCCAAGGTCTCGGTGGACGCCACGGGGCAGGTCGTCGTGGACACCAACACGCTCTTCATCCGCGAGAAGGGCAAGGTAGACCAGTTCGACGAGCCGGGTTCGTACCTGCCCATCGCCTGACGGGCGGCGGCCTCGACATTTCGTTCAAGGGGGAAGCGGTTTGAAGACGTGAAACTGCCGCCGCGCGTGTGCGACCCGACGCGCGGCGGCGCCGACCATCCGAGCAGGAGGCGAGGTCATGGAGCCTGAACGACCCGACGGGAACGGCGACGGCGAGCAGCCGCGGGGCTTGAAGCGCGGGGGCGCGGGCGGGGTTGTGGCGCGCGCGCGCGCGCAGGGGGTGGCGCTCAGGGAGCGCGCCGAGGCCGAGGCCAAGGCTTACAAGGACCCGCAGCAGACGCAGCTCTGGAAGTCCATCTTCCGCGTCTCGCACGACCGCTCCGACCCGCGCAACCGCTCGCTCGCCATCCTCTCGAACGTCTTCCTCCACCTCCACCCGGCGAAGGTCAACCGCGACGCCACGCGCTACTCGTTCACGTGGGGCATGGGCGGCATCACCTTCTACCTCTTCATCGTGCTGACCTTCACGGGCATCCTCCTCATGTTCTACTACCACCCGACGAAGGTGCAGGCGTTCCGCGACATCCTCTACCTCGAACACGACGTGCCGTTCGGCAAGCTCCTGAGGAACATGCACCGCTGGGCGGCGCACCTGATGATCATCACGACGTGGCTGCACATGCTGCGCGTCGTGCTGACCGGCTCCTACAAGCGGCCGCGCGAGTTCAACTGGTGCGTCGGCGTCGTGCTGCTCGTGCTGACGCTGCTCCTTTCGTTCACCGGCTACCTTCTGCCCGACGACCAGCTCGGCTTCTGGGCCGTGACGGTGGGGACGAACATGGCGCGCGCGACGCCGGGCTTCGGCAGCGAGGGCCCCTTCGGGCCGCAGCTCGGGATGACGCCCTTTAACGACGTGCGGTTCGGGCTTCTCGGCGGCTCAATCGTGGACGCGAACGCGCTCCTGCGCTCCTACATCTGGCACTGCATCGGCATCCCCGTCGTCGCCTCGCTCTTCATGGCCGTCCACTTCTGGCGCATACGCAAGGACGGCGGCATCTCGGGCCCCGCGCCCGTCATGCTCGAATCCGAGATGAAGGCGGTCAAGAAATGAGTTCAAAGTTCCGAGTTCAAAGTTCAAAGTTAAAGACCGAGGTTTTCAACTTGAAACTTTGAACTCGGAACTTTGAACCCGGCTCGAAGGAGAGACAGGCAATGGCAATGGCAATCGAGCGGCCCCGCAGTAACAGGTGGCTGATGCGGCTGGTCGGCATCGCGGCCGTGCTCGGCGTGCTGGCGATGATGGTCGACGACTGGGGGCAGCTCTGGAAGATCAGCTCGGCGCCGGACAACGTCCCCATCGTCGGGATGATTCCGCTCGTCATCTTCTTCACCTGGCTGGGGCTCAAACAGTCGAAGGATAACGACCGGCTCGCCGAGGAGCTGGAGGCCGACCCCGCGCTCGCCAAGACGCACCACCGCAAGACGCACCCGTGGCGGCCGGGCTGGGCGCGCGAGATACACGTCTGGCCCTACCTCGTCCGCGTCGAGTTCCTCGCCGCCATCATCGTCACCGTCATCCTCTTCGCCTGGTCGATCCTCCTCAACGCGCCGCTCGAAGAGCCGGCTAACCCCAACCTGACGATGAACCCGTCGAAGGCGCCGTGGTACTTCCTCGGGTTGCAGGAGATGCTCGTCTACTTCGACCCGTGGATCGCGGGCGTCGTCATGCCGGGCCTCCTCGTCGTCGGGCTGATGGTCTTCCCGTACGTGGACGCGAACCCGCTGGGGAACGGCTACTACTCCTGGCGGCAGCGGCGCTTCGCCGTCTCGATGTTCCTGTGGGGATTCTTCATGTGGATCATCCTCATCATCATCGGGACGTTCATCCGCGGGCCGGGCTGGATCTGGTTCTGGCCGGGGCAGACGTGGGATCACAACGCCGTCGTCTTCGACCGCAACCGAGACCTCCACGAGATAGTCGCCGGCTGGGGGCTGACCTTCCTCAACGGCTCGCCCTTCAAGGAGCTGTTCGGCGCGGCGGTCGTCGCCGCCATCTTCGTCGCCGGGGGGCTCTTCTTCCACTGGCTGATGCTCCGCAGGCGCCTGACCCGGGGCGACGTGAAATCCTTCAAAGGCTTCCGCGACTGGGCCACGCGCAGCGGCGAGCTGGAGGAGAAGCTGCTCGCGCGCACGAGCATCCTCCAGTACCTGACCTTCCAGTTCTTCGCCATCTCGGTGCTGTGGCTCTTCCCCGTGAAGCTCATACTGCGCCTGGCCTTCACCATCAAGTACATCTGGGTCACTCCCTGGTTCAACGTCTGAGGGGACACGCGAGAGCGGAGGATTGAAACCCGTGGCTGAGACTCCTGACACCGACAAGCTGGCGAGGCGTGAACAGCCGGACGCCCCGGCCCCAGACCCCATCACGAGCCGCTCGACGAGCGCCGTCATGCTCATCTCGGCGCTGCTGCTGACGGGCGTGCTCGTCTGGTCGCTCTACGACGAGGTCTACGGCATGCGCCCCTGGAAGGGCTACCAGCAGTCCTTCGTCAAGCGCTTCGACCGCTACCTCGAAAGGCTTGAGAAGCGCGGCTTCAACTCGGAGGAGGAGGTCAAGAAGAGCCCCGAGTACCAGCGTCTTGAATCTGAGGCGCGCGCCGCGCGCGAGCAGGCGCGCCCCCGGCAGGCCGCCATCGACAAGCAGGTCGCCTTCATCGACGCGAAGCTCGACGCCATCTCCGACCAGTTCCAGGACAGGCGCGGCCGCATCACCGTCGCCAGCTACAACGTCGAGCAGGCGGACGACGACGACCGCGAGGAGGTGCGCCGCGACCTTGAGAGGATGAAGGCGCAGAAGTCCGTCGTTAACCTCCCCACCGACGAGACGCGCCAGCGCACCGAGCGGCGCGAGATGAACTTCACAGAGCTTGAGACGCAGTACGTCTCGCTCAAGGACGAGAAGGGGCGGCTGCTCGCCGAGAAGGGCGAGCTGCTCAAACCGGCGGGCGACCTCGAACGCCAGCGCGAAGAGTACCTGAAGAACAACGTCACGGAGGCCACGGGGCAGCAGGTGCGGACGCTGCGCGCCTCGCTCGAAAACTTCGACTACGGCATGAAGCAGCTCAACGTCAACGGCGATCAGGTCGTCGACCGCTGCGAGTCGTGCCACCTCGGCATACGCCAGCCCATCAACATCCGCCCCGTGGACATGATGGCTTCGGGGCGCGGCCGGCGCCCCGACCGGCTCGCGCGCGCCTTCGTCAGCCACCCCTCGCAGGAGCTGCTCAAGATTCACGACCCCGAGAAGTTCGGCTGCGCGAGCTGCCACTGGGGGAACGGGCGCGCGACCACCTCCGAAGAGAAGGGGCACGGCCGACACAAGTACTGGCTCCACCCGCTCTTCGCCAAGGAGAACACCGAGGCCGGCTGCAACCAGTGCCACTCGAACGACCGCGTGCTACAGGGCGCGACGGTTCTCAACCGCGGCAAGGACCTCTACTACGAGCGCGGCTGCGTCGGCTGCCACCGCTACGAGGGCTTCGACCGCGAGACGGACGCGCTCTCGAACACGCGCCAGCTCGTCACGCAGCTCGAAGACGAGGTGACGGCCAACGAGCGCGACGCGAAGGTGGCGCGCGCCGAAAGCAGCGCGCCCGGCGTCTCGGACGAGCGCGCACAGGGGTTGCTCGCGCGCGCCGAGAGCCTGGTCGTGAGCAACAGCCAGCTCGAAGCCCGCATCGACCAGCTCAACACGCAGTCGCGTTACCTGATGCAGGATCAGAAGAAGGTCGGGCCGAACCTGAAGGACGCGCGCCTCAAGCTCCGCAAGGAGTGGATACCCGAGTGGCTCAAAGACCCGCAGGCGTTCCGGCCGGGCACGAAGATGCCGACCTACTGGTACCTTTC
This sequence comes from Pyrinomonadaceae bacterium, assembly GCA_036399155.1. Lineage (GTDB taxonomy): Bacteria > Acidobacteriota > Blastocatellia > Pyrinomonadales > Pyrinomonadaceae > QHXN01. Next base: position 26,052 of record DASWNR010000029.1, read on the forward strand.
GGGCAAGGACGACTCGGCGCGCGGGAACATCGTCCCCGCCTCGATGCAGGACGAGGAGCGCAAGTCCATCGCCGCATACATCTGGCAGACGGCCTACGAGGGGCGCGTCCAGCCGCAGCAGCCCGGCGACGCGCGCCACGGCGAGGAGCTTTTCAAGACGCGCGGCTGCCTGGGCTGCCACTCCATCGGCGAGGGCGACCAGAAGATCGGCGGCGAGTTCGCGGCCGACCTGACGAAGGTCGGGCAGAAGTCGAACTACGACTACGTCGTCCGCTGGGTGCACAACCCGCGCGAGCGCTGGGCGCCCTACTGCCCGAAGGAGAAGCGCGACCTGACGCCCGAGGACTACCGGCGCAACGGCAAGGCGTTCACCTTCGACACCGTCAGGCACTCGCGCTGCCCCAACGACGGCGCCGAGCTGCAAGTCCAGAACATGACGGTGATGCCGAACTTCCGCCTCTCCGACCAGGACGCGCGCGACATCGCCACCTACCTCGTCTCGCTCTCGCCCGCGGCGCAGTACCCCGAGGCCTCCTTCATGGACGACCCGCGCCTCGCCGAGAAGGGCAAGACGCTCATCAAGGCTTACGGCTGCGCCGGCTGCCACGAGATACGCGGCTTCGAGGACGAGCAGCGCATCGGTAAGGAGCTGACCGCGGAGGGCTCGACGCCGCTCGAACGCCTCGACTTCGCGCGGCTGACGCACCCGGCCGAGCACGGCGACGACCCGTACGCCCATGGCGCCGGCGGCCACGCCGGTGGCACCGGCGGCGGTGGCGGCGGGGGTGGCACCGGGGCCAGCGCCGGGACGAGCGGCGCCACGGGCGGCGGCTCGACCGGCGGCGGGAGCGATGGCGGCGCCTCGCGCAACGACAGGAAGGGCAAGTCCTGGTACAACCACAAGGGCTTCTTCGAGCACAAGCTGGAAGAGCCGGGCATCTACGACCTCGGCAAGGAGAAAGACCCGCGCGAACACCTGCGGATGCCGAGGCCGTTCCTCAAGCCGGAGTGGAAGACGGCGCTGACGACGCTCCTCATCGGCAGCGTCGGCCGCGAGGGGACCAACGTCCCCGCGTCGCTCTTCTACAACCCGACCGACCAGCAGAAGGCGATACAGGACGGCTGGTGGGTCATCAAGAAGTACAACTGCATGGGCTGTCACGCCGTGCAGGTCGGGCAGCGCTCGGTGCTCTGGGGGCTGCCGCAGTACCAGCCGGGCGGCACGCTCGGCGACATGCAGCTCGGCACCGACCAGCTCCCGCCGGGGCTGATGACGGAGGGCGCGCGCGTAGACCCCGACTGGCTCCTGCGCTTCCTCTCCGACCCCTCCTTGAGCGGCTACTCCGAAGGCATCGACCTCGCCGCGCACGGCGGCAAGCCCGCCGAGCGCCCGCCCGAGAACAACGTCGGACGCGGGACGCAATCGAACCGGCTTTCGGGGCCGGGCACGCCGCCCGGGGCGCTCCGCGAAGGCGCGGCCGGCGCGGGAGGCGGCGCGGCTCAGAACGGCGGGCAGGGCGGCGCGCAGCCGCCCGCGCAGACGCCGCAGCCGGGCGGCGAGGTGATGGGCCGACTCCTTCCGCAGCCGGGCGAGAACCGCAACGGCGTCCGCACGTACCTGCGCGCGCGCATGCCGACCTTCAACTTCTCGCCGAACGAGCTGCGGACGCTCGTGCGCTTCTTCCTCGCCGTCTCGGCGCAGCAGGAGCCCTACATCAAGCAGCAGCTTGAGCCGCTGACCCCGGAGGAGCGAGACCTCGCGCGCGCGCTCTTCACCTCGCAGGCCGCGCCCTGCCTGAAGTGCCACATGACGGGCGACGCCGGCCACGACGCGACCGCGACCGCGCCCAACTTCCTACAGGCCGGCGAGCGTTTGAAGGAGGACTGGACGTTCCGCTGGCTGCTCGACCCGCAGCGCATCATGCCGGGGACGGCGATGCCCTCGGAGCTGTTTAAGCGCGACGGCGACCGCTGGGTCTTCAACGGCCCGCTGCCGCCCTCGGCGGACGAATACAAGGGCGACCACGCGCGCCTGCTCGTCCGCTACATGCTCTCGCTGACGCCCGAGGAGCAGGCACGGGCCCGCTCCGCACAGCCGGCGCAGGCCCCCGCGCCGAGCGGCACGCAGGCCGGCCCCGTCGCCTCGCACACGCCGGGCGTCGCGCCGCGCACGTCCCCCCCGAGGAGGCAGAGCGCCGCGCGCGCCGCCCCGAAGCGCGGGCGCGCGGCGCAGGTGTCGCAGGGCTGGCGGCAGAGGCGGCCGAGCCGCGCGCGCTGGCTCAGCCGTTCGCGCGAGCGCTGGCGGCAGGCCGCGGCCGCGCGTCCCGGCGCGCGTGGTTTCTCGCCGTGAACGTTTCGCGGTATCATAGGCGCAAAGTTCATACGCACACGAAAGAGTCCCCTTTGAGGAGGTTTCATCTCATGCAATCCAACCGCGCGCGGTCTCTGGTCGCGCTCTTCGCAGCCCTCTGCCTGCTCTCGCTCGCCGCGGCCTGCTCGCGCGGCGCCGACGACGAGGAGGACGCGGCCGGCGGCGGCGACGACGCGGGCGAGGCCGTCGCCCTGACGCCCTACAAGCCCACGGGGCAGGAGGGCTCGGTCGCCGGCGCCGTCAGCTTCGCGGGTGCCATGCCCGCGAAGAAGGGCATCAGCATGGACGCCGACCCCGTCTGCGCCTCGGCCAACGCCGACCCGCACGCGGAGGACATCGTCGTCAACGGCGACAAGATCGCGAACGTGTTCGTCTACATCAAGGAGGGCACCACCGGCGGCAAGAACATCTCGGGCCTCCAGTTCGCGCCCTCCACACAGCCGGCCGTGCTCGACCAGAGGGGCTGCCAGTACGTGCCGCACGTCGTCGGCGTACAGGTCAACCAGACCGTCAACTTCACCAACTCCGACCCGACCACGCACAACGTCAACGTGGACGCCAAGCAGAACGAGAAGTTCAACCAGGGTCAGTCGTCCGGCGCCCCGCCCATCGCCAAGCAGTTCAAGCGCGCCGAGACGGTCATCCCCGTCAAGTGCAACCAGCACCCATGGATGCGCGCCTACGTCGGCGTGCTCCAGCACCCGTTCTTCGCGGTGACGGACAAGGACGGCAAGTTCGAGATCAGGAACGTGCCGCCGGGCACCTACACGCTCGTCGCCTGGCACGAGAAGTACCAGCAGGGATTGACGCAGTCGGTCACGGTGGGCGCCGGCGCGGCGGCCGCGGCCGACTTCAGCTTCACGGATCAGCAGCTCGCCTCCGGTGAGACCGAGGGCGGCGTCCTCAGGATGCTGCCGGCGCTCGAACTGCCGATGCTCGGCGTCCACCACTGAAGGCGTCTTACATCAAAAGGGAAGCGGCACTAATTTCATGAAGGAGTTCGTACTCGAAGCGACAACCGACGTGCCCGTCGCGGGCGCGCCCCCGGACGCGCGCGAGAAGCTCGCCGCCTACGTCGAGCTGACCAAGCCGCGCATCACTTTCCTGATCGTGCTCACCTCGGCCGCGGGCTTCAGCCTCGGCTCGAAGGGCGCGCTCGACTACACGGCGCTCTTCAACGCGCTCTTCGGCATCGCGCTCCTCTCTTCGGGGATCGCGGCGCTCAACCAGTACATGGAGCGCGGGCTCGACGCGCGCATGCGGCGGACGCTCTCGCGCCCGCTCCCCTCGGGCAAGCTCGGCGCGGGCGCGGCGCTCGCCTTCGGCCTCGCGCTCACCGTTCTCGCGGAAGTCTACCTCGCCGTCTTCGTCAACCTGCTGACGGCGGCGTTCGGCCTGACGGTCATCGTCGGCTACCTGCTCCTCTACACGCCTCTGAAGACGCGCAGCTCGCTCTCGACGGTCGTCGGGGCCTTCCCCGGCGCGATGCCGCCGCTGATGGGCTGGACGGCGGCGACGGGCCAGGCGGGCGTAGAGGCTTGGGCGCTCTTCGCCATCCTCTTCGCGTGGCAGTTCCCGCACTTCCTCGCCATCGCGTGGATGTACAAGGAGGACTACGCGCGCGCCGGCATACGGATGCTGCCCGTCGTCGAGCCGGCGTGCCGCATCACCGCGCGGCAGATAGTCATCTGGTCCCTGCTCCTCGTCCCCGTCAGCCTTTTCCCGACCGTCCTGGGGACTACGGGCACCGTCTACTTCTACGGCGCCTTCGTGCTCGGCATTCTTTTCCTGGGGACGAGCATCCACGCCGCACTTGTCCACACGCGCCAGGGCGCGCGCCGGCTGCTCCTCGCGTCCGTTCTCTACCTGCCCGTCCTGTTCGGGCTGATGGTCTTTAACAAGTAGACAGTGGTCGGTAGTCAGTAGGGCTTCCGCCCCGCGAGCGCCCGCACTGACGACCTGACCGCCCGCCTCATAAAGCTTTTCTACCGGCTACCGACTACTGTCTGCTGTCTACTCTAGGAGGATTCATGGGCCGTGCTCTTGCGGTGTTCCTCTGGGTGATGACCGGCCTCTCGGTGTGGATGTTCGTCAACGGGAAGTGGTGGTTCCCGCCCTCCATCTCCGAGCACGGGCCGGCCTACGACCGGCAGTTCATCCTGACCATGGTGGTCGTCGGCATCGCCTTCGTCGCCGCGCAGGCCGCGCTCGGCTACGCCGTCTGGCGCTTCCGCGACACGGGCGAGGGCACGCGCGCCGTCTACTCGCACGGCAACAACCGGATGGAGATTCTCTGGACGGGCATCACCGCCGCCATCTTCATCACGGTCGCGCTGCTCGGCCAGAGGGTCTGGTGGAACCTCCACCTGCAGGGCGCGCCCGCCGGCTCGAACCAGGTGCGTGTGCTGGCGCAGCAGTTCCAGTGGAACTTCCACTACGCCGGCCCCGACGGCAAGTTCGGCCGCACCGACCCGCGCAAGATCAGCGACGAGTCCATCAACTACATCGGGCTGGACGCGACCGACCCGGCGTCGGCCGACGACTCGGTCACGCAGACGCTCGTCACGCAGGTCGGCCGCCCCGTCGAGCTGAACCTCGCGTCGCGCGACGTGACGCACAGCTTCTGGGTGCCGCAGCTCCGCTTCAAGCAGGACGCCGTGCCCGGGCTCGACATCAAGGTTCACTTCACGCCGCAGGCCGTCGGGCAGTACGAGATCGCCTGCGCTGAGTTGTGCGGGCAGCAGCACTACAAGATGCGCAGCTACATGCTCGTCGTCCCGGCGGAGGACTACAGCTCGCTGGCCGCGCTGCCGCAGGCGCAGTTCAACAAGCGCGTCGGCGAGCTGGTCAAGAAGTACCCGCTCAACTACTGAAAACCCCTTGAACCGAAGGCCGCGCCCGCACGGGGCGCGGGCGGGAGGAGCGCGGAGATGGCAGAGACGGAAGTACCCAACGAAGTCCACTCGCACGAAGGGCACGCCGCCGCGCACGCCGCCGGGCACGGCGCGCACCACGCGCCCACCGGCTTCATCCGCAAGTACATCTTCAGCATCGACCACAAGGTCATCGGCATCCAGTACCTCCTGCTCGCGCTCTTCTCGGTCGTGCTGGGGATGCTGATGTCGGTGCTGATGCGGATGAAGATGACGTGGCCCGACCACGCTTGGCCGATACTGGAGACCATCTTCGGCAAGGACGCCGCGCCGGGCGGCGTGATGACGCCCGAGTTCTACCTCTCGCTCGTCACCATGCACGGCACGATGATGGTCTTCTTCGTGCTGACGACCGCGCCGCAGGGCGGCTTCGGCAACTACTTCCTGCCCATCCAGATCGGCGCGGACGACATGGCGTTCCCCGTGCTGAACATGCTCTCGTTCTGGACGACGCTGCTCGGGCTCCTCGTGCTCGTGGCCGCCCTCTTCTACTCGGGCAGCTCGGTCATCGGGCCCACCGGCGGCTGGACGGGCTACGCGCCGCTCTCGGCGGTCGGCCACCTGTTCAACGTGCCCGGGCAGGGGATGGGGCTCAACCTCTGGGTCGTCAGCATCGCCATCTTCTGCGTGGCCTCGCTCCTCGGCGCCCTGAACTTCATCGTCACGCTCCTGAACCTGCGGACGAAGGGGATGTCTTTGATGAGGATGCCGCTGACGTGCTGGGCGTGGTTCACGACCGCCGTGCTGGCGCTCCTCTCGTTCCCCGTCCTGCTGGCGGCGGGCGTCCTGCTCTTCCTCGACCACAACGCCGGGACGAGCTTCTTCGTCCCCGGCGGGCTCTCGAACGGGACGACCGTGCTCGACCACTCGGGCGGCTCGCCGATACTGTGGCAGCACCTCTTCTGGTTCTTCGGCCACCCGGAGGTCTACATCGCCATCCTGCCGGGCATGGGCGCGACCTCGCACATCCTCTCGACCTTCGCGCGCAAGCCCATCTTCGGCTACCGCGCGATGGTCTTCGCGATGTTCGCCATCGGGCTCCTCGGCTTCTTCGTCTGGGGGCACCACATGTTCCTCTCCGGGATGTCGCCGCTGACGGGCGCGGCCTTCTCGGTGCTGACGCTCTCCATCGGGGTGCCTTCGGCCATCAAGACCTTCAACTGGCTCGGCACGCTCTGGGGCGGGCGCATCAGGTTCACGACGCCGATGCTCTTCGCCATCGGCTTCGTCTCGCTGTTCGTCGCGGGCGGCATCACGGGGCTCGTTCTGGGTCAATCCTCGCTCGACCTCTCGATGCACGACACCTACTTCGTGCTCGCGCACTTCCACCTCGTGATGGGCGTGGCGGCCATCTTCGGCATGTTCGCCGGCACATACTTCTGGTTCCCGAAGATGTTCGGCCGGATGATGAACGAGACGCTCGGCAAGATACACTTCTGGCCGACCATCATCGGCGTCTACGCCATCTTCATCCCGATGCACGCGATGGGCATGGTCGGGCTGCCGCGCCGCTACTCGCAGTTCTACGAGGTCATCAACGGCAAGATCGAGTGGATCTACCACTTCAACGCCCCGACGCACGGCCTCATACACTTCGTCACCTGGGCGGCCATCATCACCGTCGCGGTGCAGTTCCTCTTCATCTTCAACTTCTTCTGGAGCCTCTTCAAGGGCAAGAAGGCTTCCGACAATCCGTGGGAGGCGACGACGCTGGAGTGGGTGACGGCGACGCCGCCGCCGCACGACAACTTCGGCGGCCGCGCGCCGACCGTCTACCGCGGCGCCTACGAGTTCGGCGTGCCCGGCGCGCCCGAGGACTTCGTCCTCCAGACGACGCCGGACGAGACGGGGCCGAACGTCGGGTACGCCGGCGAACAAGGAACGGGTAATGGCCATAACGGTCGCGGGTGAGAGGGAGACGGCCGCGCAGGCCGAGACCGTCGTGGACGTGGTCGGCGCGCGGCGGCGCGGCGGTCGCGGCGGTCGCGGCAACGGCCGCGGCGGCCCCGGGGGCGGCGGCCCGGGCGGGGGCGGCCCCGGCGGCGGCGGGGGCGAGGAGCCGCGCAGCTCGCCGCACGAGCGCTACCGCATCGGCGTGCTCGTCGGCATCGCCTCCATCCTGATGATGTTCACGGCGCTGGCGAGCGCGCTCGTCGTCCGCTCGGGGATGACGACCAGCGTGGACTGGGGCGGCGGCCGGATGCCCTCCTTCGTCTACGTGAGCACGGCGCTCATCGTCCTCAGCAGCCTGACGTTCTCGCGCGCGAAGGCGTCGCTCAGGCACGAGGAGGAGTCGGGGTACCGCCTCTGGCTGATGGTGACGCTGCTGCTGGGTCTCGGGTTCCTCGCGGCGCAGGTGCTCGCGTGGCGCGAGTTGGTCGCGGCGGGCGTCTACCTGGCGTCGAACCCGCACAGCTCATTCTTCTACGTGCTGACGGGGCTGCACGCGGTACACTTGGCGGGCGGGATACTCGCCTTGGCGGCGCTCTACTTTTACGGCAGCCGCGCGCCGGGCGCGGGGGGCGCGGCCAAGCGGCGCGCGCTCACCGACGTGACCGGCATCTACTGGCACTTCATGGACGCGTTGTGGGTCTTTCTCTTCCTGCTACTCTTCTTCCGGAGGTGAGGCTTGAGCACTGAAGCGCATGCGCACGTGGGCCAAATGCCCGCGACCGAGTGGGACGGCGGGGCCTTCCCGTACCGCGTCGGCCACCGCAAGCTCGGGATGTGGCTCTTCATCGTGTCCGACGCGATGACGTTCTCGGCGATGCT
>DASWNR010000030.1:0-22405 GCA_036399155.1 Pyrinomonadaceae bacterium
GACTCCGGTTCCGACTCCTGTTCCAACCCCGGAGCCCACCCCGGCGCCCACTCCGGTGCCGACGCCCGTTCCGACTCCGGTCCCGACGCCCGAGCCGACTCCGGTCCCAACCCCTGTTCCGACGCCGATTCCGACACCGGAGCCGACGCCGCTGCAAATCAACAACTCGGCCGACTTTGTGACGCAGCACTACCGCGACTTCCTCGGCCGCGAGCCCGACGCCGCGGGGCTCGCACACTGGAAGGGCGAGTTCACGCGGTGCGGCGCGGACGCGGGCTGCCTTGAAGTGAAGCGCGTCAACGTCTCGGCGGCGTTCTTTCTGTCGATTGAGTTTCAGGAGACGGGCTACCTCGCGTACCGTGCGCGCAAGGCCGCCTACGGCAACCTCGGAGGCAAGCCGGTGCCCGTCACCCGGGAGGAGATGCTTGAGGACATGCAGGTGGTCGGGAGCGGCGTCATCGTCGGCGCCGACGGCTGGAAGCAGAAAGTCGAACAGAACAAACAGGCTTACTTCGACCAACTGGCCGCCTCCCAACGCTTCGCCACTCTTTACCCGTTTTCGATGACGCCCGAGCAGTTCGTCGACGCGCTTAACGCCAACGCCGGCGGGGCGCTTTCGCAGGAAGAGAGGGACGCGCTGGTCGGTGAGATGAAGGTGAACGCGAAGACGAGGGCGCAGGCGTTGAGAGCGGTGGCCGAAGACGCGAACCTCTCGCTGGCGGAGTTCAACCGTGCGTTCGTGTTGATGCAGTACTTCGGTTACCTCCGCCGCGACCCCGACGCCGCGCCCGACGCGGACTTCTCGGGCTACGACTTCTGGCTGGGGAAACTCGACGAGTTCGGCGGCAACTACATCGACGCCGAGATGGTCAAGGCGTTCATCGACTCCGTCGAGTACAAACAGAGGTTCGGGCGATAAGCACAGACTCAGGTTATGAAGGAAGGCGACCCCGGCTTTTACGCCCGGGCCGCCTTCCCTTCTACACCCCTCGAAAATCATTTCGACCGGCCGAAACTACCGTGCCGCGTTCGCGTTCATGTCGAAGTTGCGGGCCGAGTCGGAAGTCTGCGCCGGGTCGCGCATGCTGCCCGTGTGACACCAGCCCGTTTTGTGTCCGCGGTTGTTCGCGCCCGGGAGTTGGCCGTAGGCCCTCTCCGTCACGCCGTCTTCCGGGTCGCCCAGAAATGCGTCGGTCGCGAGGCTGCAATAGTCGTAGCGATACCAAACGTCGGTGAACGAAGTCGTCGAATAATGCACCTTGGCCCTCGCCCAGCTTGGAATACCGGCCAGCCAGTTTGCCGCGCCGGTGTACGTGAGGTCATAGTTGCTCCCGCAACCCGACCCGAAGACGGACGCGATGGCCGCCAGATTTCCGGCCAGCGCCGTCCCCTGGTACGGCGTGCCGACCGATTGAATCAGGCGGTTACCGGTCGCGTAATCGAACCCACTCCAGTAATAGGTGTAGAGGTGGAGCGAGGCGGCGCCGCCCTGACTGTGCGCGACCGCCCCGAACGAGGGGAACTGCGAGCCGAAGTTCCGAATCAGGTTAGCGAACTGGTCGTGCGAGCGGCTCTGGTTCGGGTCGCTGAAGACGGCGTAGTCTGTAAACTGCGAGGTCGGGAAAGGATTCCCGCCCGAGCAATACCCGTGAATCAAGAGCAGCTTGCCGCCCACAGCCTGCGTCCCGAAGTCCGCCGCGGCGGTCGCGACCTCCGGCCTTTTGCCCTTCCGCATCTCATCCGTAATCTGAGACACCGCCGCCCTCGCGGCCGTCGGCAGACTGCTGATTGCCAGCGGGACGGCGGCCGACTCGGCGAGCGTGACGAAGTGGTCTGCGTCCTGTAGGCGCACGTTGCGAAGCTCGTAGGAGCCCGTCGCTCCCGACCGCGCCAGCCAGCGCGCGTCGAGCATCAGATCGACATTGACGCCGTCCTTCTTCTCTCTGGCGAGCGCCATTCCGCCCACCCAGGCCACCGCAGACTCGCCGCCGGTCTCGTCGCGGCCCCAGACCTCGGCGTACGCGATGACCTTGCGCCCGACGCCGAGGCCGGCCGCCGGCAGGCTGACGCGCAGGCGCGTCTCGTCTACCAGGATCGTGCCGGCCCTCGTCCCGAGTCTGACGTTGTCGGCGAGCACGTGAAAGACGTGCTCGCTGGTGCGGACGTATTGCCCGCCGTCCGCGCTCCTGCCGCGCACGACGACTTGCGCCGTGTATCGTCCGGCTTCGCGCGGGACAAAGCTCCCCCTGAAGTGCCTGTCGTCCGCGCCGCCCAGGACTAAGGTTTCGGTCTTGCCGCCGGGCGTGCGAATCTCAAGCGCCGCGCCCGCGACGCTCCCGGCAAGCGCCTCCGGGCGGCTCGACCTGGTTGCCGTCCGCTCGTCAAAGACCGAGGCGACAAACTCAAGCGGCTTACCCGTGAGCGTCTGGTGTGTGTCCAGATAACTGTAGAGGCGGTAAGGCGAGTCGCCGGACACGACCAGAAAACCGGCGTTCTCGGGGGCGTTGAGTTTCCTGCCCGTCGCGACGACTTCCACCTTCCAGTTCCCGGCCTTGTGCCCCCGCAGGGTGAAAACTTCGGCGGGGAAATTGACCCCGTCGAACCTGACTTCGCTCGGCTGTCTCTCGACCTGTGCGCTCTGGCGCAAATTCATCTGCACGTCACCCGTCGAGACGAGAATCTGCCAGTCATGACTGTTCGGCGCGAGCAGCGTCAACTTAAGCTCGCCCGCGTTATCGACCGGCACTTGCGTCGACCAGGCGGCGTTCCCCGCCGCGTCCTGCCGCAGACGTATCGGCAGCATCGCCGCTTTCGAGCGGACGCCCAGCGTCGCCGGCGCGGGCGGGCGCATGAGCGGCATCTCGTCGGGCCCCCCGGCTAAGTTTTTAAAGGCTTCATTCGGTGCCGGCGGTCGCGAGCCCTGCGCCATGGAGACGCACGGGAGGACGAGCAGGCAGAGCGAAACCGCGAAGAGTAAGACTTTGCTTCTTTTCATATTCCCCATCCTTGTGTAGCGAGCCGTGAAGTGTGAGAAAAAAGCAGCGCCGCTGCTTTGAGTCGTCCACGATGAGACGACCGCTGGGCGACTATCTTGCCGGCGACTGGGGGCGGTGCGAAGTCAGTAAGGGCTGACGGGGCTCGTCAGAGCCGGGCCTGCGGTTCACAGACGCAAGGGTTGCTTGCCGTTGTGCCGCGCCCTGAAGCTCTGTTCGAGGCTAAGGTTTAGCACGTCCGGGAGTGAGTTGCAAAAAATATGGCCCCGTATTTGTTAGAAGGCTTTTTTGCCGCTAACGGTCGCGTCAGTCTGAGGTCGCGCGCTTCAGATGGGCTCTGCCCCACAGGCGAACACCCTCAACGAGCGGCAGCACCGAACGGCCGTAGTCGGTCAGCGAATATTCGACCGGAGCCGGAACCGCGCCCTTCGGTTCTCGCCGCACGAGCCCGTCACCGACCAGCTCGCGGAGTTGCTGAGTGAGGACTTTCTGCGAGATGCCCGCCATGACCCGCCTCAGCGCCGCGAAGTGTTTCGGCGATTCCGCCAGCCAGTAGAGGATGATCAGTTTCCATTTACCGCCTATCGCCGCCAGCGCCGCCGTCAGCGGACACCCGCCGACCGGGTTGGGACGCCCGCTGCGTGTACGGTTACCTGAAGGTGCCTTCTTGATGGGGCTCATGGGCCGGATTATATTCCTTCCCGGCAAAGGTACAGAACAGGGCTGGCAGACGAATGTCGAGGACACAGTGATGAACGCACCCGGACATCTTCCAACTTACCTCTTCTTGTGCATTCTCATCGCCGCCCCGCAACCCCTTCGCGGGGGAGCACGACAGAGTTCGGACGCGTCGAGAACAAGCCCCCGACACGTCCCCGTGAGACGGGACGGGCGACGCGATTTCGACTTCGAGATTGGTACCTGGAAGACCCGCCTGTCGCGCCGCCTGCGCCCTCTGACCGGCTCCACCAAATGGGTCGAGTACGAGGGCACGACCGTCGTCCGAAAGGTTTGGGACGGCCGCGCCAATCTGGTGGAGCTTGATGTCAACGGCCCGGCAGGTCGCATCGAAGGGTTGTCCCTGCGTCTATACAATCCCGAATCCCGCCAGTGGAGCCTCAACTTTTCCAACAGCGCCGGCGGCACCCTGAGCGAACCCGTAATCGGCGAGTTCAAAAACGGGCGCGGCGAATTCTACGGGCAGGAATCGCTTAACGGACGGGCGATCTTCGTTCGATTTGTTATTTCGGACATCACTCAGGATTCGTGCCGCTTTGAACAGGCATTCTCGGACGACGGCGGCAAGAGTTGGGAAGTGAACTGGGTCGCAATAGACACGCGTGTGCCTTAAGGGCACACAACTAACGGGTTTGTGTGCACATTGACCTTCACGGAATTATAAATTTCCATCTCATGGCGACTATATTTAAATCCTAATGTTTCACACGGCGTGTTGCTATTTGACCTTCGTAATCGAGATACCGGTCTAGAGCAGATCCAACTTAATACCCGTACACCGCCTGGACTTCTCACCGCATGTGCCAAGTCGGGTCGGCCTCAATCGACACCCTCTCTCCTTACCTACGATATATCCGGGTGGAAACCGAATGTTAGATTTGAGGGATGAATTGGCGGAGCAGACGAGAAGAGTCCGAAATTAGAAGATTACCGGTGATGGGTGGGGGTAGCTTCGCAGAGGGTGAGCGGACTCTTACGCCTCCGAATCTTTAGGCTTTGCGGCGGGTGTGTTGGCCTGCGCCAAGGCGATGCTCCGAATCATGTGCCACTGCGCCGGGCGGAACTCGGCCGCGAACTGCTCTTCGAGCTCCCTCATCGGCGCGCCCTCGCGCATCCGCCCCACCATCAGGTTGACCTGCTCCTGTATCTGTTCGGTGTTGAGTTCGGGCTTCGAGGCACTCGACGGCTGCCCGGAGTTGGCCTCGCCGACTTCCCTCTCTATCTGCCGGAGGTCTGCTTTGCGAAGCCTGCGGCGGAGGTGTTCGGCCAGGAAGGCGGGAGCCGAGGTGACGGTGGTGCGTGAGGCGGCCACCTTCAGCTCGGTCACGAGGAGTTCGGCCACCTCCGACCAGCGTTCGGCATCGGCCTTGGAGGGCTCTTTTCCGCTGACCTCGCGGGAGGCGATTTTGAGCTTCTCGACCAGCGCGGCGAAGCCGTCATCATCATCATTCTCAGTATTAGTCTTAATTAAAGTCTTGTCGTCGCCGGAAGTGGTTGAAGAATCAACGGGTTGACCCTCACCACCACTCCCCAAAAATTGGGTAGTCCCACTACCCAAAAAATGAGTAGTGGTGAGTAGTGGTGACTGGTGGGGACTGGTGGGGAGTCGTGGTAACTCCTCCGGAAGTCGCACTTCATACTGGGATCCCTCAGTCGAGCCGAGTTCCCAGTGGCGTAGGATTAGGCCGACGCTCATCAGGTACCGCAGGTGCCCGTCCACGGTCTTGATGTTCCGGATGTCGGTCCATTCGATGAAGTCGCGGCGTGAGGCCCTGACGCGCGGGCGCGGCGGGTTGGCCCCGCGGGTTCTCAGGTACAGCGCGTCGTAGATCTTTTTGCTCGAACCGGGGAAGAACCCTTGTGGGAGCGCCTCGCGCTCGATGCTATTGGCCCGGCGGTTAAAGTCGCGTGCGGGCGCTGCCGATGGGGACGGTTCTTCACGCCGCGCGGGCGTCGGCTGGGGAGTGGTGGGGAGTGGTGGGGACTGGTGGGTAGTGGTGACTGGTGGTAAGTCTACTTTCTCTTGCTTTTTTCGCTCCTGAAGGTCGTAGAGGGCGGCGAAGCCCTTCTTATTCGACTGAGTCACGTACCACCTCCGCCGTTATCAACTCGGCCTCCATCATCCCGCCGATTGCGAGGGCGTTCATGCAGACCTTGACCACCTCGCGCGGCACGCCTTTGGACCGCTCGTATATGAAGTCGTGTGCGTCGGGCGTGAAGAGCGGCTCGTGGCGGCCGGCCACCGAGAGCCGGAAGGAGATCATGTCTGCCGTCTCCTCCGGGGTGAGCGGGTCGAGCGTGGCCACGGCGGCCGCCCGGGAGAGCAGGGCGCGCTTGAGCTTCAGCTTGTTGCGCAGATTGTTCTGCCCGGCCATCACGATCTGGACGAGCTTGTTGTCGTCGGACTCGAAGTTGGTGATCTGTCGGATGAGCTCGAACTGATCGCCCCTCATCATCTGCGCCTCGTCGATGAGGACGAGCACGTTCCTGTCTTCAGCGAAGCGCCCCACCAGGTGCCCCTCAAGCTCCTGCATCTGGTCAAGCTTCGACGGGCGGCGGGGGAGGCCGAACTCGTCTGTGAGCCGCTTGAGGAGTTGGAGCGCGGTCGGGTAATCGGGGTTCGTGATCAGCACGCTCTCGTAGGCTTCCTGCCCGCGGTAGATGCCGAACAGCCGGCGGATGAGCGTCGACTTGCCGTGGCCGACGTCGCCGTAGAGAACTGCGAAGCCTTGGCGCCGCTCCATCACGTAGCGGAGCTTGGCGAGCGCCGCCTTGTGCTGGTTCGTCAGGTAGAGGAAGCGCGGGTCGGGCGAGAGCGAGAACGGATCCTCCGCCAGCCCGTACTGGCCGAGCACAGAGCCGGCTATCGTCGCTGTGACCATGCGGGCGGGTATATCACAAATGAGCCACACTACACAACGAAAAAGAGACTATAGCCCCTGAATGGATTTCAATAGCGGTTAAAATGTAGAGTCCAGTGGAGAGGCTGGGGAAGGTGTTGCATCGGGTTTGACTCTACCGCGCCCAGACTACCAGCGTGCTGCGGCCAGGTCGCCGAGCCGCTGTTTGCGCTTCGAGACGAGGATGGCCACGCCCGCCGGCAGCCCGCCGAAGAGCAGGGGACTCGCCCCCACCACCCTGAGCAGCGTCCTGATGAGGGCAGCGCGCCAGCCGCAGCGGCCCCGCCTGCAACACAACGGCAGCGTCACGGCCGTCGCCATCAGCGACGACAACAAGTACGTGACGACGGCGAGCCATGTTAACGTTGACTAGGAGACCGACCAGCCGCACGTCTGACTGTTGCAGCCCGCAGACCTGCTTGCCCGGGCGGCAGCGCGATAATCGTCAGGGACGACCAGAGCGGCTAACTGCCATCGGCCAGTTTGAGAGTATCAATCTCTGATCCTTAAACATGAGCAGATGACCATTCGCATAGAGTCCGATAAGATTTTTTGTGTGGAGAGCGCTGACGGTCGGGTGCATGCCGTTGTCAGGCGTCAGTTCGGGCGTCGTTGTAAGCCGCGTCCGCGTTATCTGTGTACAACTCGGTGTAGCCACAATCCGAGTACAACCCAGGCGCAGGCGGCGAACCTCTCCCCGCCTTTGAACAAAAGCGCGTCCCTACTTGGGACTATTGGAGGGACCTGAGCTTACCCGGAGGCGCTCCTACCGTGGCAGGGTCACGCCGATCACGTATGAGAGCTTCGTTGACTTTTTCGACGACAAGAAAAAGTGGTGGGCGACGGAGGTCAAAATGGGCAGCAGCGCTCCCGGAGAGGAGAGCGATAAGAAGGCGGCTATAAAGATCGGGGAGAGCCTGCTGAAGGATTGGCTGAAGTCAGCGAAGAAGGCGTGTGGACAGAACCTTTTCCGGGCCAATCTCAGGCTTCCCCATTCAAAACATAAAAAAGTTCTTGATTTTTTTCAGAAATTTGGACGACCGCGTTTAGATATCTGGATTCCATATTTATATATTTGGTAAATGCTAGGAAAACAGCGCATAAATCCATTAAATTGTGGCCGGAACGCTTCTTGCTTGCCGGGAGTGTGCCAACTCTACTCAGAATTCTGTATGTGGAGCCACGAATGCGCCACATATGTGCCCCGGTTCAAAAACTCAAGGAGGAGTTAGATGCGTTTATTTAAACCGCCTGTTACAGGCTACTTGGTCGGGCGTAGCGAGAGGGGACTATACAGATTCGCCGCCGCGATCTGCTGTCTCCTGGTCGCGACGACCCTCACCTTAGCCCAAGGCACTCGCGGAACGATCCGCGGCAAAGTGACCGACCCGAATGGCGCCGCCGTCACGGGCGCGACCGCGCGCCTGATCGACGTGGCCAGAAATCAGGAATTGCGTAACGTCCAGACTAATGAAGACGGCGAGTACCAGTTCCTCGAAATCGAGCCCTCCGTCTACACGATTGTCATTCAGGCGCCGGGCTTCGCCGAATCCCGTCTTTCAGACGTCAAAGTCGAGCCCAACCGCAACCTCCAGCTCGACGTGGCGGTTACTATAGGAACAACTACGGAAGAAGTTGTCGTAACCGCGTCGCAGGAAATTATCGACAGGTCCACCCCCACGCTGGGCACGACCGTCGATAGGCGCCGCGTCCAGGATCTTCCGCTGAATGGTCGTCAGGTGCTCAACCTGGCGCTGCTCCAGCCCGGCGTGACGACGTCCAACGCGACCGGTTTCGGCGGCGGCCTCGGCATCCGCGTCAACGGCAACCGCGGCACGGAGAACAACGTCACGCTCGACGGCTCGAACAACAACGAGGTCGCGGTCGGCAGCACCACCGGCGCTTCGCCGCGCCCCGACGCCATCCAGGAGTTCCGCCTCCTGACCTCGAACTTCGAGGCCGAGTTCGGGCGCAACACGGGCGCCGTCATCAACGTCGTCACGAGGAGCGGGTCAAACGACTTCCACGGCAACGCGCGCTTCTTCTACCGCCCGACGTTCCTGTCGGCCGCGCGCTTCTTCGACCAGAACGACCCGACCGACCCGGCGCGTCGCAACGTCGGCGACTGCCCGGCCAACATCGCTCTGCGCAGCCGCGAGAACTGCGACATGCGCCGCACGTTCGAGCGCAAGGAGATCGGCGGCAACTTCGGCGGCCCGATCTACTTCCCCCGCTTCGGCGAGGGCGGCCCCTCGCTCTACAAGGGGCAGAACAAGGCCTTCTTCTTCGTCGACTATGAGCGCCGCGCCCAGTTGATCGGCGCCTCGCAGACGGTCTCGAACCTGCCGAGCGCCGCCGAGCGCGCCGGCAACTTCAGCGGTAACGCCACGACGCTGATCGACCCGGCGACCGGCCAGCCGTTCCCCGGGAACATCATCCCGGCGAACCGCATCTCGCCCATCGCCACCTTCTACAACCAGTTCCTGCCGCCGGCCACCCCGTCGGGCACGGCCTCGGTCGGGGCTGACGAGACGACGAACTCGCACTTCCTGACCGCGCGCACTGACTTTCTCCTCACCAACTCGCAGACGCTTAACGTCACCTTCAACTTCTTCAACGACACGGTGTTCCAGCCGTTCGCCTTCGGCGGGGCGTCCGTCCCCGGGTTCGGCGCGCTGAACCTGCGCCGCACCTACAACGCCGTCGTGCGCCACACCTACAGCATTTCGCCCAACATGGTGAACTCGCTGCTGATCGGCTACGCGCGCAACAACCAGCCGGGCGTCGCGCCGCAGAACGCGACCTCGCCGTCGGCCATCGGCTTCACCGGCAACTTCATCGCCAACGAGGGGCTGGCCGGCCCGCCCTTCATCCAGTTCAACGAGCGCGGCTTCACCCTCGGCAACTCCATCCAGGGGCCGCAGACGCGCGTCACCGAGAACCTCCAGCTCCAGGATTCGCTGAGCTGGGCCATGGGCCGGCACAACATCAAGGTCGGCGTCGACGGGACGAAGTACCGGCAGGATCAGACCTTCCTCTTCATCAACCAGGGGATTCTGACTTTCTGCGGCACGTGCGGCCTGAATACGACGGGCGACGACTTCGCGGACTTCCTGATCGGGAACTCCCCGGCGGCCGTCCAGACCGGCTCGAACGGCCTGCGCGACTACCGGCAGTCGGCCTACGCCGCGTTCGGACAGGATACCTGGCGCGTGTCCGACGCGCTGACGCTCTCGCTCGGCCTGCGCTACGAGTACAACTCGCCGCTCACCGACCTGGCTAACCGCGTCACCTACTACCGCCGCGGCGCGACCTCGACGTTGCTTGCCAGCGGCACGCTCGTCTCGCCCAGCGGCGCGCGCATCGTGATCCCGCAGGGCGGCCGCGCCCCGAACGGCCTGGTCTACGTCGGCGACCCCGATCCCGTCCTCGGCGGCACCGTCCCCGCGGGCGGCGTGGCCCCCGACAAGAACAACTTCGCCCCGCGCGTGGGCTTCGCCTACGCCCCCTCGTTCGGCGAGGGCAACTTCATGCGGGGCCTCCTCGGCGACCGGATGACGGTCTTCCGCGGCGGTTTCGGCGTCTACTACGGGGCCATCGTCGGCGACACGGCTTTGCAGCAGTTGACGGCCACCGGCTTCAGCGGCACCGAAGCCTTCTTCTTCCCCGGCAGCGGCACGCTCGCCGATCCGTTCGCGCCGGACCCGTTCCCGAATTTCGGCGGCGACGGCGAAGACCCGAACAACGGTCAGTTACCGAACCCGTTCGCGGCGGCACAGAACTTCGTCTCCGCCCCGCTGACGCAGTTCGCGCAGCCGATTGACCCGCGCATCCGCACGCCCTACACCTACCAGTACAACCTGACGATGGAGCGCGGCTTCTCCAACGACTACGTGGTGTCTCTGAGCTACGTCGGCAACCGTGGGAAGAAGCAGTACGCGCGTGAGCAGGTCAACCCGTCGCTCGGCACCTTCTTCCCGTTCGCGGCCGGCGACCCGCGCAGCACCACCATCCCGAGAACCAACAACGCCAACGCGCGCCGCGCCAACGGCGACATCCAGCTCGGGCTGGTGCAACTGGTCTCCGCGGCGAACTCGTGGTACGACGCCTTCGAGGCCAACTTCCAGAAGCGCCTCGGCGACGACGGCCTGACCTTCCAGGTGGCCTACACCTTCTCGAAGTCCATCAACGAGGCCGACACGCAGCGCGGGCAGCTCGACCTGCTGGATCGACGCTTCGGTCGCAGCCTCTCTTCCGAAGACGTGCCGCACCGGTTCGTCGTGAACGGGCTGTACGACATCCCGTTCACGAAGAACTTCACCGGCGTCAAGAAGGCGCTGTTCGGCGGGTTCACCATCGGCGGCATCTTCTCTCTGGAATCCGGCAGGGTGTTCACGGTCGCGAACCCGTATGACACGACCGGCACGGGCGGCGCCCTCCTGAGCTTCGCCGACCTCGGGGCGCCCTACCAGACGCTCGACCCGCGTCAGAACCAGGAGCGCGCCTTCAACGCCAACGCGTTCGTCGCCTTCGGCAACACGGCCAACCCGCCCGTCGGCGTCGGCACCGACCTGCGCGGCCGTTTCCGCCGCGGCACCGCGGGCGCGAACCAGTTCAGGGCCAAGAACGGGATTAACAACCTGGACCTGATCCTGATCAAGCGCACGGCGCTCAGCGAGACGACGAACCTCGAACTCCGCTTCGAGGCTTTCAACGCTCTCAACCACACCCAGTTCGGCCCCGACGGCACGACCGCGGCCGGCATCACGGGTATCAACCTCAACCTGCTGAGTCCCAACTTCGGCAAGTTCATTTCGGCGCGCGAGTCCCGAGTGGTTCAGCTCGCCGCCCGCTTCTCGTTCTAAACGAGCGGCTCACGCTTCGAGCGTTTAAAAGCCTGCCGGGTCAAACCCGGCAGGCTTTTTTGTTGCCCGAACCCGGAACCGGCGCGCGGCGCGCGGAGGCGGTTTTCGGATGATGTCCCCAGACGCCGAGAGGCGGGCCGCGGCCCGCCTCTCGACAACTCGACCGTGAATCGTTCTAGTTGGTCTTCCGGAGCTGCTCGGCGAGCTTGCGTGCGGACTCGACGTCTTTCGCGTTGGGCGCGAGGGTCAGATAGGCGTCGAGGTGTTGGATGGCGCGCTCGCGGTCGCCCCGCTGCTCCGCGACGCGCGCGAGCGCGAGGTGGGCGCGCGCCGCCTTCTGTTCGTCCAGCGCGAGGGCGCGCGCGAAGTGCGGCACGGCCTGCGCGGGCTGGTCTTCGAGCAGCGCCCAGCCGAGGTAGAGGTGCGTCGCCCAGTTCGCCTCCTCCGACTCCAACGCCGCGCGCAATTCCGTGGTGGCGCCCTCCCGCCGACCGAGTTCGAGCAGGACGATACCGTACTCGATCCGGCCCTCGGCCTTCTTCGGCGCTATCTCGCGCAGGCGGCTGAGGAGCCCTGCCGCCTCCTCGAACCGCCGATCCAGGCGTAACTTCCGCCCCAGCTCGACCCTCGCGGAGTAATAGTCCGGGTAGATTTCGATGGCGGCCCGGAGTTCCTTGATGGCGCGCGCGGAATCTGCCGCGTGGAGCGCCTTCATGCCGGCCTCGTAGTGCTTGACCGCCGCCTTGGGGACGTTATGATCGACGTCCGCACGGACGACGCCCGGCGTGGGCGGCGCGGGCGGGAGCTTTAGAGGCAGCTCGATGATGACGGTCTGGGTGGTCGGCCGGGGAGCCTGCCTGTCCGGCGAGAAGACGCTGACCTTCGTCTCGGTCGCCTCGAACATATCAGTCTCGTAAGTCACGATGTAGTAATCGCCTTCGGTCAGGTTGGTGAACCGGGCGTCCCCCTCGGGCCGTGTGATCGTATCCCCCGCGGGCGTCCCCCCCGATATCCGCACGAGGCGCACACGGACGTTGCTGGCGCGCCCGCCTTTATACATCAGCCGCGCCTCCACCTGATGCGGGACGGTTCCGGGGTCGACCGTCCCGCGGGACGCCTGCGCCCCGGCCGGCGACGCGCCGCCGAGCGTAAGGGCGCAGGCCAAAGCAGCCCAGGCCCCGAGCCGTTTCACTAAAGTCATCATGCCCCTCCCGACTTCGACCAGCGCCGCCCGGCGCGGGTTCAAAGCCTATAAATTATTCCGAGCGTTTCGCCGTCGACTTTTCAGTTGACGATCTCGAAGTCGATCCACTGCGTCGCGGTGCGGTACTTCTCCTTGGCCTTCGCGTCTTCGACGACGACCTGCAACACGTAGGAGCCGGGCGTCAGGTCGGGGCCGAGGCGCAGACGCCCGCCCGCGCCGAGCCTCTTCACGTCCGCCTGCTGGCTCGCGTCGAGCGGCAGCACGCGCCCCGTAAACACGGGCTTGCCGTCGCGGAAAAGGCGCATCTGCGTGGTCACCTGCGGGCGGTTCGTCGCGGGGTCGGGCTGCGCGTTATAGACGGCGTACCTGTAGTCGAGGAACATGCCCTGTCGCAGGCGGCGCAACGTCGGGCTGGCCTGTAGCTCGTCTCCGCCGCCCTGCGCCCCGGCCGCGGCGGCGCTGCCCTTGAGAATGATGCCCGAGAGCGCGAGCCTCCCGTTCTTCACGTCGGGGACTTCTATGAACTGGCGGGCCGAGCCGGCCCGTTCGGATGCGGCATCGCGCACGGCGAGGCGCAACTGATAGGCCCCGGCCTGCTTGACGGGGAAGTCGAAGTTGTAAACGAGCGTGTTCTGGAGCGCCTGCTGGTATTCGGCCTCGCCGAGGGAGATCGTCTGCGTGTGAGCGAACTGATCCACCGCGCGCCCCCCCTCCCCGAAGAGGACCGCGGCCATGTCGACGGCGGCCTTGTGCGTGCCGTCCGCGCCCTTCTCGAAGGACAGGTCGTGTGCGTCGATGGAGACCAGCGAGCGCAGGTAGGTGCCGGCCGCCTGCTCCTCGCCGAAGAGGGAGGTGAGCCGCACGTCCACCTCATTCGCCGCGAACGGGGACGTGAGGACGGCCGCCAGTTGCTCTTCGCGCGTGCGTTTGGTCGAGCGCGTGCCGTCGAGCGATACGCCGAAACTGCCCGGACGGTTGCGCACCCGCAGCCCCGAGCGCCTCACCTTGACGGCCAGATCATGTATCCGCCGGCGTCCCGTGGCGGGGTCGATGGTCGTATCGTCGGGGCGGTAGCCGATCAGGTAATAGCCCCTCTGGTCGTCCATGATCTTCCGCAGCCCCGAGCCCAGGTCGTTGCGGTTGCTCATGAGAAAGCCGCCCGTGTCCTCGGCGAGCATCGAGAGGACGGAGTGTGATTGCACCTGCGCCTGCACGCGCTGATCCGCCAACGCACCCAGTTTCCGCAGGCCCTCGCTCGACTGGCTGAAAGCGTCCGCGCTCCCGCCGGTGCCGCGCGTCGTGGTGCGCGCCCCGCTGCCACCCGTCTGGAAAGCGCCCTTATCGAACATATAGCCGCCGGCCGTGACCTTGTCCGAAGCGGTCAGGCTGAGGTCTTGCAGGCCGCTCGCGTCCAGCGTGTAGATGACGGTCGAGGCGAGGTTCGCCTGTACCGTCAGGCGGTCGAGGGCCTGCTTAAGCGCGTTATTGCGCCCGGACTTGTTGAAGAGCCGGAAAGCCTCCGAGATGAAGACCACCGCCTTGCGCCCCGGCAGTTCCTTCATCCCCTGGATGACGAATCCGAGCGAGCCGAACGAGCCGACGGCGTAGTTGTCGGCCCGCGACATCTCCGCCTCCTCAATCATCTCCCCGCTCCTTCGGATGTCGGCCATCGCCGCGTTGTCGGGGCCGTTCTCGTTCGACGAGAGGGCTTCCTTCTGGTTGACGATGGGGGAGAAGGGGGACAGCCCGCCTCGCCCGCCCGGATGCCAGCGCAGGCGCTCGATGACCGCGCGGAGTTGCTGCTTGTCGTTCGTCAACTGCTGCAAGGCCCCGGCGTCACCCCCCGTGCGGATGATTGCGACCTGGTCGCCCGGCAGCATCTGCTCTTCGACGAACTTCCTGAGCGCCTCCTTCACGAAGCCCATACTCTGGAAGGAAAGGCCGAGGTCGTCGACGACGAGCGCGACGGTGCGTCGCGCCTGCTCGGGGCGCAACGGGGCGGGCGGGACGCGCGGGGCGTTCGCCGCTCCCGGGGTGGTGACCGCGGCGAGGTTCTCGGCGGGCGCGCCGCCCAGCGAGACGTAGGAAAAGTTGGTGATCTGTTGACGCTTACCATCCTCGACGATTTCAAAATCCTCCGGAGTGAGATCGGTGACCTGGCGGCCTTCTTTGTCTACGACGACGACATCCACGTGTACCAGATTCGTCGTGATGCGAACCACATCATCCTGCTGTCCCTCATCCGGCTTACTCTGCCCCGCGGCGGGTGGCGCGACTATCGATAAAGATAGCACCAATGCGAGAAGCGCTTTTGTGTTCATACGAGACCGCCCTTCTTTCAACTTAAGCGTTTATTGTTCGGGGATGAGTGACCACAAGGCTCTTACACCTACACCTCGCTTTTAAATCATTTTACACCCGACCACACGTGCGAGAGAAACTGTTAGCTGATGTTACGCGGCGAGAGGCTGCACACGGCCGGCGCGACCGTAAAAAACCTGCTCACCGCCGACGCGCCTCCGAGCAGGACGTTCTGCTGTTGCGTTGCGAAATCAAGTTCGTATATCGAATATCAATAATCCACTTGACGATTGTCGATAAATAGTTTATTGATATTCGATATATGGAGGTGGTGAATCATGTCAAAGCCAATCTCGTCATCCGCCGCGCTACCGATAGCGTACGTCCTGCTGCGGATCCTCATCGTCGTGAACTGGCTCGGCGGCGCCGCGATTCTCGCTCTGCTGATTGTCCTGCCGAACGAGCAATGGATCATGACCGCTTTCAAGCTCACTCCTTCGCCTGAGGCAGAACGGCTGGTGTTGGGCTTGCGCGCGATCGCCGTGCTCGGTCTCGCCGCGATTCCGCTCAATCATGCCGTCCTGAAGCGGCTGCTCGCGATCGTCGAGACGGTTCGCGGGGGCGACCCCTTCGTCGCCGCGAACGCGTCCCGTTTGCAGGCTATCGCCTGGGTGCTGCTCGCGCTGCAGATTCTCAGCCTCGTCATCGGCGCGGTCGCCAAAGCCGTCTCCACTCCGGCGCATCCTCTCGATCTCGACGCCGGCTTTTCGATCAACGGCTGGCTCGCCGTACTCCTCACGTTCCTGTTGGCTCGCGTGTTCGCGGAAGGCGCGCTCATGCGCGAAGACCTCGAAGGGACGGTGTAACATGGCGATCGCCATCAAGCTCGACGACCTCCTCCACGATCGGCGGATGACGCTGACCGAGCTCGCGGACCGAACCGGAATGGCGCTGGCCAACCTCTCGATCCTCAAGACCGGCAAGGCGCGCGCGATCCGCTTCTCGACGCTCGAAGCGATCTGCGAGGCGCTCTCATGTCAGCCCGGCGACATTCTCCGGTTTGAGCCTGAGCGGGCAGAGCGCGAGCGACCGGTAGCGGCGAGCAAACGGAGCGCAAGCCGATAAACGCCCTGCCGAACGCGGGCGCGTCCACGTGTCCAGAGGCACACAAGTCTAACCAGGAAAATATCAAATGAAACACAGCGTTATGTTGACCACCGCGTCTCTGCTCTCAGTCCTCTTCTTTTCGTTTCACCTGGCGGACGACATCGTCCGGGGGATGGAGCCGGGAACGCTCACAAACCTCACCGCGGTGCCCATCTTTGTCTTCTGGCTGTACGGAACGTTGGTGCTCGCTGAACGCCGATCGGGGTACATCATTACACTCCTCGGAGGGCTCTTTTCGTTGGTCGTGCCCGTCGTCCATATGAGTGGAAAGGGTGTCGGCATCAGCAGCAGCATCGGCAATTCCAGCGGGCACTTCTTTTTCGTTTGGACCCTGATCGCGATAGGCGTGACCGGGGTCTTCTCCTCCATCCTCTCGGCGCGCGGACTGTGGAGCCTTCGACGGGGCCAGTCCCGGGAGTCCAAACCTATACCCACCACATAAATTGAGATTATCGGACGAGGGTTGCAGATGCCTCCACGACCTTACTTGCCTTAAATCAATCTTTGCGACGCGACCCCCGGTAGAGGGTTCCACAATTCTCAAAAGCCGCGCCGCAAAATCCTCTACGCACGCGAAATCTGTAATAGAATTCGTTGCCGGACTTAGGCCGGGCGTTTGTAAAAACCACATCCGAATGGTAGCCATGTCATCTTCATCCAACCTTAAAGCACTTGTTCCCGCCGTCCTGCTTCTTGCCGCGTTTGTGTCGATGCAAGCCCCGGCTCCGGCGTCGTCTGCCGAGACGGCGGAGGCCGTGGGCGCGGCGGCGCGCACTCCCGCGTCAAAGGTTCGCGTGGGCATCGAGACTTTTCTCTCCGACGTGCCGCGTGCGCTTCGGGGGAAGCGGGTCGGTCTCATCACCAACAACACCGGGGTTGACGGTTCGGGAACCCCGGACATTGACCTCATCGCGAAGCACAAGCATCTGAAGTTGGTCGCCCTGCTCGCCCCCGAGCACGGCATCCGGGGCACGGTGGAGGCGGGCGACCAAGTTGTAGACGAGACGGACCCCAAGACGGGCGTACCCATCTACTCGCTTTACAAGTCCGAGGACCGCGGCCCCACGCCGGAGATGCTGAAGGATGTGGACGTTCTGGTCTACGACTTACAGGAGGTCGGGGGGCGAACGTGGACATACGTTTCGACGATGGCCCTGGCGATGCAGGCCGCCGCGAGAAAGGGGATTCCGTTCGTCGTCCTCGACCGCCCGAACCCCATCGGCGGGGAGGTCGTCGAAGGCGCGCTGCTCGACCCGAAGTTCAAGTCCTTCGTAGGGATGTACCCCATCCCTGCGCGCCACGGAATGACGGTCGGCGAGCTAGCCACGCTCTTCAACCGGAAGTACGGCATCGGCGCGAACCTCATCGTCGCGCGGGTCGAGAACTGGCATCGCTCGCAGTGGTTCGACGAGACCGGGCTGCCGTGGGTGAACCCCTCCCCAAACCTCCGCTCCCTGGCCGCGCTGACCAGTTACCCGGGCTCGGTCTACTTCGAGGGCACGAACCTGACCGAGGGCAGAGGCACCGACCGCCCCTTCGAACAGATCGGCGCCCCGTGGCTGGACGCGCGCGAGGTCGCACGGGTGATGAACGAGCGGCGGCTCCCGGGCGTCCGTTTTGAAGCCATCACGATGTCGGTGTCGCCGACGGCCGCCAAGCATAAGGGGCAGAGCATCCCCGCCATCCGCTTCGCCGTCACCGACCGGCGTGCGTACCGACCCGTCCGCACGTCTCTGCTGCTCATCGACGAGATACGGAGGCGGCACACGCGCGATTTCGCCTGGACGGCGACCATCGACCGCCTCACGGGGTCGGACAAGGTGAGGCTCGCCGTCGAAGGCGGCCGGCTCCACACACTTTTGGAGGAGTGGGATCGTGAGGCCGCGGAGTTCCGCAAGAGCCGCAAACCCTACCTGCTATACCGTTGAGCTTTTCGACACGGTCACCCCGCCGGCGGGCGTTATTTGCCAAAACTATAAAGCGCGCTCCGAGTCCTGATGTAAATACGCCCGTCTGCAATCGCCGGTGTTGCGAAGACCTCGTCGTCCAGCTCGTTTACCGCCAGCAACTGCCAGTCGCCCGCGGCCCCCACCACCGACACCTGACCGTTCTGGCCGACCAGAAACACCTTGCCGTCAGCCGCCACCGGCGACGCGAAGTATTTATCAATGGCGCCTTGCAGGCGGCCCTGCTTGATTACGTTACCGGTCGCCGGGTCGAACGAGAGCAGAATCCCGCTGTCGTTGATCATATACAGGACGCCTTTGTAGAGGAGTGTCGAAGGAACCTGCGGCACCGGCCTCTGATAGCGCCAACGAATCGCGGTCGCGGTTTGATCGCCTTGCCCCCCCAGTCTGATTGCGAGCAGGCCATTCTCCGAAGCCATCATGCCGCGGAAGACTTCCCAATCCTTCGCGTTCAACTTCTCGTCGCGATCCATGTCGAACGCCTCGAAGGCGCTCTTCAACACCTTGTCCATCTTCTCGGCGCCCGTCACCTCCGACTTCGCGATTAACCTGTCGTTATTCTTATCGTATCTCGCCCGCGCCTCTTCGAGTGGAATCGTGCTGATCTGCTCCCCGGGTTGATTCTGCGGGAAGCCCCAGCCGTTGATGTAGACGTATTCCCCGTCGCTGCTGGCAATCGATTTCATCTCGCACGCCAGGCCGCGCACCCACCAAACTCTCTTGCCGTCCGCCAACGAGTAAGCCGAGAGCTGGAACGACTCGGGGACGACGATCTGCTTCGGCCCCTGCTTCGGCTGGTAAATAATCGGCGTCGAGTAACCCGAGATGACGGCGGGACGTTCGACCTTCCAACGCACGCGCCCGCTGTTCTTATTGACCGCGAGCAGGTACGAGCCGGGACTGTCCTGATCGACGGGCAGGATCACTTTGTCGTCGACGAGAATGGGAGACGCCCCGAATCCGAAGAAGATATTGAACGGCCCGAGCGCGAGCCGCCAACGCTCCTTCCCTGCGCCGTCGTAAGAGACCAACCCGAACTCCTGAAAAAAGACGTAGACGTTCGTGCCGTCCGTGACGGGGCTCGGCGAGGCGGGATTGTTGACGTTCTGCAACCGACCCGCGCGCGAGCGCGGCACTTCCCGCTGCCACAGAAGCTTTCCCGTCTGACGGTCAAGACAGATGACCAGGAGCTTATGATTCTTCTCGCGGGCGTTCCCCTGTGCGCCGGGCGCCGGCCGCCGACTGCCGACTGATTTTTCCTCGGCGTACGCGGTGACGAACACGCGGTCTCGCGTCAGCACCGGCGAAGAATGGCCGGGCGGCAGCGGCGTCTTCCAGATTACATTCTTCTCAGGGCCGAACACTTCCGGCAGCCCGGTCGACGCCGCCACGCCGCTCCCGTTCGGCCCGCGAAACTGTGGCCAGTCTTCGGCGGCCGCACCCGTCGCACCGAGCAACGCGAGCACCGCGAGCATCGGCGCGATCAATGGAGCACCGATTCTGTTCCCTGACTTCAACACCTTCCTGCGCGAGTTCGTCCCGGGAGAGTGAAAAGTTTTGTTTAGCACGCGAACCGTCCTGATGAGAGCTTGCAAGGCGAGCGCGATTCTAATTCAATATTCCGGGGTGGACGGAAATTTTTGCGACACTACAAAACCCTTCATGAAAGGGCGGCCAACACCTACGGGCAGACCTTCATCTAAGAATCCCATTTCACCGTTCGGCCCTCCAAACTGGCCGCGATGAGAATACTTTTTTAGTTTTTATGCGACATTTCGTCCGGCGAACCTGTTTCCTCATTCAGGCGCTCCTGCTCGCGGCGCTGCCCCCCGGCGATCTGCTCTCGCTCCCTCTCGCGCCTCAGGCACGAGCCAGCCTCTACGGGCCAACCTCCCAACAACACGGACAGGCGCGCACCGACGCGGCCGAGTTGAAGGAGTTCGAGGCGTGGGCGCACGCGCACCTCTCCGGCGTCTCTCCGAAGCATTCGGAGAGCCGGGGCGAAGAGCTTGCCCTTCGCCGACGCGCACGCCTCGCCGAGCTGATCGCGCGTGACCCGGAGAGCGCGTTGAGGGCGGCCGTGTCGCCGGATGTCAGGGCACGTCTGCCCGCACGCGTCGCGCGCCACCTCGAAGAGGAGGTCGGCGGGCGCGGCGATCTCCTCGTCGCCGTCTCCGACGTGTTCGACCCCTCGACCCGTGCCTTCAAAAGGGGGCGCACCGACCGCCTGGCCGTCGTCAACGGGAGGACTTACCGGGCGCACGTCTACGGGCGGCGGGCCCTGATGCCATCGAAGAAAAACATCCCCCTGCACGGCGTCGCCGTTGACGGCGAGCTGGCGCTCGACGAGAGCCCGCTTGACGCGTCGCTCTCGGAAGCGGAGTCGCGGTCGTCCTGGACGGAAGGGGCGAAGACGCTTCTCTTCATGCGCGTCGACTTCCCCGACGCGCCCGGCGAGCCGCTCGGCGAAGGCGAGGCGGACGTGCTCGTAAACTCGGAGGTCGATAACTTCTACAAGGAGAACTCCTACCTCAAGACCTCTATCGAGGGCGCCGTGACCCCTCTGCTGCGGATGCCGCGGCCCACCACATACTACGCGGTGGACGAGAATTCGCCCGACTACGGGGCGCGGATTGAGGAGCTTTTGGCCGACGCCCGCGAGGCGGCGAGGGCGGCCGGCTTTGACACCTCCGAGTTCGACCTCGACCTCGTCTCCTTCAAGAACATCCCCGCGTGGATCTTCGGCGGGGTCGCGTATCTGGGCGCGAAGGGCGGCCTGATCAACGGGAGTTTCTACCCCGACATCGTCAACCATGAGATCGGTCACAACTACGGGCTGCCCCACGCCAACCTCTGGCAGACCACCGACGGCACCGTCAACGGCGAGGGCGCGAGCCGGGAGTACGGCGATCCTTTCGACACGATGGGTAGTTCGCGCTACCACTTCAACGCGTGGTTCAAGCACAGGCTGAACTGGCTCGCCCCGGATGACGTGCTGAGCGTGTCGGCCGGCGGCACTTACCAGATACGCGCGCTCGACGACCCGACCGCACGGGGAGTGCGCGCCCTCAAAATCCACTCGGCCGGCGGCGCCACCTACTGGGTCGAATACCGCGCGGCCACCGACAGCCCCGAAGCGGCGAACGGCGCGCTCGTGCGTTGGGGCTACGATGTCGGGACTGAGGAGTCCGTAGATAGCAACCTGCTCGACATGACGCCGGGCTCAAGCGGCGGAGCTTATGACGCCCCTCTGCCAATCGGCCGAACGTTCACGGACACGGCCTCCGGCATCTCCATCACGCCCCTGCGCAAGCTCGACCCCGCGCACGCGACTCTGGAGGTGCAGGTCACGCTCACCAGGTCTGTCATCCACGGGCGCGTAACCGGCCGCTACGGCTACGGCGTCAGCCCGCCGGCTACCGTCACGCTCGACGGCACCGAGAAGGCCGTGACGCTTACGGACGAACTCGGCCTCTACGGTTTCGGCGCCGCGCCCGGCGGGAGCTACACGGTCACGCCTTCACTGTCGAATCACGTCTTCACCCCGGCCTTACGCAGCATCACGAATCTCGGCTCTCGGCAGTCGGCGGATTTCACGGCGAAGCGACTCTACAAAATCCGTGGGAGGGTGGCGCGGGCCGACGGGACGGGGCTGGCGGGCGTACTCCTGACTTTGAGCGGAGGTGCCGGCGCTCAGACTTTGACCGACGCCGACGGCAACTATGACCTCGGCCACTTCCCCGAGAACGAATTTTACGAACTCACCCCTAGCAAGGCGGGCCACGAGTTCGCCCCTCCGAACGCCGTCTTCATCCTCAACGGCGACCGGCCCTTCAACTTTGCGGGCGCGGAGGCGGGGCCGAAGCTTCTGCGCCTCGAAGCCACCGGGAGCGTGTCCGAGGGGAGTCGCGAGGTCGAAATCAAGGTCACGCGCACGGGCCCACTAATCGCGTGGGCCGCGGTTCGGTACGCGACCTCCGACGCCACCGCCTCAGGCCGCTCGGACTACAACACCGCGCTCGGCCGAATCTTCTTCGCGCCGGGCGAGGGGACGAAAACTTTCGCCGTCCTCATCAACGAAGACTCGCTGGACGAGCCGGACGAGTCCTTCAACGTCACGCTCTCCGAACCCTTCGGCGCCGAACTCGACGCCCCCACGGCCGTGTCCGTGACGATAGCCGACAACGACGCGGCCGACGGGCCGAGCCCCGTCGGGCAGGCGGGCTTCGACGCCGAGTTCTTCGTCCGACAGCACTACCACGACTTCCTC
>DASWNR010000031.1:0-4330 GCA_036399155.1 Pyrinomonadaceae bacterium
CCATCTACTTAAGGGGGCGCGGGCCGTCCGGCCCGCGCCCACCTCAGAATCCCTTTCGGGTCTTTGCGGTCAGCGCCGCCGCGGGCGGCCGCCGCCGGGCAGACGGTCTGGGCGTCCCGCGCCGTCGAGTATCTGCCGGCCGACGTCGGACGATTGCGGGTAAGCCTTGAAGAGCTGGAAGTCGAGGTCTCTGTTCCCGGCGAAGTTGCCGTGACAGTTGATGCAGCCGTGCGGCGGCTGGCCCGGCTTCACGTCTACCGGCTCCTGTAGGTAGGTCTCCTGCGTCGTGTTGGCGAGGAAGCGGGGCTGCGAGGGCACGCCGATGTTTGTGCGCGTCAGGGCCCACTGCGCGTTGACGAGCATGTAGTTCTGCCAGACGTTGTCGGCGCGCAGCGACCTGAGCGCCGACTGGAAGAGCGCGTTCGGCGCGGTGCTGTCAACGGGGACGAGGCGCACCACCTGCGTCGGCGTGTTCGGGCCGGTCTTAGACGGCGGCGTGTTGACCGGGCACGTCCTGCAACGGGGGTTGTAGAAGTTGTACTGCCCCGAGGTCGCCCCCGGCTGGTCGGGCGCGTTGCCGACGTGCTCGAACGTCGCCCAGGACCACTGCGGGAGCTGCGCCGTCTTCATCACGACGTGCAGGCCGACGAGCCCGACCGTCTCGATGGTGCACTTCCGGGTGTCGGGGTCGTAGACGAACGCCGGCGTGGTGTAGAACTTCTTCGGGTCGTCGGGCTGCCTGCTGCCGGGGCCGCCCATAATCTTCCACGCCGACTTGACCTTGACGGCCGCCTCGTCGCCCGTCGTGTTGGACGAGGACGGGAACGAGATGTTCTTCCCCACCTGGTTCCGGCTGTCGTAGAAGCGGTTCCTGACGACGTAGTCGTAGTAGGCGCGGTTGACCTTGACCTCGTACCAGACCTTCTGCCCGTTCTGGTCGATGAGCGGCTCGGACGTGAACGCCTGCTTGAAGTTCCTGAGCACGTCCGAGATTTTCGCTATCTGCGTCAGCGTCCGGCGCGAGGCCGCGGGGTTGGCGCGCATCAGGGGCACGCACTGCGGGGGGACGCTCTCGGCCGTGTCGAAGGACGACGGCGCGACCGGGGGGTTGAGGTAGATGTCGTCCGTGTCCTTGTAGGTCTCCCAGACGGTCGGGCCGGTGGGCATGCCGGAGCCGCCGCCGCCCTCGCCGCCGCCGCCCTTGGGCACGCCGCCGATGACGTTCTGCCGGTCGGGCACGCCGCGCTGCGTGCTGTTCCACGGCGCGGGCCAGTTGAGCGAGATGAAGGTGAACCAGGCGAGGTTATCGACGAAGGGCTGTAACCCGATGGCGCCCACGTCGCGCGTGACGATGTCTTTCGGGATGTCGGGGCTGAAGACGTAGTAGGGCGGCTGGAGCTGTCGCCCCTGCGGCATGTCGTCGCCCGACTGCGGGCGCGTCCTCTGCGCGCCGGCGCGGGTCGAAGACCACACGAGGCAGGCGAGCGAGGCCAGCCAGACCCCGAGGACAATCCTTTTCAGAAGCATGAACGTACTCCTCCCGAGCGGTTGAGAGTAATTCGGTTGGTAGAGCTTTGGAGGCGGCGTGTAGTGCGGGGCGGACGGATGATACGACGTTTCGCGCCGCCGTCAAACACTTTCTCGTCGGGCGCACACGCGCGCGCGGCGGTGGCCGAACTTTTTGTGTTGATAATCTCACCGTTGGGTTATCATCCGTGCGCACGGACGCCCGCGCCGAGCGCGCGACAAACAAACAACGTAGGAAGAATCCCCCGATGAGAGCAGCCCTGGCTTCGGCCCTACTCGCCTGTCTTATGTCGTCGCAAGCCGCAGCCCCGCCCGACGCGCGAAAGTTCGAGGCCGACCTCGTCATCGTCAACGCGCGCGTGCGCACGATGGACGCGAAGACGCCGGCCGCGGAGGCCGTCGCCGTCTACGGCAACCGCATCGCCGCCACTGGGACGAGCGCGGAGGTGCGGGCGATGGCCGGGCCGCGCACTCGCGTCGTGGACGCGGGCGGCGCGCTCGTGCTGCCGGGCTTTAACGACGCGCACGTACACTTCCTGTCGGGCGGCTTCCAGCTTTCGAGCGTTGACCTGCGCGACGCGGCCACGCCCCGGGAGTTCGCCGAGCGCATCCGGCGCTTCGCGGAAAAACTCCCGCGGGGGCGTTGGGTCACGGGCGGCCACTGGGATCACGAGCGCTGGCCGAACGTTAAAGGGGCCGCGCCCCTCCCGACGAAGGAGTTGATAGACTCTTTCACGCCCGACCGCCCGGTCTTCGTCAACCGGCTCGACGGCCACATGGCGCTCGCCAACAGCCACGCGCTCAGGCTCGCCGGCGTCACGCGCGACACGCCCGACCCGCCCGGCGGCCTCATCGTGCGCGACCCCGCGACGGGCGAGCCGACCGGCGTCTTGAAGGACGCGGCGCAGAGCTACGTCTTCAAGGTCATACCCGAGCCGAGCCCCGCCGAGAAGCTCGACGCCGCGCGCGCCGCGACCGCGCACGCCGCCGCGCACGGCGTGACCAGCGTGCAGGACATGTCGGCCGGCGCCGACGTGGGCGTCTACCAGACTTTGCTCGAACGCGGCGAGCTGAAGACGCGCGTGTACGCCGTCTCGCCGCTCCCGGACTGGGAGCGGCTGGGGCGCGTCGGCGTCCGGCGCGCCTTCGGGGGCGACATGCTCCGCGTCGGGGGTCTGAAGGCGTTCGCCGACGGGAGCCTCGGCTCGACCACCGCGCTCTTCTTCGAGCCGTACCTCGACGCGCCGAACACGTCCGGGCTGCCCGGCGACGAGATGTTCCCGGAGGGCGCGATGCTGAAGCGCGTTCAGGGGGCGGACGCGGCCGGCCTACAGGTGATGATTCACGCCATCGGCGACAGGGCCAACGACTCTATCCTGACCATCTTCGAGCAGGTCGAGAAGGCGAACGGCGCGCGCGACCGGCGCTTCCGCATCGAGCACGCGCAGCACATACGCGCGGGGGACATTCCGCGCTTCGCCCGCGGCCGCGTCGTCGCCTCGATGCAGCCGTACCACTGCATCGACGACGGGCGCTGGGCCGAGAAGCGCATCGGGCGCGAGCGCGCGAAGGGGACTTACGCCTTCCGCTCGCTGCTCGACGCGGGCGCGGTGCTGGCCTTCGGCTCCGACTGGTCGGTCGCGCCGCTCGACCCCGTGATGGGCATCTACGCGGCCGTCACCCGTAAAACGCTCGACGGCAGGAACCCCGGGGGCTGGGTGCCCGAGCAGAAGATAACGGTCGAGGAGGCGGTGCGCGCCTTCACCGTCGGCTCGGCCTACGCGGAGTTCGCCGACCACGTCAAAGGCACCATCACGCCCGGCAAGCTAGCCGACCTCGTGATTCTCTCCGAAGACATTTTTAAGATAGACCCCGCCGCCATCGAGAAGGTGCGCGTGAGGATGACCGTCGCGGACGGCCGCGTCGTCTTTGAGAAATGAACGGGCGGGGGCGGCGTGTTTAAGAACCGAGGGCGCGGCGGCGCTTCAGTGTGAAGAAGAAGTAGACGGCGAGGCCGACGGCGATGGTGATGCCGGCGTCTCGCGCCTCGCGCGCGGTGCTCTGCGAGAGCAGCCAGACGCAGAGGGCGAGCGCGGCGACCGCGACCGCCGCGCCGCCGGGAATGCGGAAGTGCGCGGGCGGGGCGTCCGGGCGGCGGCGCAGCACGGGCAGCGCCAGGCAGGTCGCGGCGTAGGCCAGCAGCCGCGCCACGGTGCTCAGCGTCAGCGCGCTCATCACCGAGCTTGAGAGCGTCAGCGCGAGCAGCAGCGCGCCGGTGAGCAGGATGGCGGCGTGCGGCGTGCGGAAACGCGCGTGCGTGGCGGAGAGGAAGCGCGGCAGCTCGCCGCGCTCGGACATCGCGAACGGGAGGCGCGAGGTCGTCAGCACGCCCGCGTTCAAATTGCCGATGATCGAGACGGCCGCGCCCGCGACGATGAGCGTGGCGCCGAACGGCCCGAGGAAGACGCGGCTCGCGTCGGCTATCGGCCGCTCGGAGGCGGCGAGCCCGGGCAGCGTCCCGACGCACACCGCCTGAATAGAGATGTAGAAGGCCGCGACGATGCCGACGGCGATTAAAGTCGCGATGGGGATGTTGCGCTGCGGGTCTCGAACCTCTCCCGTGGGCACCGTCGCGTTCTCAAAGCCCGTGAAGGCGTAGACGAGCAGCAGGACGGCGGTCGAGAAAGAGTCCACGGCGGGCAGCGCCGCCGCGTCGAAGTTCGCGGGGCTGATGAAGAAGAGGCCGACCGAGACGAACAGGAGCAGCGGCAAAAGTTTCCCGACCGCGAAGAAGTTGCTCACC
>DASWNR010000032.1:0-19745 GCA_036399155.1 Pyrinomonadaceae bacterium
CCACCTCGCCGAGCGCGAAGGCGGCCGTCGCGCGCACCGTTTGGTCGCGGTCCGCGCCCAAAAGCGCCGCGAGCGGGCCGACCGCGCCCTCGTCGCCGATGCGCCCGGCCGCGAGCGCGGCGCGCGCGCGCACCGCGGCGCTCGCGTCCTTGAGCAAAGCGCCCAGGTCGGACTCCTCCCACCGCCGCTCGTCCTCCGCCGCCATGATGCGCAGCAGCGTCTCCTGTGGCACGCGCGCGCCCGCCCTCGGCTTCGTCGCCGCGGGTCTCTCGGCCGCCGGCTTCGGCCTGTTCTTCTGCGGCGGCGCGGCGGCGGCGAGCGCCGGCGGCGCGGCCGAGAGCAGCGCGCATAGTGAAAGCAACGCGGCGCGCGCGCGGGCGCGGCCCTTCTCGCTGACGCGGGGTGTGTTCGGCATCGGATTTTCGAGCGGCGACTCGGCGCACGGCGGCTCCGGCGCGGCGCGGACAGTTTCAAAGGGAAGACCGAGAGCTATGCTAAGAAGGCAGGGGTCAAAAGGCAAGCCGCCCGTAGAAGACCTTCGTGTCGTAGCCTACGACGACGCGGCCGCCATGCCCGTGGCGTCGGAACAGGGCTTCCATCTCGCGCATCAAAGGCTCGTGCCTCGGGTGGCCGGGAGGGGGGACGTACGAGGATGACATGAGCCGCCCCTTCAGCCCTTCGTAGTCGAAGACCTGCTCGTTGTCGAAAGCCGCTTTGCCGACTTCCGCGCCGCCGTAGAGCGTCGAGAGCGAAGACTCCTCCGCGTACTTCGCGCTCACCTCTTTGTAATCCGTGCCGTATTCGAGGAGCAGCCGCTCGTATTCTTCGAGGAAGGGCGTGCCCCCCGTGCGCCGGTCGTTCCAGACGACGACGACCCGGCCTTCGGGGCGCAGTATCCTCAGGAACTCCCGGCGCGCGCCCGCCGGGTCGAACCAGTGGAACGCCTGACCCGCGACGACGAAGTCAACGCACGCGGGCGCGAGCGTCGTCTCCTCGGCCCGTCCTTCGACGCTCACGAAGTTCGGGTAGGCGGCGAGAAGTCGCTCGCCGGCCTCGCGCATCTCGCGGTTCGGCTCGACGCCGTAGACGCGGTTGCCGTTTCGCAGGAACGGCTCCGACAGAAGCCCCGTCCCCGAGCCGACGTCCGCGACCTCTGACGAGGGGTTCAGCCCGCACTCGCTTTCGAGCAGGCCGATGACGGCCGGCGGGTAGCCGGGCCGGTACTTGACGTAGTCCGAGACGCGCGTAGAGAAGCGTGCCGTGGGGTCTTTGCTCATGTGCTGAATGATTTCGGGCCGGGCGCATTTGCCAAAGAGAGCGTTGGGCAACGTTCACAACGGCGGCGGAAAAGTCGGTTAAAACGCGGCGGCCGGCCACTTTAGCAACCGCCGGGTTGACAAAGTCCGTCCCCAAAAGTAGCATGAAACCGTCGTGGTAGCCACACTGAAAACGGGGCTCGGGGCGTCGCGGGCGGGAGTCGTGCAGCACTTGCGCGCGCGCGGGGCTTCGGGCGCGGACGAGCTTTCCGAGGCGCTGGGCGTGACGAAGCAGTGCGTCCGAAAACACCTCGACGCGCTTGAGCGCGAGGGCTACGTCGAGCACGCGCCGGCGCGCGGCGACCGGGGCCGCCCGGCGCACGTCTTCCGGCTGACGGCGAAGGCGGAGGAGCTTTTCCCGAAGCGCTACGACCTGTTCGCGCGCTCGGTGCTCCGGCAGATCGGCGAGGTCTGGGGCGAGCGGGGCCTAAACGCGGTCTTTTGCGGCTGCGCGACGGAGATGTTGACGGGCCTGCGTCCGCAGCTCGAAGGCTTGAGTTTCGACGCGCGCATCGGGCGGCTGACCGAGCTTCTGCGCGAGACGGGCTACGAGGCCGAGGCCGAGCGGCTCGGCGACGGCTCGTACCTTTTGACCGAGTGGAACTGCCCGCAGGCCGAGATCGCGCGCGAGTACCGGCAGCTCTGCGACCAGGAGCTGACGGTCTACCGCGAGCTGCTCGGCGCGGAAGTCTTCCGCGAGTCGCGCATCGCGGGCGGCGCGTCGCGCTGCGCTTACAGAGTTTTGAGACCGAAAGGGAAAAGTGACGAGTGACGGGTGACGGGTGATAAGAGAAGGCAAGCAGTTTCTTATCACCCGTCACCCGCCGCTCATCACCCATTAAAAATGGCACAAGTTACCGAAGCCGACGTTTACGGCGCGCTGGCGCAGGTGAAAGACCCAGACCTGCACAAGGACATCGTGCGCCTCGGCTTTATCAAGGACTTGAAGATAGAGGGCGGCGCGGTCAGTTTCCGCGTCGTGCTCACCACCCCCGCCTGCCCCGTGCGCGAGCAGTTGCAGGAGCAGTCGCGCGCGGTCGTCGCGGCGCTCGCGGGCGTGACCTCCGTGAGCGTGACGATGGACGCGGAGGTGCCCAAGGGCAGGGGGCTCGGCGAGAAGCTGGCCGTGCCGGGCGTGCGCAACATCATCGCTGTCAGCTCGGGCAAGGGCGGCGTCGGCAAGTCCACGGTCGCGGTCAACCTCGCGGTGAGCCTCGCGCGCGACGGCGCGCGCGTCGGCCTGATGGACGCCGACGTGTACGGGCCGAACGTGCCGCTGATGCTCGGCGTCGGGCACGCGCGGCCGGTCGTCGAAGGCAACAAGCTCGTCCCGACGGCGGCGCACGGCGTCAAGCTCATCTCGATGGCGATACTCAAGCCGGGCGACGAGCCGATGATCGTGCGCGGCCCGATCCTGCACGGGCTCGTCCGGCAGTTCCTTCAGGACGTCGAGTGGGGCGAGCTGGACTACCTCGTCGTCGACATGCCGCCGGGGACGGGCGACGTGCAGCTCTCGCTCGCGCAGCTCGTGCCGGTGCAGGGCGCCGTGCTGGTGACGACGCCGCAGGAGGTCGCGCTCGCCGACGTGCGGCGCGCGCTCCGCATGTTCGAGACCGTCAACGTGCCGGTGCTCGGCGTGGTCGAGAACATGAGCTACTTCGTCGCGCCCGACACCGGCGCGCGCTACAACATCTTCGGCGAGGGCGGTGGGCGTAGACTCTCGGAGGAGTACGGCGTGCCGTTCCTCGGCTCGGTGCCGCTGGGGATGAGCGTGCGCGAGGGCGGGGACTCGGGCGTGCCCGTCGTCGTCGGCGACCCCGAGTCGCCGCAGGCGGAGGCGTTCCGGCGCGTGGCCGAGGAGGTCGCCCGCCAGGTTTCGATAGAGGCGATGAAGCCCGAGCTCGTCGTCCTCGGCAAGAAGGCTTAGGGGCTTTCGGCACTCAGCTTTAAACTCACGGGTCAGGAAATAATCACTAAGGAGAGAGACGATGGCAGCAACAGAGACACAGATTCCGACGGAGACGCAGATCCCGACGATGACGCTCAACGTCAGCGAGTCGGCCGCCGAGGAGATCAGGAAGTTCATGTCGAGCGAGGAGGGGCTGCCCGTGACGGCGGGTCTCCGCGTGCGCGTGGTGCCGGGCGGCTGCTCGGGCTTCCAGTACAGCCTCAACATCGAGGAGGAGTCGCGCCCGAACGACAACGTCATCGAGTCGAGCGGCGTCCGCATGTTCGTCGACATGTTCAGCGCGCAGTACCTGAACGGCGTCGAGATCGACTACGTGACGAACGTGATGGGCTCGGGCTTCACCTTCAAGAACCCGAACGCGACCGGCGGCTGCGGCTGCGGCTCGTCGTTCACGGCCTAGTCGGCCGCGAGTTCTTAAGCTAACTTTACGGCGCGGCCGAGGGCGCGGGCCGAAGGCTTGTCGAGTGGTTCCAGAGGACAACCCGGCACGCCGTCGGCGCGCGCGTCCGTCCGCGCCGTTCCACGTTTTCCGACCGAACAGACCGAGGGAGCCCTTACGACATGCCGAAGATCACAGCCGACACGGCGACCGAGACTAAACAGTTCGCGGCCGATGAGGGCCGCAAGCTTGTGCTCGCGATCGAGGACGCGGGCATCGACATACTGCACCGCTGCGGCGGCAACGCGAAGTGCACGACGTGCCGCGTCGAGGTGCTCGCGGGCGACCCGGGCGAGATGGGCGAGCCCGAGCGCAACCGCCTCGCGGCCGAGACGGGCCTCGCCGAGAACGTACGCCTCTCGTGCCAGGTGCGCGTCGCCGACGACCTGCACGTCCGCGTGCTCGGTCAGGCCAGCGTACGCGGCCTCGACCCCGGCACGCGCCCGGCCGAGTAGTGTGGAAGGGTGAGGGCGGAGGGGCGAGGGATGAGGGGACGGCCGAACGGCGTCCCTTTCCTCCTTCACCCCTCCGCCTCCGCGCGAACGCCTAGCGGATGAAGGTTGACGGAGATGTGTCTGGGGCGGCGGCCGGCGCGCGCGATTTTTTGAGCCGGCGCGCGGCGCCGCTGTGCGCGCTGCTGCTGGCGCTGATGGGCGCGCAGATGCTCGACGTCATCAGCCGGAAGAGCATCACGGTCGACGAGTGGGTTTTGATACCCGCCGGCCTCTACCATCTGGCGGAGGGCGACTTCCGACCCGTAAACGAGCACCCGCCGGTCGCCAAAGTCCTCGGCGCCGTGCCGCTCTGGCTCGCGGGCGCGAAGCCGCCGCAGGCCGAGCCGGGCGCGCAGGAGTACCGCTACTTCCTCGGGCGGTTCCGTGAGTTCTGGGACGCGAACGCCTGGCGGTTCGACCGCCTCTGCTTCTGGGCGCGCGTGCCGATGGTCGCCGTCGCCTTGCTCCTGGGCGCGCTCGTCTTCGTCTTCGCGCGGCGGCACTGGGGGCCGCGCGCGGCGCTGTTCGCCGTCGCGCTCTACGCCTTAGAGCCGACCGTGACGGCGCACGGCCGCGTCGTGCAGACGGACGTGCCGTCGGCGCTCGCGCTGCTGCTCTTCTCGTTCGCGCTCTACGAGTACCTGCGCGCCGCGTCGGCGAGGCGGGGCGCGCTCGTGGGGCTGGCGGCGGGCTTCGCGGCGGTGACGAAGTTCTCGATGGTCGCGCTCGCGCCGGTGCTCTGCGTCGTCTTCGCGTGCCTCTTCGCGCTCGCGCCGCGTTTGGGGGGGAGGGGGTTGAGCCGCGGGCGTGTGGCGGCGCACGCCGGCGCGCTGGCGCTGGCGGCCGTCTTCGCGGTCAACGCCGGATACTTCTTCCGGCGCGGCCCCGCCCAGTCTTTCGACGACGCGCTCGCGGGCGCGGTCGTGCAGCTCGACGCGGGGCCGGGGACTCTCAAGCGCGCGGCGCTCGAAGCGGGCCACGGCGCGCTTCAGGTAGTCTTCCCGCCGGACTTCGTCTCGGGCGTCGGCTGGCAGCTCGGCCACGCGAAGCTCGGGCACGAAGCCGGGCTGCTCGGCGAGCACAGCCGTTACGGCTGGTGGTACTACTTCCCCGTCGCCTTCGCTCTCAAGACGCCGCTGCCCGTCCTACTGCTCACGCTGGCGGGAATCTTCCGGGCGCTCGCGCGTCTGAGGCGCGGGGCCGAGGGGCGCGTGCTCGTGCTCGTCCTGCCGCCCGCGCTCTTCACGTGCCTGCTGATGCTCTCGACCATCAACATCGGCGTGCGCTACTACCTGCCGGCCTACCCCTTCTTCTTCATCCTCGCGGGCGCGGCGCTCGACGACCTGCTCGGGCGCGCGCGGCGTCGTGCGCTGGCGGCCGCGCTCGCCGCCGCGGCGATGTGCTGGACGGCGGTCGAGGCGGCGCGCGCCTACCCCGACCACATGGCGTACGTGAACCAGCTCGCCCACTCGAAGCCGCACTGGTGGTACCTGTCCGACTCGAACGTCGAGTGGGGCGACGACGTGCGCGCGCTCGCGCTATACTTGCGCGGGCGCGGCGAGGAGCGGGTCGGCGCGGCGCTGCTGGGCTGGCATCTGCTCGACATCTACGGCATCGAGCCGGCCGAGGTTTTCGTCCCGCCGGGCGAGGAGCCCGACGACGCGCGCTACGTCGCCGTCGGCGCGAGCCTGCTGAACGGCTCGACCGTCCCGCACGCCTTCGAGGACGGCACCGAGCTGACCGAGGAGCAGCGCGTCAACTACTTCGACAGCTACCGCCGCCGCGCGCCCGAGAAAGTCTTCGGCGGCTCCGTCTACCTCTACAGGGTGAAGGACTGAAGTCCCGCGCCGTCCCCCGCCCGTCGCGAAGGATGAACGCAGACCGCACGCTCATCGTCGTCCCGACCTACAACGAGCGCGACAACGTCCCGCGGCTCGTCGCAGAGCTGCTCGGGGTCGCGCCCGGGGCGGACGTGTGTCTGCTCGACGACGACTCGCCGGACGGCACGGCCGCGCACGCCGCCGAGCTGTTCAAAGGCGAGCCGCGCTTCTCGGTGCTCTGCCGCAGGGGCGCGGCGCGCGGCTACGGGCGAAGTCTGGTTGACGGCTACCGCAGGGCTTTGGAGGGCGGCTACGCGCGGCTCGTCCAGCTCGACGCGGACTTCTCGCACGACCCCCGGAGGGTTCCCGCGCTGGTCGAGGCGAGCCGCGGGGCCGACGTGGTCATCGGCTCGCGCTACTGCGAGGGCGGCGGCGTCGAGAACTGGCCGCTCCGGCGGCGCGCGCTCAGCCGCTTCGCCAACGCGTACGTCTGCCGCATCACGGGTCTGCGCGTGCGCGACACGACGAGCGGGTTCCGCTGCTACACGCGCCGCGCGCTCGCGCGCCTGCTCGAAGGGCGCATCGCGGGCGAGGGCTACGCCTTCCTGGTCGAGGCCGCCTACCGCGCGCACCTCGGGGGGCTGACGGTGGCCGAGGTGCCCATCACCTTCACAGACCGCCGCGAGGGCCAGTCCAAGATGTCGCGCAAAGTCATCCTCGAATCCGTACTCATGCCCTGGCGCCTCCGCCTCGCCAAACGCAAAGACGAAGACGGAGCGATGAATGATGAAGGGAAGCTGGCGGAAGACAGAAGTCAGTAGACAGTAGACAGTAGACGGCAGGCTCCGCTTGACGCGCGTCGGCGACGACAGGCCGGCCGCCGGCCCGTAAAGATTTTCTACTGGCTATTGGCTACTGACTACTGTCTACTGACTACTGTCTACTTCTTCTCCCCTTGACTCTCCCGGCCCGTTGGCGTAAGAAGCCACACGTTCTACCACCCTTTCGGCGGAGTTCCTTTCATGAAAAGATCGCTCGCGCTGGCCGCGCTGCTCGTCGCAGCGGCGTCCGGTTGCACCACCACGACCAACACGAACACGGGGGCGGGGAACACAGGCGCCGGCTCGAACGCCAACGCGGCCGCGTCGCCCGCGCCGGCCCCCGGCCCGACCGCGGCCGACATCGAGGCCAGGGAACGCCAGAGCTGGGAACACATCAAGTCGAAGAACTGGGACGCCTTCGCGGCGACGCTCTCCGACGACTTCGTCTTCGTCGGCGGCCCCGGAGTCATGGGCAAGGCCGAGACGCTCGACGGGCTCAAGCAGATGGAGCTGCTCGAATACACGCTCTCCGACTTCCGCTTCGTCAAGGTCGGGGCCGACCTCGCCGTCGTCACCTACACGGCCACCGACAAGAGCACGTTCGAGGGTAAGCAGACCGGCGGCAAGCCCATCCGCAACTCGTCGGCCTGGGCCAACCGCGGCGGCCGGTGGCTCAACGTCTACCATCAGGAGACGGACGTGTTGGAGCTGACGGGCGCGCAGCCGACGCCCTCGCCCGCCGCCAGCCCCGCCGCCTCGCCCGCCGCGACGCCGGCGGCGAGCCCCGCCGCCGGCGCCTCCGCGACCGACGCGGAGAAGGCCGTCTGGGAAGCCATCAGGTCGAAGAACGCCGACGCCTTCCGCAACTACCTGCTGCCCGACGCGCTCGAAGTCGAGCCCGAAGGCGTCTTCGACAGGGAGGCCGCGGTCAGGATGGTTATGACTTTGGACGCCCCGAAGTTCACGCCCTCGGACTTCAGGGAGACGAAGCTCGACCCCGAAGCCACGCTCCTGACCTACAAAGCCAGCGGCACCGAACGCGGCCGCACCGTCGTGATGTACCACTCGACGATTTGGACTCAACGCGGCGGACAGTGGAAGGCCGCCTTCCACCACGGCACCTACGCGCAGACGCCCGGCCCGAAGTAGAACAAAAGGGAAGGGGGAAAGGGGAAGGGGTAGGGATGACACGAGTCTCTCCCTTACTCCTTCCCCTTTCCCTTTCCCGGCCGCCTCGGTCGTCCACGCGTCGAGAACATCCGCGAGGCTCGCGGAGCGCTCTCCCGGTGGCACCGCCTTGAAACCTCCCGGCCGTCGGCGGCCCGCGGGGGAACTCTGGTTTATACTCGTGGCGGGGATTAAATTACCGTTTTATTTTTACTCTTATGGCGGGGAGTCGGCATTCATGATTATCGAGCAGATTACGCTGACGGCCTTCCAGCAGCACACGCGCCTGCTCGGGTGCGAGGAGACGCGGCGCGCGGTCTGCGTAGACCCGGGCGAGGAGACCGACGAGATCGTCGAGGCGCTTGAGCGCCTCGGGCTTGAGCTACAGGCCATCACGCTGACGCACGCGCACATGGATCACGTCGGCGGCGTGGCGGCGCTCAAGCGCGCGAGACCCGGCGCGGAGGTCGTCCTGCACGAGGCGGACGAGCCGCTCTACTACGCGCTGACCGAACAGCCCGTGCTGCTCGGCATCCCGCGCGCGGCGTGGGGGCAGTACGGCTTCGACTACGAGCCGCCGCCCGCCGTCGAGCGGCACTGGCTGGACGGCGAGACTTACGCGGTGGGCGGCCTTGAGTTCAAAGTGCTCCACTGCCCCGGCCACACGCCCGGCCACGTCGTGCTGTTCGAGCCGTCGGAGCGCAAGGTCTTCGTCGGCGACTGTCTCTTCGCCGGCTCGGTCGGCCGGACGGACCTTCCGGGCGGCTCGGCCGAGCAGTTGATGGACTCGATCAACAACAAGATTCTCCCGCTCGGCGACGACGTGGTCGTCTACTCCGGCCACGGCCCCGAAACCACCCTCGGCCGCGAACGCCTCACCAACCCATTTTTGACGGGACGATATTTTTAAGGCAGTGATGAGTGCTGAGGGATGAGTGATGAGAGGCAGGCACGCCGTCATCACTCATCCCTCAGCACTCATCACTTTTCTGCTGGCTTGTGCAGGCGCTCGTTCTTGAGCTTCTCCCACTTGTCGCGGGCTTCGCCGGTGAGGTCGCTGGGGAGTGTCTCGACGGGGATGCCGGTCTCGTCGCAGAACACGCGCCAGAGGACGAAGCGGTTGTCGAACTGCCCCGTCCCTTCGGGAATCTCGTTGGTCACCTTCGGTTTCTCTTCCGCCACTTAACGCCTCGCTCCTTCGGGTCTTCGTTTGCCGGACAGTGTAGCAAAAAGAGTAGACAGTAGACACCTGCTGACTACCGTCTACTGACTACTCCCCTTCATCCTTTCGAGGTGCCGACGAGGAAGATGTCGCCCTGTGGGGCCGGGACGCCGCCTTCGCGTTCGAGCGTGACGGCGAAGGTGGGCGCGGCGTGGCCGGGCGGGAGGCGGTCGGACATCTGCGCGTGCCCCTCGGCGTCGGTCTTGAAGGTGCCGCCGGGAAGGGGCTTGTTGTCGGCGATGAGCCAGAGCTGGTAGGCGTGCCCTTCGGGGCAGGGCGGCAGACCCGTGGCCATGATGACGGCGCGACCCGTCGAGCGGTCGTAGGCGAGCATGGCGCGCCCGCCCGGCGCGGGCGTCTTGCCCGACAACTCCGCGACGCGCACGCCCGGCGAGGAGAGCAGGTCTTCCACGTCGCGCGCGCTCGCGAGCTGTTCGCGCTGCGCCGACATCTCGGACTCGGTCGCGCGCAGGCGGTCGTAGAGCCGCGCCACCTCCGCGCTCAAAGACTGGTTGCGGCTCCAGAGCGAGAGCGCCGTCGCGCCGAGCAGGACGAGCGTCAGGACGGCCGCCGCCGCGCCGAAGCCGAGCGCAGGCCGCCCCGTCAAA
This sequence comes from Pyrinomonadaceae bacterium, assembly GCA_036399155.1. Classification (GTDB taxonomy): domain Bacteria; phylum Acidobacteriota; class Blastocatellia; order Pyrinomonadales; family Pyrinomonadaceae; genus QHXN01. The sequence goes on from DASWNR010000032.1 coordinate 9,857, forward strand.
AGCTCCCAGAGGCTGAAGCCGCCGAGTAGAGAGCGCGCGTCGCGCGCCCCCGGGACGGAAGCACGAGCCGACGCGCGCGGGCCGACGCGCGCCTCCGAGGGGTCAACCGCTTCCGAAGGGTCTACGAAAACTTCCGAAGGGTCTAGGGCGCGGACTCGGGCGAGGATGCTCGCGCGCATCGAGGGCGGCGGCTGGACGGGCGCGATTGTGTAGACGAGCGAGGCGGCGGCGTCCGCCAACTCGCGCGACTCTTCGCGGCACTCGGCGCAAGACGGCAGGTGGGCTTCGAGCCGCGCGCGCTCTTCCCTGTCGAGCGCGCCCACGGCTTCGAGCGCCAAAAGCTGTTTGTAGTCTTCGTGCCCCATCAAATAATCTTCCGACTTAACGCCCGCCCCGCTTGGATGCCTCGACGCCGCCGGCGGGAGGCCAACCGGCGTCGCTCAAGCGAACTGCTGACCCAGGCGCGAGCGCAGCGACTCGGACAGCTTCTTCAGCCCCGCGCGCGTGCGCGTCTTCACCGTGCCGAGCGGCTGGTTCTTCGCCGCCGCTATTTCGGACTGCGACATCCCCTCAAGGTAGGCGAGCACGAGCACCTGCCGCTGCTCCTCGGGGAGTTCCCCGAGCGCGCCGCGTACGGCCTCGGCGCGCTCGGCGCGGATGGCATCCTCGTCGGCCGGCGCGCTCGCCTGCGTGACGGGTTGGCCGTCCTCGGCCGAGCGCAGCGCCGCGCGCTCGCGCGAGTCCACCGAGCGCAGGCGGTCGATGGCGCGGCTGCGCGCCAGAGTCACCAGCCACGTGAAGGCGCGCCCGCGCGACTCGTCGAACGAGCGCGCCTGCTGCCAGACCTGTAGGAAGACCTCCTGTAGAACGTCCTCGGCCTCGGCCCGGCTGCGTAATATACGGAGCAGGAGCCCCAGAAGGATGGGGCTGTAGCGGTCATAAACGCGCGCGAACGCGGACTCGTCGCCGCGCGCCACCGCGCGCAGGAGTCCGGCGTCATCCGCGTCGGTCTGTTGGTTCGGCAGAGACAAAAGCCTTAAAAGCCCCGGTCAAAAAGATTCAGGCCGCTCACCTTCATACCTGCGAGGGCGCGCGGCCGAATAGATTCAGTAGACGGTAGACAGTAGTCAGTAGACAGTAGAAAAACTTTTATGAGCCGGGCGGCCGGGCTGTCATCATCAACGTCCGTCGAGCGGAGCCTACTGACTACTGCCTGCTGACTACCGTCTACTCGCTTAAGCCACGGTAATCTCTTCGGCCAGGTAAACGTCCTGGATGGCGTTGAGAAGCTGCGCGCCCTCCTGCATCGGGCGCTGGAACGCCTTGCGGCCGGAGATGAGGCCCATGCCGCCGCCGCGCTTGTTGATGACGGCGGTGCGGACGGCCTCGGCCATGTCGCTCGCGCCCTTCGACTCGCCGCCCGAGTTGATGAGCCCCGCGCGACCCATGAAGCAGTTCGCCACCTGGTAGCGGACGAGGTCGATGGGGTTGTCGGAGGTGAGGTCGGTGTAAATCTTCGGGTTGGTCTTGCCGTACGAGCTTTCGATGTTCAGCGCGTTGTAGCCGCCGTTACGCTCGGGCAGCTTCTGCTTGATGATGTCCGCCTCGATGGTGACGCCGAGGTGGTTGGCCTGACCCGTCAGGTCGGCGGCCGTGTGCATGTCGCCCTCCTTCGTCTTGAACTTCGGGTTGCGGAGGTAGCACCACAGTATCGTCGCCATCCCCAGCTCGTGCGCGTGCGCGAACGCCTCGGCGACCTCGACGATCTGGCGGCCCGACTCTTCGGAGCCGAAGTAGATGGTCGCGCCGACGGCCGTCGCCCCCATCTCGTGCGCCTGCTCGACGGTGCCGAAGAGGATCTGGTCGAACTTGTTCGGGTAGGTCAAAAGCTCGTTGTGGTTGATCTTGACGATGAGCGGAATCTTGTGCGCGTACTTGCGCGCGATGATGCCGAGCACGCCGAAGGTCGAGGCGACGGCGTTGCAGCCGCCCTCAATGGCCAGCTTGCAGATGTTCTCCGGGTCGAAGTAGAGCGGGTTGGGCGCGAACGAAGCGCCGGCCGAGTGCTCGATGCCCTGATCGACGGGGAGGATGGAGAGGTAGCCGGTGCCGGCGAGCCGCCCGTGGTCGAAGAGGCTCTGGACGGAGCGCAAGACCTGCGGGCTGCGGTCGGAGTGCGAGAAGACGCGGTCGACGAAGTCGGGGCCCGGCGTCTGAATCAGGTCTTTGGAGATTTTCGGCGAGTCGAATTCCAGCAGCGCGCGCCCGTCATCGCCCAGCAGCTCCTCGATGCGCCCGAGCGCCGAGCCCTCGCGTTTGAGTTCGGTGGCCATGAAGTGAAATCCTCCTGAAAATTTATGTACGAGCGGCCCGTGTTGTGATTGCTGTCGCGGCGGATTATAGCACGCGCGCCGCGCCGGGGCGGAAGGGTCGAGAAGTAGACAATAGACAGAAGTCAGGAGGCTCCGCCCGGCGGAGGTTGACGCTGACGGGCCGGCCGGCCGGCTCTCAAAGGTTTTTCTACTGTCTACTGTCTGCTGACTTCTATCTACTTCAGTTGAAAGCCCGCGGGGACGAATTCGAGGGCGACGAGCGCGCCGTCGGTCCTGGAGCGCGCGTCCGCCGCGGCGCGGTAGGTGACGACCGAAGGCGTCTCGCTCTTGAGCGCGCCGCAGGAGAGTTCGGCCCCCGCGTCGCGCGTGAAGGCGACGATGTGGAGGCCGTTAAAGCCCGCGCTCGCGAGCCGCAGCGTGCGCGCGCCCGCCTTGAAGACGAAGACCAGACCTTTCGCCCCGCACTCGATGCGCGTGAGTGCGGCGCGCACGCGCGTCTCGCCCGCCTCGGGCTTGCGCAGCGCCTCGCCCAGCGCCTCGAACATCGCGTCGGCGGCCGCCTCCTCGTGCGAGCGCGCGGCCTTCTCGGGCGGGTCAACCTCCTTCGCCCCTTCGCGCGCGCCGGGGCGCGGCTCGCCCCCGGCGACGCCGCGCTCGAACTCCTCGCGCCGCGCTTTGTACTGCTTGACCTGCTCCTCGTAGTTCTTTATCGCGGCCATCACAGACTGCGCCGTCGCGCGCAAGCCGGGCTCGGTGCCCTCGTGCGTCAGAGGCTCGGCCGCCTGCCGCGCCTGGTCGAACCTCTCCTGCCGCAGGTAGATCTGCGCGAGCACGAGCGCGTAGTGCTGGTTGCCCGGCGCCATCGCCAGCGCGCGCCTCAAGAGCGCGGCCGACGCCTCAAGCTCCTCGCCCGTGACGAGGTTTATCCAGCCGAGCAGGTGGTAGCTCTCCGGGAAGTCGGGGCGCAGGGAGATGGCCTTGCGCAGCGACTCGCGCATCTCCTTCGCCAGCTCGGGCGCGTAGCCGCCGGGCCTGTAGCCGTCCTCGCGCGTCCCCTCGCGGCTGAGCGCGTAGGCGTAGTAGTAGTGCGCGAGGTAGCTCTGCGCGCCCGAGGCGACGGCCTCGCGCAGCTCCTCCTTCGCCGCGTCGTAACGCTTCTGGCGCAGCCGCGTCATGCCGAGCGAGGCGCGCGCCATCGTCAGGCCGGGGTCGAGCCGGAGCGCGCGCTCAAGCCGGGCGGCCGCGTCGTCGGGGCGGTTGATGTGGAGCAGCAAATCCCCGAGGTAGCCTTCGGCCTCGGCCTCCGTGAGCGGCGCGGCCGTCATCTGCGAGTCGAACTCAAGCTTCTGCTCGAAGGTCGCGACCTTGCTCTGGAAGGTGCGGCCCTGGACGTATTTCTGTAGCTCCTTCTCCATCCCCGCGGTGTCGGTCTGGAAGGCGCGCTTGAAAGCCTCCTCGGTCGCCACGCCCTGACGCGACAGGGCGAGGAACTGCCCGAGCTGCGGCAGACGCCTGCCCTCGTTGCCGAGGATGAGGTAGTGGACGAGCGCCCACGACTGCGCGTAGAAGAGGCTGCGCACGTCGTGCCTGTTGCGTTCGAGCGAGTGGTGGTCGACGGCGAAGAGCTGCGAGAGCGGGAGCATCTTCTGTTCGCGCAGCCGGTAGAGGTGGTAGTCCACGAACTTGCCGAGGTGAACCTTGCGGTCTTCCTCGATGGCGAAGGTGCTGTAGTACTCCGCCAGCCCCTCGTTGAACCACGCGGGGACGGAGCCCTTGCCGAGCGAGTTGTTGACGAGCAGGTGGACGTACTCGTGGTAGATGGTGCTGTAAGGGTTGTCCGAGCCGCGCTCGGTCGTCAGCGTGATGTAGTTAACGTCCTCGCCCGGCTGGAAGTAGCCGGCCACCGCCACGGTCTTGCCGTCGGCCACCGGCTTGAAAGGCTTGTACGAGCCGTCGCTCTTGAAGACGATGACGGTCGTGGGCACCGGCGAGCTGAAGTTGACCTGCGCGAAGAGCCGCTTGAACACGTCGCGGAACTGTTCGAGGCGCGTGGCGACCTGCCGAATCTCCTTCTCCGAGGCGTTGCCGACCAGGTAGAAGTTCTGCGAGCGGACGCCCGTCCAGGCGTCTTTGGCGGCGGCCGCCTGCGCCGCCAGGAGCATGACGAGCGCGGCGACGAGGGCGCGCGTGCGTTGGGTATTCATGGCGTTCTCTTAGATGTCGTGGGGCTCGGGGGACTGCCCGCGCTCAGCGGCGCTCCGGCAGCTCGAAAGTTTTGACGGCGGGCGCGCTGTAGCCGGACGCGCCGCGGTTCTCGACGCTCAACGAAACGCGCCCCGCGCCGAATCCCTTCGGCAGCCTGACGAGGAGCACGCCGTTCGAGTAGAGCGCGACCTCCGTGTGTTCGAGCGTGACGGGGGCGCGCCCCTCCTGCTCGAAGCGCACGCGCCGGTAACGCGGGTCCGGGTCGAGCCCCGCCGCGCGGATGGAGACGTAGCGCGCGCCGGGCTCGAAGGCGGGGCGCACGCGCAGGCCCGTCGCCTGCGCCGAGGAGATGATTTGCCGGAGCTGCGACAGCTCGGCCTCGGACGCCTCGCCGACCGACTCCACCTCGGGCGCGACCGGCTCCGAGACAATCTCGATCATGGCCGGCTCGCTCGACGCGCCCTCGTAGTCGGCGCGCGCCGGGTTGTGTACGCGCACGCGCACGTCGCCCGTAATCTGTTTCGGCGCGCGCACGATGAGCAGCACCGGCGCGTCGGGCGTCGTGGCCTGCAAGCGCACGGTGCTCATCTTCTCGGGCCTGACCTTGAAGCTCCACGCGCCGTCCGGCGTCTCGAAGACCACCTCAACCTTGTCCGGGTTCGGGTCGAGCGCGCGGCGGCGGTCGACCGAAATCATGAGCGCCTGCCCCGCCCCGACGCGGCGCGGCGTGACGGCGAGCATGCGCGGCGCGGCATCCTTCGGCGCTTCAAACGCGCGCCCGGCGTCGGTGACGGTGACGGGGACGAGAACGGGCTCGCCCGTCATCCCGGCGGCGCGCAAGCGCACTTCCGCCTCGGCCTCGCCGGGCGCGAGCATCTCGGGCACGTCGATTTCGAGCACGTCGCGCGCGGGCGCGAGGCGGAACGCGCCGCCGGGCATCTCCTGCCGGCCGCCCTCCCGGTGGACGACGCGCGCGTTCGCGTCGTAGAAGGTTCCGCCCTGCTTGAAGCGCACGAGGACGCCGGCCTCCGCGTCGTCGGGGTCTGCGAGCGGGCGCACGTGCATCTCGACACCCTTCGCGCCGCGCTCGAATCTGAGCCCGGGCGCCGAGCGCGTCGCGGGCGTGCCGGCGGCCGGAGGCGGCGGCAGGGAAGCGGGCGCGATGGTCACGACGCCCGTCGAGCCGACGACGGGGCGGCCGGGGCGTTCGGTGATGTTGAGCTTGAAGGGCGCGCTGCGGCGACCCATGTACGAGACGACGACCTCGGCCTCGCCCGCGCGCAAGCCTCGGGGGACGGCGAAGGTGATGCCCTGAAACATCTTCATGCCGATTGAGCTGCCCGCGCCCGTCGCGGGCGGCCCCTCCCTGACGATGACGGGCGAGGCGGTGCGCGCGCGCGCAGTCTTCGTCGAGCCGTCCTGCGTGACGAGGACGAGGAGGCCGCCGTCGGCGGGCGGCGCGATGAAGCGCTCGGCGAAGCCTTCGACGCGCAGCTCGACTATCTGGCCGGGCGCGACGCGGTCGTAAGGGCCGACTTCGGCGATGCGGAGCGCGGCCTCGGACTGTGCGGCGGACTGTGCGGCGGCCGAACCGGCGTGCGCGAGGCACGCGAGCGCGAAGAGTGCGAAGAGGAGAGGGCGGGGGGGCGAGAGTTTCATGTTGGTCTTTCCTTGAAACGACGCGTCGGGGCTCCCGCGGCGCGGGGAGGGACGGAAGACCGCGCGAGGCGGCACGATTATAAGTTCGCCCCCGCCCGACTTCAAGAAGCACGGCCCGGCACGCGAAGGGGAGTTAGTCGTAAGAGAAAAGCCCCCGGCGTTGTCGGCCGGGGGCTTTCTGCATGGGCAGCTTTTCGGCGTGAGCTTTCGCCCCGCTAACCGCGCCCGCCCGTCCTTCGCAGAAGCGCCCAACCCGCCGGGAGCGCGGCGGCCGCGAGCGCGATCTTCACCACGTCGCCCGGGAGGAACGGAAGCACGCCGAGCCGGAACGCCTGCGCGCCGCCGACCGCCAGAGAGAGCCACGCACACCCGCACGCGAGTATGACGAGCGAGCCCAGGGCCATCGCCGCCGCCGCCGTCACAAAGCGCCTGTCCCAGCCGCGCTCCGCCAGATAGCCCGTGACGTAGGCCGCGGCCGGGAAGGCGAACAGGTACCCGGCCGTCGCGCCCGAGAGGTGCCCGATTCCGCCCGCGCCCCCGCGGAAGAACGGGAGCCCGGCCGCGCCTTCGGCGAGGTAGGCGAGCATCGCCAGCGCGCCGAGACGCGGGCCGAGCAGCGCCCCCGTCAGAAGCACCGCGAACGTCTGACCCGTCAGTGGGACGGGCGTGAAGGGGAGCGGCACGACGACCTGCGCCGCCAGCGCCGTCAAAAGGCTGAAGCCCACGACGGCGAGCGCCGAGCGCGTCCAATCCATCGGCGCGGCGAACGCGCCCACCAGCGTCTCCGCTTTAGCGTAGCTGTTCACAGTTCGAGTCCTCCTCGGCCTCTCTAACGAGTCGTGTCGCGCCGCGCCGCGCCGCGGTCGACGCCGGCCGCGCCGAAGTCGGAAGCGCGGGCCCCGCCTTCGAGCTGGCGGCCCGAGAGCCCCTCAGCGTCAGTCCCCATCTCGCGCGTGTTCAGGTCGCGCCCGGAGTTGATGCGCATGCCGTAGAACGAGCGGTAGACGAAGTAGGCCGAGATGATGAAGAAGACCGTGGCCAGCACGTAGTTGAGCGTGTGGTCGCCGCGGCTGCGGTAGACCGAGAGGGCGAGCTCGACGGCGAGCAGCCCGAAGAGCGTCGTGAACTTGATGACCGGGTTCATCGCCACCGACGAGGTGTCCTTGAACGGGTCGCCCACGGTGTCGCCCACCACGCACGCGTCGTGCAGGGGCGTGCCCTTCGCCTTCAGCTCGACCTCGACGATCTTCTTCGCGTTGTCCCACGCGCCGCCCGCGTTGGCCATGAAGATGGCCTGGTAGAGGCCGAAGAGCGCGATGGAGATGAGGTAGCCGATGAAGTAGTAGGGGTCGACGAAGGCGAACGCGAGCGAGGCGAAGAAGACCGTGAGGAAGATGTTGAACATCCCCTTCTGCGCGTACTCCGTGCAGATTTGGACGACCTTCTTCGAGTCCTCGACGTTGGCCTTCGTGACCGTCTCGTCGAGCTTGATGTTCGCCTTGATGAACTCGACGGCGCGGTAGGCGCCCGTGGTCACGGCCTGCGTGGACGCGCCCGTGAACCAGTAGATGATCGCGCCGCCCGTGATGAGCCCGAGCAGGAAGAGCGGGTTCAGGAGCGAGAGGTTCTCGTAGAAGGTGGCGAGCCCCTGCGCCTCGGAGAGCGAGGCGCGGGTCGCGCCCGCGAGCGCCTCTCCGCGCAAGACCTGGATGATCGAGAAGATCATCGTCGTCGCGCCGACCACCGCCGTGCCGATGAGCACGGGCTTGGCCGTCGCCTTGAAGGTGTTGCCCGCGCCGTCGTTCTCTTCGAGGAGGTGCTTGGCGCGCTCGAAGTTGACCGCGACGCCGAAATCCTTCTTGACCTCCGCCTCGACGTTCGGCACCTGCTCGATGAGCGACAGCTCGTAGACCGACTGCGCGTTGTCGGTGACGGGGCCGTAGGAGTCGACGGCAATCGTCACCGGCCCCATGCCGAGGAAGCCGAAGGCGACGAGGCCGAAGGCGAAGACCGCCGGCGCGGCCATCAGCGCGCCGAGCCCGTAGAGGCTGAAGACGTAGGCGATGGCCATCAGGGCGGTGATGGCGAGGCCGATCCAGTAGGCCGAGAAGTTGCCGGCGACGAGCCCCGACAGGATGTTGAGCGACGCGCCGCCCTCGCGCGAGGAGATGACGACCTCCCTGACGTGGCGCGACTCGGTCGAGGTGAAGACCTTGACCAGCTCGGGGATGATCGCGCCCGCGAGCGTGCCGCAGGTGATGATGGTCGAGAGCTTCCACCAGAGCGACGGGTCGCCGCCGAGGTCGGGGATGATGAGGTAGGAGACGACGTAGGTGAGCACGACCGAGATGACCGACGTTATCCAGACGAGCGACGTGAGCGGGGCCTCGAAGTTCATCGTCGCGGCGTTCTGGTAGCGCGACTTCGCCACCGCCTCGTTGATGAAGTAGGAGAGCGCCGAGGCGATGACCATCACCACGCGCATCACGAAAATCCAGACGAGCAGCTGCACCTGAAGCGTGGAGCGCGTGGCCGGGCTGATGCCGGGCACGAACCCGACGGCGAGGAGGATGAAGGTGATGAGCGCCACGCCCGTCACGCCGTAGGTCTCGAAGCCGTCGGCCGAGGGGCCGACCGAGTCGCCCGCGTTGTCGCCCGTGCAGTCGGCGATGACGCCCGGGTTGCGCGCGTCGTCCTCCTTGATGCCGAAGACGATCTTCATCAAATCCGACCCGATGTCGGCGATCTTGGTGAAGATGCCGCCCGCGATTCTCAGCGCCGCCGCGCCCAGAGACTCGCCGATGGCGAAGCCGATGAAGCAGGGGCCGGCGTAATCCCTCGGGACGAAGAGCAGGATGCAGAGCATGATGAGCAGCTCGACCGAGATGAGCATCATGCCGATGGACATGCCCGCCTTGAGCGGTATCGCGTAGATGGGGTAGGGCCGCCCTTCGAGCGAGGCGAAGGCCGTGCGCGAGTTGGCGAACGTGTTGACGCGGATGCCGAACCAGGCGACGCCGTAGGAGCCGGCGATGCCGACGAGGCTGAAGAGCAGGATGACGACGACCTTGAAGGCCGGGAAGCCGTGCTCGACGCCGCCCGCGTCGTTGACCGTCTCGGCGAGGAAGCCGAAGTAGATGCCGGCGATGGCCCCGATGAAGAGCCACAGGATCATGATGAACTTGCCCTGCGTGATGAGGTAGGTCTTGCACGTCTCGTAAATCAGCTCGGAGATTTCGCGCATCGAGCGGTGGACGGGCAGGTTCTTGAGCTGCGTGAAGATCATCAGGCCGAAGACGAGCCCGAGCGCGCACACGACGAGCCCGCCGAGGAGCAGCGTGTGGCCGTCGATGCCGAGGAAGCTGACCGACGAGAGGTCTGGCAGCAGCAGGTTGGCCTCGCCGCCGGGGCGGTGGCCGGTCTGCGCGCCGCTGCCGGCGCCCGCGCCCTGCGACTGTTGCGCCAGCGCGGAGGTCGCGAACGCGGCGAGGGCCGCGAAGGCGGTCAGAACGCGCAGCAGCCCCTTCGAGAGAGTCGGCGATAACATCTTAGACAAGTTGAAAGATTCCTTTCCTGTTGTTCGTCTGAAAATCGGCGAGTGAAAAACCGCCTCCGGGGGCGAAGGCCGGCCGCGCGGCACGCTCGACTCCCCACAGTCGCACGAGAGGACGTGCCGTTTGTCCGCACAGACC
>DASWNR010000033.1:0-2573 GCA_036399155.1 Pyrinomonadaceae bacterium
CGCCCGGAGACTCGTCGTGTCATACGACTGTTTCGGCCCAGTCAAAATCGGGATGACGCTTTCTCAGGCGTCGAGGGCACTCGGCGTGAGCGTCACCAGAGATGCTGGATACGGCGGGGATGATTGTTATTACGCGACGCCCAAGGGCGATTTCAAAGGCATCGCCTTCATGATGAACGGCACGCGGATCGTACGAATCGACGTCGAAAGCGGCGAGCACACGACCGACAGGGGCGCGAAGCTTGGCGACAGCGAGGCGCGGGTCAAACGTCTGTATAAAGGCAGCTATAAAGTTTCCCGGCATAAATATTTCGACGCCGGGCGCTATATCGAAGTCGAAATTAAGGGCGGGCGGTACAGCATTATTTTTGAGACCGACGGGAAGCGTGTCACGACCTACCGCGTGGGGAGACCTGAACAAGTCGGGTACGTCGAACGTTGCTCGTAACCGCCCGAAACCTGACAACGCCCTGCACCCGACGCCCCCACCCTTGGGCCGCTTTGGACCTCAGACGGATTACAGAACAGATAACGAAGGCAAGGGAGAAGGCTTGTTGATTTGAGGGGCGGCCCTCGGTGAGCTAAGTCGGCCCCCCGGCCGGTGCGTCTACTCTTGCGTCTTGCGGTAGTCGGTCGTGAGCATCCCGGCGAAGCCCCAGTTCTCGGGCTCGATCTCGTCGATAATGACGTGGATGTGCTCCGGCCTCTTGCCGAGGACTTCGACGAGCGTCCGCGTAATCTCCTCCACCACCCGCCTCTTCTGCTCGACGGTCACGCCGTCCTTCGTAATCTTGACGTTGACGTACGGCATCGGCGCCACGCCCCCCTTCCCGCCTCAACAGGCGTTACTGTTGTGCCCGCCTAGAATCTCGCGCATCGCCGCCCCCAGGTCGAGCAGAGCCCGCCGTCCGCCGGACGAGGCCGCCCGGCGGACGAACTTCCAAACCGGTAACGCGCAACGGCAAGGCGGGAGGGATCAGCCCGCCGGTCGCGCGAAGGTAAGGCCCGGAGTGTCACGCCGCTCGGTGTTGGCTGGCATGGCCGCGGCGGCGCCCTGCGGGGGCGCGTGGGCCTGCGTCCGTCTCCGCGCGGCCGATGTCAAAGCGGACTCGACTCCGCCCTCCCGCCGGTAATCCGGGGCGAACGCCTGCCTGCTTACCTCCGCTTCCGCTCGTCGTGTCTCGCCCGCCTCCCGCAGCTTGGAAAGAACCACACTGGTGATCCCTTTTACCCCGAGACTACGCTTTTAATGATCGAGAGCGATGTCACAACGCCGCCCTCACGTTAGCGAGCGGCCGCAGCGGGGAAATGTGCCCGCGGCGGGGAGAGCGGCCGCCTTTTAATTGCGAGGCCGCCGCGCGGGCGGCGGGCAACAGGGCAATAACTCACGGAGGTTTAGGTCATCATGTCTCGGCTCATACTGGACGCCATCGAGGTTAGCGCGATTCGCACGCTGCTATCCGAACTCATTTCGCGGTACAGCTCGACGGAGGACGAGGGCTTCCTCAAGGACGTGCCCGTCTTCGCGCACGAATTGCCCCGGCGCGTGCGCCGCTTCCTCAACGACTTCAAACAGTTAGAGCCCGCGCCGGGCGTATGCGTCATCTCCGGCTACCCCGTAGACGACTCGGCGCTAGGGCCGACCCCTGCGCACTGGAGGTCTGTGGGCGGCGTGTCGCCTGCCCTCGCGGAGGAGATGTTGTTCCTCCTCTGCGCCTCGCTGCTCGGCGAAGTCTTCGGCTGGGCGACGCAGCAGGGCGGACGCCTCATGCACGAAGTCCTGCCGATCAAGGGCGACGAGGACGAGCAGATGGGCACCGGCAGCAAGCAGACCATCTGGTGGCACAACGAGGAGGCATTCCACCCGTACCGCAGCGACTACGTCGGGCTGATGTGCCTGCGCAACCACGACGGCGTGCCGACGACCTTCGCCTCCGTGGACATGCTCGAACTCGACGCCGAGGTAATCGGCAAGCTCTTCGCGCCGCGCTACACCATCATGCCCGACGATACGCACACGTCGGTGAATAACTGGCGCGACGGGGGGGCCGGCGACGCGCTCAAGGCCGCCCGCCGTCGGCTCGAAGAGATGCTCAACGACCCGCGGCCGCAACCCGTCATGTTCGGCCACCCGCGTTCGCCCTACCTGTGCCTCGACCCTTACTACATGCCGCCGCCCGAGGACGGCGATTCGCTGCGCGCCTTCGACGCGCTCACACGCGAGATTGACGCGAAGCTGTCGGAGGTGGTGCTACAGCCCGGCGACATTCTCTTCGTGGATAACTACCGCGCCGTCCACGGCAGGAAGTCTTTCAAGGCGAGGTACGACGGCGCCGACCGCTGGCTCAAGCGGATAAACGTGACGAGGGACCTGCGCAAATCGCGTGACTCGCGCGAGACAAGCTCGTCACGCATCGTCTATTAACGGCGCGGGCGCCCTCGCGGGCGCGGCTGTTCCGCCTCCCACTCGGGGGGGCGCCCTTTCCACAGAGCGAGGCCGCGACCGGCCTTAAACTGGCCGGTCGCGGCCTCGGCGAGACCGGCCGTGCTTCGGCGGCCTCGACGAGAAGCTC
>DASWNR010000034.1:0-13007 GCA_036399155.1 Pyrinomonadaceae bacterium
TCCTCGACAATCGAGATGGCGCGCGCCACCGCGCGTGGCTCGCCCCCCAAAACTCGCTCGACTAGCTTCTGAATCTCCATCAATTCTCAGGCGGCCGGGAGACGCCTCTTGAGCATTTCCACATCCGTGCGAGTGTCAATCAAGTCTCTTGAAAAAATATCCATCTTGGCCCCTATTTTCTCAAGGCGAGACAGCACAGCCTCCCAGATGGGACGCGTCTCCCGCAGCCGCGCGTCAACTTTTTCTTCGACGGCCAACAGTCGAACCTCGACACCTGAAAGTCGCGTTTCTACGCCTGAGAAGCGCTCCTCAAGGCCGGAAAGTCGCCCGCCGAGAGAATTCATGCCCTCTCTCAAAGCCGCAAGTTGCTCTAACACTCTGGACTCGAACGAGCCGCCGTCGTTTAGCCTTCCGGTTTGCTCTTCACTCATCGGAATCACTCCTTAAGTTCGGACGTTGCGGTTAAGGGCATGTTCCGGGCAGCCGACAGTAGTTTAGGCGTTGCTGAGAATCTGTTTGGCGATGATGAGGCGCTGGATTTCGCTGGTGCCCTCGCCGATGGTGCAGAGCTTGGAGTCGCGCCAGAACTTCTCAGGCGGGTAGTCCTTCGTGTAGCCGTAGCCGCCGTGAATCTGGATGGCCTCCTCGCTCACCTTGACGGCGACCTCCGAGGCGTAGAGCTTCGCCATCGAGGACTCCTTCGTCGTCTTGCGCCCCGCGTCCTTCGACGCGGCGGCGCGGTAGGTCAGAAGCCGCGCGGCCTCGATCTGCGTCGCCATGTCGGCGAGCTTGAACTGGATGGCCTGGAAGTTCGAGATCGGCTGGCCGAACTGCTGGCGCTCCTTCGAGTATCTGACGGCCGACTCGAACGCGCCCTGCGCGATGCCGAGCGCGAGCGCCGCAATCGAAATGCGCCCGCCGTCAAGGACCTGCATCGAGTGGATGAAGCCGAGCCCCTCGCCCCCGAGGCGATTCTCGTCGGGGATGCGGCAGTCCTCGAAGATGACGCTGGCCGTCTCGGAGGCGCGAAGGCCCAGCTTGTCCTCCTTCCTGCCGGGGCCGTAGCCGGGCGTCCCCTTCTCGAAGATGAAGGCCGTGATGCCCTTCGAGCGCATGGCGCGGTCGGTCGAGGCCATCGCGACGCACGTGTCGCCGTGGACGGCGTGCGTGATGAAGTTCTTCGAGCCGTTGACGACCCACTCCCCGCCGTTCCTGACGGCCGTCGTGCGCGTGCCCGAGGCGTCGGAGCCGGCGTGCGGCTCGGTCAGACCCCACGCGCCGAGCTTCTCGCCCGACGCGAGCGGCACGAGGAACTTGCGCTTCTGCTCCTCCGTGCCGAAGAGGTAGATGTGGTTCGAGCATAGCGAGTTGTGCGCCGCCACGGAGATGCCCACCGAGCCGTCCACGCGCGAAAGCTCCTCGATGATGGCGACGTACTCGATGTAGCCCATCCCCGCGCCGCCGTACTCTTCGGGGAAGATGACGCCCATGAACCCCTGCGCGGCGAGCTTCGGCATAAGCTCCACGGGAAAGTGCTGCTTCTCGTCCCACTCGCGTACGTGCGGCGCGATCTCGCCCTCGGCGAACTCGCGCACGCTCATCTTCACCTGAAGCTGTTCCTCGTTAAGCTCGAAATCCATCAAAGCCCCCCTGAAAATCTGATGACTACCGGCCACTCATTTTAACTTAACCGCGACGCCCGGCGTGACCCGCGCCGCGCTTGGACGCGCCCTTGGTCGCGCCCTTGCGCGGCGGCCCCTGCTTGCGGGACTCGCCGCCTCGCTTCGCAGACTGGGCCGGCCGTGCCGACTTCGCCGACCGGGCCGGCCGTGCCGGCTGGGCCGACTTCGCCGACTTGGCGGGCCTCGCGGTCTTCGCGCCGCCGCCTTTGAGACGCTTGACCTCGACGGGGGTGAGGTGCCGCCACTGGCCTATCAGGATGCCTTCGGCGGTGACGGGGCCTAAGCGGACGCGGCGCAGCTTGACGACCGAGTGTCCGATGGAGTCGAACATGCGCCGTATCTGCTGGTTGCGCCCTTCGCGCAGGATGACCTCGAACCAGGCGTTGGTCTTCGTCTCGTCGGTCCTGGTTATCTGCGCGGGCGCGGTCTTGACGCCGTCGTCGAGCCGTATGCCGCGCCGCAGACGCTCTATCTGCGCCTCGGGCGGCAGCCCCTTGACCTTCACCTCGTAGACCTTCTCGACGTGGTTGCGCGCGGAGGTGACGTAGTTGGTCAGCTCGCCGTCGTTGGTCAGGATGAGCAGCCCCTCGGTGTTGAAGTCGAGCCGGCCGACGGGGTGGAGCCGGCCGAGAGACGCCGGCACGAGTTCCGAGACCAGCGGCCGGCCCTCCGTGTCGGAGAGCGCGGTCAGGTAGCCGCGCGGCTTGTTGAGCAGGACGTAGGTCGTCTCCCGACTCTCAAGCAGCGGGTTGATGAGACGCCCGCGCACCTTGATGTGGTCGCGCGCCGGGTCGGCCTTCTTCCCCTGCTCGCGCACGACCTCGCCGTTGACGGTCACCTCGCCCGCCTCTATCAACTCCTCGGCGTGGCGGCGCGACGCGATGCCGGCCGCCGCAATCAGCTTTTGTAGACGCTCTTCCATGTTATTAAGCTAAAGCGTGTCTCAGACTCTTAAACCCCGTCACTCGAAGACGACGGCCGCGCCGGTCTTGATGGAAGCCTCGCAGGCCCCGATGAGCCCGAGGCAGACGTAGGACTCGACGCGGTACTGCTCCCACTTCGCGTCGCCGAGCCCCTGTTCGTCGAAGGGCGCGTCGAACGCCTCGTCCTCCGCCGTCAGCCCCTCGGGGAGTTCGAGCTGACGCGCAAGCTCCCGGCACTCGCGCAAGAGGGCGTGCGACGAGCCGAGCGTCCCGCCGGCTATCTCAAGCGAGGCGTCGGGGGTGATGACCTCCTCGAACTCGACGGGGAGGTAGTAGCCTTCGGCATCGCCGTGGACGATGAGATGCTGGAAGGGCATCCCGGCGGCCTCGCCCCGTGCGAAGCTGGCGTCGAAGATTCTGTAGTAGTCGTTGAGGACGGGGTCGCTCGCGGCGTCGCCCTCGCCCGGCGGGGGCAACTCGCCCTTGAGCGTCAGGTGCGCCGCGAGCCGGCGGAGGTAGTGCAGGCCGGCGTGGCCGAGCATGTCGAACTCGAACGTCCGCCCCTCCTCGATGTCGAAAGGCTCCCGGTATTCGGGGAGGCCGTAGGAATCAAGGACGCCGTTGACGGCCTCGACCTGACCGTCGAAATATTCTAGGTACTCCGGGTCGCCCTCACGGGCCTCCGGCGGCAAGCCCACACAAATCACGAGTCCCACTGCTTGAAGCCCTCCACGGACGCCGCTCGGGTCAGACCTCGCCGCCGCCGCCGGCCATGTCCTCGAAGTCCTCGACGTTCGGCAGCTCGGTCAGGTCCTTGAGGCCGAACTGGAGGAGGAAGTCTTTCGAGGTGCCGTACATCATCGGGCGGCCGACCGTCTCCTTGCGCCCCTTGGCGACGATGAGCCGCTTGTCGAGGAGCGTCTTGATGGCCGAGGAGGACTGGACGCCGCGGATTTCGAGAATCTCGGGGACGGTCACCGGCTGCTTGTAGGCGATGACGGCGAGCGTCTCCAGCGCGGCGAGCGAGAGCTTGGCGCTCGGCTTCGACTTGAGGTAGGCGCGGACGTGCTCGTGGTGCTCGGGGCGCGTGGCGAACTGCCAGCCGCCCGCCACCTCTCGGAGCATCAGGCCGCCGCCGCGCTCGTTGAACTCCTTGGCTAGCTCGTCCACGGCGACCTGCACCCAGCCCTTGTCCTCGTTGAGAATGTCGGCCAGGGTCTTGACCGAAATCGGATCGTCGGAGACGAAGACGAGAGCCTCGCAGATGGAGACCAGCTCGGCCAGCTCGCGCGGCTGGCCGCCGGGCGCGACCTCGTCGTCGGCCGATTCGCCGCCGGCGGGAGAGGCCGAGACTGCCTCCGCGCGCATCCGCGCGAACTCCTCGGCGCGGTCTTCGGCGTCGGCGTCGAAGACCGCGTACTCGGCCTTCTCGTCGTCCGAAGCCTCGTCGTCGGTCACGTCCCCGCCGTCTTCGTCCTCCTCCTCGTCTTCTTCATCCTCGTCCTCGTCCTCTTCCTCGAACTCGACCGAGCCGAAGGAGGTTTCGCCGCCCACGTCGATGCGCGCGAGCGGATTGTCTTCTCGCCCCGCGTCCGCTTCGTCGTCGTCGACGCCGCCGGGCAGCGCGTCGAGCGCCTCGTCCAACTCCTCGACGGCCTCGTCGCGCGAATCGGCCTCGGCCTCGAACTTCGGCTCGGCGGCGGTCTCGTCGGCCGTCGCGACGGTCGCGGCCGGCCCTGTCGAACTCTGCTTGCTTCTGCGTTTGCTCATACCCAATCCGAAAAGCCTCACGCGCCGACGCGCGCGATGATGTCGCCGAAGGTCTGGCTCTGGAAAAGTTTTATCTCGGTGGTGCGGACGAGTTCGAGCACGGAGAGGAAGGCGAGCACCAGCTCGCGCCGCGTCCCGGCGCGCTCGAAGAAGTCGCGCATGTTCAGCTCGCCCGTGGAGAAGATCATGTTGCGGAGCCGTTCGAGCATCTCGGCCATCGTGACCTCGTCGCGCTCGATCTCCATCAAGACCTCTTCCTTGCGGCGCGCGAGTATCTGCTGGAAGACGCGCAGCAGGTCGAAGGCCCCGGCCGAGACCTCCGGGTTCTCCTTGTCGGTCTCCAAGGGCGCGCGCGTGTAGACGGCCTGCTCGACGGTCGCGCGCGACCAGAGCATCTCGGCCGCCGCCTTGTACTTCTGGTGTTCTAACAGGCGCTCGACCAGCTCGCGGCGCGGGTCGTCGGCCAGCGCCTCCTCCTCGCTCACCGCCGGGTCGCGCGGCAGAAGCATCCTCGACTTGATCTCGATGAGCGTCGCCGCCATCACGAGGAAGTCGCTGGCGACCGTGATGTCCATCCCCTGCATCAGGCGCAGGTAGCGCAGGTACTCGTTCGTGATGCGCGCGATGGGGATGTCGTAGATGCTGACCTGCTCCTGCCGTATGAGGTAGAGCAGCAGATCCATCGGCCCCGCGAACTCGCCGAGGACGAGCTTCAGCTCCTCGCCGCCGCTGCCGGCGCTGATTTCGGGCGTCGCGCCCGCGACGTTGAGCGACTGCCCCTCGGCCGCGCTCGCGACCGTGCCCTCCTCCGTGGCCTTCGGCGTCTCCGGCTGTTCGCTCGACAAATCTTTAAGCCCCCACGATTCCCATGCGCTCGCGCACCGCGCGCATCGTCTCGGACGCGATGGCGCGCGCCTTCTCCGCGCCCTCCCTGAGCGTGCGGCTCAACTCCTCGTCGCCGATGTCGCGCATGCGCTCCTTGAACGGGCGCAGGAACTCTATCGTCGCCTCGGCCAAGTCGGACTTGAGCTGCGCGTAGCCGCGGCCGTCGAAGTGCGCCTCCACCTCCTCGGGCGTCTTCCCCGTCATGAGCTGGAAGATGGAGAGCAGGTTGGTGACGGCCGGGCGCGTCTCGTCGAAGCGCACGTCGGTGCCCGAGTCCGTGACGGCGCGCTTGAACTTGCGGCGGACGGTGTCCGCGTCGTCGAGGAGCGAGACGCGTCCGTTGGCGTTCTCGTCCGACTTGGACATCTTCTTCGACGGGTCGTCGAGCGCCATGATCTTCGCGCCGACCTTCGGGATGAACGGGTCGGGGACGCGGAAGGTCTCGCCGTAGTCGCGGTTGAAGCGCTCGGCCACGTCGCGCGTCAGCTCAAGGTGCTGCTTCTGATCCTGCCCGACCGGCACGAGGTCTGTCTGGTAGAGAAGGATGTCGGCGGCCATCAGCGCCGGGTAGGTCAGAAGGCCGACCGAGACGTTCTCGCGCTGCCGCTTGGCCTTGTCCTTGTACTGCGTCATGCGCTCAAGCTCGGAGATGCGGACGACGCAGTTGATGACCCACGCCAGCTCGGCGTGCTCCTGCACGTCGGACTGGACGAAGATGGTCGAGACGCTCGGGTCAACGCCCGCCGCGAGGTAGATGCGCGCCACCTCGCGCGTCTTGGCCGCCAGCTCCTTCGGGTTCTGCGGGACGGTGATGGCGTGCAGGTCTACGACGCAGAAGAAGCTCTCGTACTCGTGCTGTAGCGCCACCCAGTTGCGCAGCGCGCCGAGGTAGTTGCCGATGTGGAGGTTGCCGGTCGGCTGTGCGCCGCTGAAAATTCTCTTGGACATGGCTCGTGACCTTACAGGAGCGACAGCACGAAGAGCTGGACGGGCCGCATGATGGCGCCCACCACGCCGAGGTAAATGAGCCCGATGAGGACGACGGAGCTGAGCATCGGCGTCTGCTCGAAGGCGTCGAGCGACGCGCGCGCGCCCTCGGGCAGGATGGTGTAGAGGGCTTTGCTGCCGTCGAGCGGCGGCACCGGCAGCAGGTTGAAGATGGCCAGCGAGAGGTTGAGGTTGAGCCCCATCCAGAGCAGGAGCTTGACCGGCTCGCCGACCGCTTCGAGGCTACCGCCCTCCTCTGTCAAGCCGGCCCGCAAAACAACCTTGAGCGCGAAGAAGGCGAGCAGCGCGATGAACAGGTTGGCGAGGATGCCCGCGATGGAGACCATCACGTTGGCCACGTCCTTGTTGCGCCAGCGCAGCGGGTTGACCGGCGTCGGCTTGCCCCACCCGATGAGCGGGACGAAGACGCCCGCGCCCGACCCGATAAAGCTGACGATGGGGATGAGCAGCGTGCCGATGGGGTCGGTGTGCGCGACCGGGTTGAGCGTCACGCGGCCGAGCAGGTAGGCCGTGTCGTCGCCGAACCTGTGGGACATCCAGGCGTGCGCCGCCTCGTGCGCCGAGATCGCCAGCAGCAGCACGACGATGTAGATGATGAGCTGGCCGAATAAATTAGATTCCGGCATAGGCAGTTATAGAAGCCATTACAGAAGCCAGAAAAGTAGCACGCGGGGGTAGGGGTGTCAAAAACAGCAGCGGCGGTCAACCACCTACTTCACCAGCGCCCCTTTGATGCCGAGCGGGATGCTGTAGACCGCCTCGTTGGTGGCGACGATCATGTCGCCCGCGGCGTTGAAGCAGAGTCCGACGACGTTCATCCCCGCGACGGCGAGGGCCGCCTCGCTCCCGTCGGCCGAGATGCGCACGACGCCGCGACGCCCCTTGTAGGACGCGGCGACGTAGAGGTTCCCTTCGGCGTCGAACGCGAGGCCGTTGGGGCGCCCCAGGCCCTTGAAGAAGACCGTGGCGCGGCCGTCGCGGTCGACGCGGTGGACCGACTCGTGGCTCGCAACCGTGGGGCCGGTCACGTAGAGGTTATCGTCCGGCCCGAAGGCGAGGTGGTAGGCCGCGACCGAAGGTTCGAGCAGCGCCCACACCTCAGACTCGCCGCGCCCGTTGACGCGGTGAATCGTCCCCGTGCGGTCGCCGACGTACATCCGCCCCGCGCGGTCGAAGGCGAGCCCCGTCGCGACGCCGAGGTCGCGCGCGAACGGCACGACCTCGTGAAAAGGCGTCACGCGGTAGACCGTCCCGTCCATCCGCGAGGTGACGTACATCTGGCCGAGGCTGTCGAAGGCGATGCCGGTCGGGTTGGTTATCTCGCCGGTGACGCCGGCCATCTCGCCGTCCGGGTCGATGCGGAAGAGCGAGACCGGCATCTTCTGGCCGCGCGAGCCCGAGCGCGTCACGTATACCGAGCCGTCGTCCGGGTCTACGGCCGGGTTGGCGACCATGTGCACGTCATCTGCCAGCCTGCTCCCGACGCTCAGGAGCGCCGGCCCCGCGCGCACGCCGTCGCGGCTCTCAAGAAACAGCTCGACCTCGCCGCCCTCTTCGAGCGCCTCGGGCACGAGCGCCAGCACGCGCCAGGGGGCCGCGCCGACCATGCGCCCCTCGGCCCCGTCGAACGTCACGCGGCACTCGCGCAGGTTGCTCGTGTCGTACCCCGCGCACTCGACCGACACCTCCCCGCCGGGTATCGCGGCCGCCGGCTCAACACGCACGCTCTGTTCGTTCGACATCTCAACTCCCCGCAAGACGCGCCGGGACGTGCTCCGAGCAGCATTCCGCTCGCCGGAAGCCCTCGCCCCCGACCCCGACTCAACCGAAAACGTTTCGGACTGACAAGTTGACTTCATCATACGACGGCCGCGTCGGGGCTGTCTATCAATGCGCCCTGCGGCGCTGTTTCTTACTTGCTTTCGCGCGGTTTGTGCTATACTGCGCCGCAGTTAAAGGAGACATCTGCTGCGGCCTCAAAATCGCGGCATGTTTTTTTGTCGCGATGTTTTCCTTGTCGGGAGAGGTCGGCGGCGCGCTCACACCGAAGTGTTTGCGCAGGCGTTAACATCGAAGGGTCCTGGGCAGCGTCCGTTATTACCCGCTCGCTTCACTATCTCTCTAACTTGAGCACGAGCCTGACGCACCGGCGCACTAAAGCGCGCGGTGCGTTTCTGCTTTTCGGGCGGGCGCAGGGCGCCGCGGAGGAAGAGTTATCAGCAACGTACAGGGCAACACGCAGGGCTTGAAGCCGAACCAGCTCCGGCGCATCGAGAAGCTTTACTCGCGCCGCATCCCGCCGCAGCAGGTCGTCACGCCCGAGTTCGCGCGCCAGCTCTCCGAGCTTTCGCACGAGACGCGCCGGCAGATCGGCGCGCTCATCGACCGCAAGGGCTACGTCGAGTCGGTCGTCGTCGGCGACGCGCGCCGCATCGAGTGGCCCGACCTCAAGCGCACGCGCGTCGGCGAAGGGCGCTTCCGCGGCCTGCGCGCCGTCCACACGCACCTGCGCGGCGAGGAGCTGACGCAGGACGACCTCAACGACCTGGCGCTGCTGCGGCTCGACCTGATGGTCTCGGTGGACGTGGACGACCGGACGGGTCTGCCGGGCAAGGTGCGCGGCGCGCACCTCCTGCCGACGACCGCCGCACAGGTCAGCGAAGACGAGGCGGCCGACGTTCACGAACCCGCCTACACCTTCTTCGAGGCCCCGGCCGCGTCGCAGCTCGACGTGGACTTTCTCGAACTCATCGGCTCGCTCGAAGAGGAGATCGCGCGCAACCGCAGCGGCGGCCGCCGGGCCGCCGCGCGCGACCGCGCCATCCTCGTCGGCGTCACGACCTCGTCGGTCGGCGAGGCCGAAGAGTCCATGGCCGAGATGCGCGAACTCGCCGCCTCGGCCGGGCTCGTCGTGATGAACGAGACCATCCAGCGCCGTCAGGCCATCGACCCGCGCACGGTGCTCGGGCGCGGCAAGCTCGACGAGCTGATCGTCCGCGCGCTCCGGCTCGGCGCCGACCTCCTCGTCTTCGACCGCGAGCTTTCGCCGGCGCAGGTGCGCGCCGTCTCGGAGGCCACCGACCTCAAGGTCATCGACCGCGCGCAGCTCATCCTCGACATCTTCGCGCAGCGCGCGCAGACCTCCGAGGGCAAGATTCAGGTCGAGCTGGCGCAGCTCCGCTACATGCTGCCGCGCCTCATCGCCGGCCACGACTCTGCGTTCTCAAGGCTCGCGGGCGGCATCGGCGGGCGCGGCCCCGGCGAGACCAAGCTTGAGACCGACCGGCGGCGCGTGCGCGACCGCATCAACCGGCTCGAAAAAGAGATCGAGCACCAGCGCATGCGACGCCAGCAGCGCCGCAAGGAGCGCACGCGCAGGGGGCTTCCCATCATCTCCATCGTCGGCTACACCAACGCGGGCAAGTCGACGCTCCTGAACACGCTCACCTCTTCGGAGGTGCTGGCCGAGAAGCGCATGTTCGCCACGCTCGACCCGACCTCGCGCCGCCTGCGCCTGCCGCGCGAGCAGGAGGTGATCGTCAACGACACGGTCGGCTTCATACGCGACCTGCCGCCCGACCTCATCGCCGCCTTCCGCGCGACGCTCGAAGAGATAGACGACAGCGACCTCCTCATCCACCTCATCGACGCCTCGAACCCTCGCTGGCAGCAGCAGCTCGAATCGGTCGAGCGCATCCTCGGCGAGCTGGGGCACACGGACATCCCGCGCGTCGTCGCCTTCAACAAGGCCGACCTCCTCGCCGCCGACGAGCTCGACGCGCTCCTGCGCCAAGCCTGTCAGGTCGGCCAGCGCGAGTGCATCGCCGTCTCCGCGATTAAGCCGGACAGCTTACGCCCGCTACTTGAGCGCGCCGGCGCGATTCTCGCGCGCGACCTAGCGCACGACGAGAAGCGCCCCCGCGGCGCGGCCGAAGACGAGGCGCGCGGCGAAGACGAGGCAACGCCCGGCGACGACGCCGCGCCCGAAATGGAGGCGGCGGGCGCGGAGACGCAAACGGACGAGGGGCCGCCGTCGGACGACCCGGAGCGCGCCGAGGAGGCGGTCGCGCGCTGAGACGAAAGGATTCGTTCCCCCTGTATGAGCTGAGACGAACGGATTCGTCCCCCTTATGAAACGACCCGGACGCCGCCCACGCTTCTCCACCCCGCTTTCGGAGGCGCGCGACCGCGCGCTCGCGCTGGCCAAGAGCCCCCTGCTCGTGCTTCGCCCGACGGCGCGCTTCCTCGTCGGGTTCTTCACGCTGGCCGTGCTCTCCACCCTTCTGCTCGCGCGCACGCACTCGTCGCTCACGTCCGCGGAGGTCTACCAGGAGGGAGACATCGTCCGCGCCGACGTGGTCGCGCCCGCCGACATCACCGCCGAGGACCCGCGGCAGACCGAGGCGCGGCGCGAGGCCGCGCGGCGCGAGACGCCGCCCGTCTGGGACTACGATCCGGCGCGGGCGGAGGCGGCGGTGCAGAACTTCCGCGCGTCCTGGGCCGCGCTCAGACGGCAGGCCGCCGCCCGCGAGGCCGCCGCCAACAACAACGCCGCGAACGCCAACGCGCAGCGCGAGCGACCCGAGCTGTCTTGGCCCGGCGAGGCCGCCGACAGGCAGGCGGTCGCGCGCGCCATCGCCGCGCACAACTTCGACGCGGGCACGCTCGAACTCCTCACGGACATGATTCGCGACGCGGGCGGCGGCTACGTCTACGACGCCTCGGAGCTGGAACGCCTGCGCGAGGAGCCCTTCGTGCGTGACGTGCGCGTGACCAACACGCGCGACGGCTCGCGGGCGACGGTCAACGTTTTGCAGACGCCCCTCCACGACGTGGCGCAGGCGCGCGAGAGGCTCGGCGAGCAGGTCATGCGGCTCCCGGGCTGGAGGCCCGCCGAGCGTGAGGTGCTCGCCTCGGCGTTGACGCCCCTCGTCGGGCCGACGCTCTCGTTCAACCCGGCGGCGACCCGCGCCGCCCGCGACGAGGCCGCCCGGGCGGTCGCGCCCGCGCTCGTCGTGCTCAAGCGGAACCAGACGGTCGCGCGCGGGGGCGACACCGTCACGCCGCAGATGCTCGGCCAGTTCGCGGCCATACGCTCCTACAGCCACACCGAGCGCCGCCCGCAGCTCTACATCGGCCTCTTCATCTTCGCCTGCGCGCTCTACTGGGGCGCGTGGCGCTTCACAGAGTACCGCGCGACCATCACGGCGCTGCCGCTCTCCGCGCCGCGCGGCTTCGCGCTCGTCGGGCTTTCGGTGCTGGCCGGGCTCGCGCTGATGCGCGCCGGCTTCGCGCTCGCCGAGGGCATCGCCTCGCAGTCCCCGCACGCGCCGACCAACGACGTCAGCCTGTGGACGTTCGCCATCCCCTTCGCGGCGTCGGCGCTGCTGGTGACGATGCTCGTGGACACGCAGCTCGCGCTGATAACGGCCGTGCTGACGGCGGTCTTCGCCGGCCTGCTCGCGCCGGGCGGGATGCTGACGAGCTGCTTCGCGCTCGTCTCGTCTTCGTCGGCCATCTACGGCATCGGGCGCTACCGCGAGCGCCAGTCCGTGACGAAGGCGGGGCTGATGGTCGGCGCGGTCAACGTGGGGCTCGCGCTCGCCGTCATGCTCTCGTCGCAGAAGCCGCTGACCTTGAACGCCGTCGCGCTCGCGGCCGCGTGCGGGCTCGCGGGCGGGCTTCTGACCGCCATCTTCACGGCCGGTCTGCTGCCCGTCGGCGAGTCCCTGTTCGGGATTTTGACCGACGTGCGTCTGCTTGAGCTGTCGAACGCAGACCTGCCCGTGCTCGGGCAACTCGCCTTGCGCGCGCCGGGGACGAACCAGCACTCGCACGCCGTCGGCCGGCTCGCCGAGGACGCGGCCCGCGCCATCGGCGCGAACTCGCTGCTCACGCGCATCGGCGCGCTCTACCACGACATCGGCAAGCTGGCCTCGCCCGACTACTTCGTCGAGAACCAGACGGGCGGCAACCCGCACGACCGCCTGCGCCCGACGCAGAGCGCGAAGATCATCACCAGCCACGTCACCTACGGCCTCAAGCTCGCGCGCGAGATAGGGCTCCCGAGGCAGATCGCCGACTTCATCCCGCAGCACCACGGCACGCGCACGCTCCACTTCTTCCTCCGCAAGGCTCAGGCCGAAGCCCCCGAGGGCGGGGTCGTTGACGAGAAGGAGTTCCGCTACCCGGGCCCCAAGCCGCAGTTCAAGGAGGCGGCCATCATGATGCTCGCCGACTCGTGCGAGGCCGCCGCGCGCTCGCTCGCGAGACCCGACCCGGAGAACGTCCGCACCATCGTCAACAAGATTTTCGACGCCATCGTCAGCGACGGCCAACTCGACGAGTGCGACCTGAGCCTGCGCGAGCTGACGAAGATACGCGAAGCAATCGCCGCCTCGCTCGTCGCCATCTACCACGCGCGCATAGACTACCCGGGCTTCAACCCGCCCTCGCTCGACCCCGGCCAGCCGACGCTGCCGCGCCCCGAGTTCGACAGCGAGGAGCGCGGCGCAGGCTACCGGCGACCAATCGAAGTCCTCATCAGCCGCGGCGGCGAGGTCGAGGACGAGGCGCTGCCGGCCGAGTCGAAGAGTTAGAAGAGTTAGCCGCGGGGTTGAATCGCGGCGGCGCCCGAGTTTAAGCTGTCGCGCGGGGGGACGTTTATGCCGCATTGGCTGTCAAGCTCGAAGGTGCGTCTGGGGCTGCTCGTCAACGCGCTTTACATGTTCAGCCTCTT
>DASWNR010000035.1:0-4233 GCA_036399155.1 Pyrinomonadaceae bacterium
GCGGGATGGGGGAGTCGCGCGGACGCCGCCCCGTGCGGGTCTTCCTTCTGGACGACGACACGCTGCGGCACGAGTGGTTCGCAAAGCAGTTCAAGGGCGACCGCCTCGACGTGGCCGTCGACCCCGCGCGCGCCGTCGAGCTGCTCTCGTCGAACTACTACGACCTGATCTTCCTCGACCACGACCTGCTGCCCGAGCACTACTACGCCGAGGATTTCGACGACGAGCGCAGCGGCTACGCCGTCGCGCGCTGGCTCGCCGAGAGCCCCGCCAGGCTCGCCGCCGCCGCCATCATCGTCCACACGCGCAACGCCGACGGCGCGCTCCGCATGGTCGAGCTGCTGCGCCGCGCCGGCCGGCAGGCCGTCCACGTCCCCTTCCACATGCTCGCCCCCAAAATCAAAGAACTCCGACGGGGCTGAACGTCAATGAAAAACTCACTCAACACCCCGCTGCTCGCGCTGTGCCTCGCGCTCTGCGCGGGCGGCGCGCGGGCGGCGCACGCGCAGCCTGTCGGCGCCGCACCCGCGAAGCAGGCGGAGGGCGCCGGCCGGCCCTACGACGAGCAGGCGCGCGCGCTGCTCGCCAGCCCCGAAATCCGCGCGGCCTTCGCGCACGTCGAGCGCGAGCGCGACGCCATCCTGCGCGAGTGGATAGCCATCACCGAGATCAACGCGCCCTCGGGCAAGGAGGGCGCGCGCGCGGACTTCATCGAGCGCCTGCTGCAAAGCTACAAGACTCTGGACGTGCGGCGCGACGACGCGGGCAACGTCGTCGCCACGCGGCGCGGCACGTCGGGCGGCCCCCGCGTCGTCATCGACGCGCACATGGACACGGTCTTTCAGGAGGGGCTGAAGATTAAGGCCGAGGTGCGCGGCGGCAGCGTCTACGCGCCCGGCGTCGGCGACGACACGCGCAACATCGAGGCGATGCTCGCCGCCATCCGCGCGCTCGACGCGGCGGGCGTGAAGACCAGAGGCGACCTCGTCTTCCTCTTCACCGTCGAGGAGGAGACGAACTTCCGCGGCGTCGAGGAGTTCGTCAAAGAGAACAAGGGGCGCGTCGATTACTACATCGCGCTCGACGGCGGCTACGAGGGCTTCACCTACGGCGGCATCGGCATCAACTGGTACCGGCACCACTTCATCGGCCCCGGCGGACACACGCGCTCTCAGACTCCGCCCTACTCGGCGACGCTCCCGATGGCGCGCGCCGTCGAGCGCATCTACCGGCTCCAACTGCCGCAGGGCGTCCCCGCCAACGTCAACATCGGGATGCTCGGCGGCGCGGACGTGGTCAACGCGAAGGCCGCCGACGCGTGGTTCACCGTAGACCTGCGCTCGACGAGCAACGAGGTCATCTCAGACCTTGAGAAGAAGATTGCCGCCATCGTGAAGGAGGAGGCCGAGCGCGAGCGCATGACCGTGAGGACGGAGCTACTCTCCTCGACGCCCGCCGCGCAGATTCCGGGTCACCGCGAGTCCGCGCTCGTCAAGACGGCCGAGGCCGTCCACTACGCGATGGGCTTCCGGCCGTCGATCACCGTCACCGGCTCGAACAACGGCAACGTCGCGCTGCTCGCGGGCATACCCGCCATCTCGACCGGCGCCGGCCCCTGCCGCGACTCGCACGCGCTCACCGAGAGCTGCGAGATAGAGCCGCTCTACAAAGGCATCCGGAAAGTCCTCGCGCTCGGCGTCGCGATGGCGCAACTGAGCCGCTAACGGTCTCTCTTGTCCGTCGTCCGCCCCAGCCCAACCTTCGAGAGCGCCCAGGCGGCGGCCACCACCGCGACCTTGCCCAGGCTGAAGCCCTCTTCGTAATTCCTGACGCGCGTGACGCGGCCGTGCGTCGGCCGCGTCGTCACCGCCCCCGGCGAAGCCGTGAGGCGAGCCGAGTCGCGCTTCCCTTCGCCCGCGCTCCCGACCGCGCCGCGCTTCCCTTCGCCGGCCGCGTTGTCCTTGCCGACGCGCTCCTTCTGCCCCGGGGACTTCTCGCCCTTCTCCTTCGCCTCGGGCGCGCCCTGCTTCGCCATCTCGTTCTCTATCTCGGAGTTTATCTCGCCGCCGATGAGGATGGCCGCGCCCGTGAAGTAGAACCAGAGCATCAGGATGATGACCGCGCCGAGCGAGCCGTAGGTCGCGCTGTAGGAGTTGAAGTAGCTGAGGTACGCCTTGAAGGCGAACGAGATGAGCAGCCAGAGCGTGACGCCGATGGCCGCGCCCGGCGTGATCCACGTCCAGTGCTGCTGGTGCGCGTCCGGCCCGAAGTAGTAGATGAGCGCGAAGGCCAGCAGCACGAAGACGAGCACGAGCGGCCACTGCACGATCTTCCACGCGGTCGCGAACGCCGCCCCCAGCCCGAACTTGACCGCCACCGCGTCCGCGAGGTCGTGTCCGTAGAGCACCAGCACCAGCGCGCTCACGATGAGCAGCGTCAGCGCCAGCGTCAGCCCGACCGCCGTCAGACGCACCTTCCACCACGGCCTCGACTCCTTCAGGTCGTAGGCCGCGTTCAGAGACTCGCTGATGGCGCCCATCCCGTTCGACGCCGCCCACAGCGTCGCGAGGACGCCGAAAGAGATTTTGCCGCCGCCGCTCGACTGCGTCACGTCGGTCACGGTCTTGGCGATGAGCTGCGAGGCGTCGCCCGGCAGCACCGCGCTCAGCGACTGGAAGAGTCCCTGCCGGAGCTGGCTGTCCTCGCCCGCCATGTAGCCCAGCAGCGAGGTCAGAAAGAGCAGCGCCGGGAAGAGCGCGAGCAGGAAGTAGTAGGAGAGCTGCGCCGCGCGCCCCAGCACGTCGTCGTCCGACACCTCCGCGTAGACGCGCTTCCCCAGATCCGCCCAGCCGAGCCCGCCGAGGCTCATTGATTTGAACATGATTCGCCCTCCCCTGTGCGGCACAGTCTTACCGCGGGCGAAGGCAAAACCGTCACGATTTGTTAAAGAGTTGTCCACAAGGGGCGCGCACAACCCTCCGCGGCGCCCCCGCTGCAACGGCACGCGTTTAAACGGAGAAGCCCCGTGCCGTCGTCAAGACGCCGGCACGGGGCTCTCACAATGCGTTCGTCCGGGCGGCTACTACTTGCCCGTCGCCTTCTTTTCGGCGCTCTTGCTCTGGTACTCCACCTTCTTGCCCGAGCGGGCCTCAAGGACGGGGAGCGCCGTCCTGACCATCCCCTTGTTGAGCTTGAAGACGGCGACCTGTTCCTTCCCCTCCTCGTCGGTGTAGCCGATTGTGAGGAAGTGATCCTGCTTTTTCGAGAAGAGCGTGAGCAGCCCGATGGGGCCGAGCAGAATCGTCGTGGCGACGGCCGCGCCGACGCGGCGGCCGGACTTCTGGCCGTACTCCATGTCGATGAAGTTGGCGTAGGGAATCGAGGCCGTCTGGTTTTTGCCGTAGGTGAACTGGAGCGCCTTCTCGTCGGTGGTGAGGAGGCGGCCTTTGACTTCCTTCTTCGCGTCCTTAAACGCCGCCATCGTGCCGCCGTAGTAGGAGGCGCTGTCCGACGCGGCGAGGGCCGTGGCGGTTCCGAAGGCCAGCGAGCAGGCGAGCAACAGGGACAAGATTTTGTACACGGTGATACCTTTCGGGGTTGAGGGTGCTGTGGATGTCAGGAGAAAATTCCGGGCAGAAGTAAGGTTAAATCCGCCGGAATTCTACGGGAGAAACGCGCCGTCGGGATTGCCGGTTTGCCGCCCCGGCTCCGCGCTCTGAGGGCGGAGAAAGGTGGAAACCTCCGAACGGCCGCCAAGGGTATGCCAATCCACGCCCCAAGTCAAATCATCTTACCGAGAGGTCATTTGACGAAGGTGCCGGTGCGCGACCAGCGCGTGTTGTAGACGAAGTCCGAGACGACGTTGAGGGGGAAGATCGCGGTGCTGCGCGGGGCGCTCTCGTCGTAAGACCAGTAGACGAACATCGCGCGGCCGATGATGGCGTGGCGCGGGACGTAGCCCCAGAAGCGGCTGTCGAGGCTGTTGTCGCGGTTGTCGCCCATCATGAAATACGAATCGCGCGGGACGATGATCGTCTTCTCCCCGTTGAAGAGGGTATGGATGGGCAAATTACGTTGAATGTCGCCATCCAGGCGCGACGTGGGACTGTAGGCGGCGGTGTACGGCCCTTCGCCCTCCGGCGGCGGGTTCGCCTCGGCGACGAGCGGGGCGTTCTGATCGATCACGCCGGGCGTGCGCGGGTCGTCGTCGTGGTAGACGTTGGCCGTCACGAC
>DASWNR010000036.1:0-2821 GCA_036399155.1 Pyrinomonadaceae bacterium
CGCGAGGTCGTCGAGATGTCCGACCTCAACGGCTCGACCGAGTTCATCATCAAGGCCATCGAGGAGTCGCCCGCCGGGTCGAAGTGGGCGGTCGGCACGGAGGTCAACCTCGTCACACGGCTGGCCGCGCGGCACCCCGACAAGGAGATACGCCTGCTCGCGCCCGACCTCTGCATGTGCGCCACGATGTACCGCATCGCGCCGCAGAACCTCGCGTGGGTGCTCGACTCGCTCGTCGCCGGCCGCGTCGTCAACCAGATCACCGTGGACGAAGAAACCTCGGCCT
The DNA here is from genome assembly GCA_036399155.1 of Pyrinomonadaceae bacterium. Lineage (GTDB taxonomy): Bacteria > Acidobacteriota > Blastocatellia > Pyrinomonadales > Pyrinomonadaceae > QHXN01. The sequence continues at coordinate 287 of DASWNR010000036.1, forward strand.
GGGCGCGCGTCGCCCTCGACCGGATGCTCGCAATTAAGTAGCCGTTGGCTGTTAGCTACAGCCGCCCTTCGACTCGACAGCTAATAAAAGTTAACAGCTAACAGCCAACGGCTAATAGCTTCCTTATGGCTGACCCGAACGACCGCGTGCCCGAGAACGTGCCGGGCACTTATTACGTGGACACGAACTGCATCGACTGCGACGTGTGCCGCGACACCTCACCCGACAACTTCACGCGCGCCGACGCGGGCGGCTACTCCTTCGTCTTCAAACAGCCCCTCTCGGACGCCGAGCGCGCCCTCTGCGAAGAGGCGCTCCTCGCCTGCCCGGTCGAGGCCATCGGCAACGACGGGTAAAGCCCTTCCGCCTTTAACGGCCGCTGGCCGCCTTGTACTCCCGCGCAAAGCAGTCCGCCACACTCAGCACGCCTTCGCGCGGGCGCGCCCCTTCGCGCAGGCGAACAGGAGAAGCCCGAGCGCCGGCAGGTGTTTCGTCGGCATCTGTCGCTCCCTAAATTTTGATTTTTATCCACCCGTCTTCGACGACGACCTCGTAGGTCTCGACGGGTTCGGAGGGGCGGTTGACGCAGGCGCCGGAGCGCACGTCGAAGCGCCAGCCGTGCCAGTCGCACTCGACCGCGTGGCCGTGAAGCTGGCCGTCGGCGAGCGGCGCGCCCTTGTGCGGGCAGAAGTTCTCGACGGCGTAGAAGCGCCCGCCGATGCGGTAGAGCGCCAGCTCCTTGCCGCCGTGCAGCTCGACCGTCGCGCCGCGTCCCTCGGGCACGTCTTCGACGCGCCCCACGGTGACGAGCTTCCCCTCGCGCGCAGGGGTTTTCGGGTTCGAGAATCTGCGTCCTGGCGTCTGCATGACTTCCACGCATCCTAGCAAAACGCCCGCGCGCGCGCCAAACGGCCGCACCCGGCGCGCAAGTCCGCGCGCCCCGCGCGTTCAAGACTCGTGTAGGAGGCTCTCCCTTTTTCAACTAGAATCCTCTCACGTGTGAACATCTTTAATTCAAGAAGGGGAAAAGCAATCATGAGGAGAAGTCTGTCGTTGGTTCACTTCGCGGCGCTGGCGCTGGCGCTCTGCTTCGGTGCGCGCGACGCGGCGGCGCAGGGCTCGGTGGCGACGCCGGGCGGGCAGCCGGCAGCCGCGCGCGCTCTGACGCGCGTCGTCGTCTCGGGCGACGCGGTCGTGCAGGCCGAGCCCGACACGGCCGTCGTCACGCTGGCCGTCGTCACGCAGAACGCGAACGCCTCTGAGGCGCAGGCGGAGAACGCCTCGAAGACCGACGCGGTGGTGCGCGCCGTCCGCGCGGCCGCGGGGCAGGGAGCGGAGGTCAGGACGAGCGGCTACAGCCTACAGCCGCAGTACGCATACAAGGAGGGCGCGCCGCCGACCATCACCAGCTACATCGCGCGCAACGCCGTCAACGTGACGACGGGCGAGCTGGCGCGCGTCGGGCGCGTCATCGACGCCGCCTCGGGCGCGGGCGCGAACAGCGTGGACGGCCTCGCCTTCACGCTCCGGCGCGACGAGCAGGCGCGCGAGCGCGCGCTCTCAGAGGCGACGCGCGAGGCCGCGGCCAAGGCGCGCGTCATCGCGCAGACGCTCGGCGGGCGCGTCGTCCGCGTCGTCGAGGTGCAGGAGGCGGGCACCTTCCGCCCGCCCGTCCCGCGCTACGAATACGATTCGGCTCAGGCCGTGTCGATGAAACAGGCGAACGTCGCCACGCCCATCGAATCCGGCACGCTCGAAATCCGCGCCGAAGTCCAGCTCGTCGCAGAGGTCGAGACGAGGGAGTAAAGCGGCAGACAGTAGACAGTGGTCAGCAGTCAGTAAGCAGTTAACAGCTTTAGCGCGGGCCACCCCCCGGGAGCGCGGGCACACTAGCCCGCGCTCCCGGGGGGTTGGCCCTTCTTCCCGTCTTAACTGCTGCCGCTCACCCGCTGGCAATCTCTCGCGAACCGAGTATAATCGGCCTCAAGTTCCCCTCGACGTAAATTCTACGTGACCCGGCACGCGCCAACGTGTGTGCGGGCGGCCGTCGGCGTCGGGGGTTTCGGGAGGCTCGGATGTCCAGACACCGTGGGGACTGGGACGACGACTTTTACGCGGGCGAGCCGCGGCCGCGGCGCCGCGACGAGGGGCCGGAGTTCGCCCCGCCCCGGGGCCGCTACGAGTACGACGAGCGCGACGTGCCGCGCGGCGGGCGCCCCTCCGGCGTGCGCGGCGACTACGACGACCGCGCTTACGGGCGCGGCGACTTCGACCGCGACGACTACTACGCGGGGCGCGGCGACGCCGGGCGCGACTTCCGCGAAGACCTTGAGCACCGCCGCCGTCTGCCGCCCGCGCCGCCGCGCGAGGACTACGCGCGCGCGCCGCGGCGCGGCGGCGCGACGCGCTCGCACCTGCGCTGCCGCGACATCATGACGCGCGACGTGACGGTCGCCACACGCGATACGACGCTCGAAGAGGTCGCGCGCCTGATGAAGTACGAGGACACGGGCGTCATCCCCGTCGTGGATCGCT
>DASWNR010000037.1:0-10956 GCA_036399155.1 Pyrinomonadaceae bacterium
GGTTACGACCGGGACGCGCCGCCTGTTTCTTATCTACTGTCTACTGACTACTGCCTTCTCATCATCGGGCGGCCGCGCATCATCTCGCGGCCGTCCACGGCGCGGTAGCCCTGCGGCTCCGCGAACAGCTCGGGCGAGGGCTCGGCGCGCGAGACATTCGTGAGGCGGAAGACGGTCTCGCCGAAGCGCGGGTCGTTGTGCTTGAGGAGCACGACCACCCGCAGCTCGGGCGAGTACCACTGCTCGTGCGTGATCTCCAACGGCTGCTCGTTGTCGAACTCGCCGGCCGGGATCGTCACGGTCGTGCGCGTCCCCTCGGCCATCAAGCCCTCTATCAACTGCGGCTCAAGCTTCTCCTTCTTCGGCGCGTTCGGGGGCGCGGCCTGCTCGCCCTCTGCCATGCGCCTGTGCGCCGCGCTCGTCGGCATCAGCACGCCGAAGGAGCCTTCGGTGCCGCCCGCGCGCCTGCGCGCCTCCGCGAGCCCGGGCGTCAGATGCGTCTTGCGCAGGGTGCCGCGCGCCGTGTCGACGAGGTACTCGACCTGCGCGACCGGGTCGCCGATGACGATGAGGCGCGGCTCCTGACCGTCTGGCGCGGGCGTGCCGCCGCCGCGCGTCAGCATGTGCTCGCGGCGCGTGCGACCCGAAGAGTCGCGGAACAGCCGCGCCGAAGACTTGCGCACCATGCGGTTGCCGTCGCCGAGACGCTGGACGTGCTCTGTGACCGCTTCGCCCGAGAAGGGCAGACCCTTGACGACTTCGCGCTCGAAGTTCGTGTCGGGCGTGACGAAGCTGAGCGTCTGTAGGCCGCCCGGCCTCCGCCCGTCCTCGAACGGCACCGGCGTCTCCGCGACCGGCGTCGGCAGCTCCACCCTCAAAGTGCTTGAGCGCACGCCACCCGGCGGCGGCATCGGCGGACTCGACTGCCCCCTCCCGACTCCGACCTGGGCGCCCGCCTGCGCCAGTCCCAACGACACGACGAGTCCCGCGCACGCCGACGCGCGCCCGACCGCGTTAAAGATTCCGTCCCTTTTCATTTGCGAGGTAGTTCCTTTCCGACTTCGACTGCGAGGTTGAAAGTTAAATCTCCGGCCCCCGCGCTCAGACGAAGAGGTCGTCCACGGGCATCGTCCAGCCGGGCAGCGCCGTCTCGGCCTCGGCCATCTCCCCGCGCCTGTAGAGCGTGGGGCTCTCCGGGTCGGCGGCGCGGTAGACGCGCACGGGCGTCTCGCTCAAGAGGTCAACGTCCCAGACGACCAGCGTGCCAGCCGCGAAATAGTCCGCGCGCTTCCGCGCCATCGTTAATTCTTGTTTCGGGCCGTAGTCGCCCTCGCTCCGCACTTCGGCGGCGAAGACCGGCCCGCCCTCGAAGAACTTCATACTGTCCATGTCACCGACGTAGAAGGCTGCGTCGGGGCTAAAGGATTTTCGGTTTGGGAGGTTGACGACGAACCCTCCGCCATCCGTGGCCGCGTACCCCCGCCCCGTCTTCTTCTCATACTCATGGAGCGAGAGCAGAATTGCCCTGGCTGCGTAATTCGGCCTACGCCCGGTGGGTGACATGTGGACTATCTCCCCGTCAACGAGTTCTGCCTTGCCTTTAACTTTGTAAAGGTCTTCGATGGTCGCTTCGGTCTTCGTGCTCATGGCAGCTACCTCGGTTCGGACGTGGGAGCGTTATCCGCCGATGAGGCTCATCGTGCGGGCGGGCTGCTCGAAGTGTGTCTCGTTGATGTAGTGGCGCGGCTCCTTCTTGAGGACGACGGATTCGATGTATTCGGCGACCTCGGCGCGGGTGGCGCCCGAGCGCATCACGTCGCGCAGGGAGTGCTCGACTTTGGAGAAGAGGCACGTCCTGATCTGGCCGTCGGCCGTGAGGCGCACGCGCGAGCACGCGCCGCAGAAGGGCTCGGTGACGGGCGCGATGACGCCGACCTCGCCGGGCGCGCCGTCGGCGAAGCGGTAGCGCGTGGCCGTCTCAGACCCGCGCTCGACGCCCACGGCGACGAGCGGGAAGCGCTCCTCGACGCGGCGGCGAATCTCCGCGCCCGAGACGACGCTCTCGCGCGACCAGTCGTGCCCGGAGTCGAGCGGCATGTACTCGATGAAGCGGACGTGGACGCCGTGCTCTCGGGCGAAGGCGGCGAGGTCTGCGACCTCCGTCTCGTTGTGGCCGCGCACGACGACGGCGTTGATTTTGACGGGCGTGAGCCCGACGCGCTGCGCCGCGCGGACGCCTTCGAGCACGCGCTCCAGCATGTCCACGCCGGTTATCTCGGTGAAGGCGGCGCGCCGCAGGCTGTCGAGGCTGACGGTCACGCGGTCGAGCCCCGCGGCCTTCAGCCCGGCGGCGCGCTCCGCGAGGTTGAAGGCGTTGGTGGTGAGCGCGAGGTCTTTCATGCCGGGGACGCGCGCGAGCTTCGCCACCAGCGTCTCGATGTCGCGGCGCAGCATCGGCTCGCCGCCCGTCAGACGCACCTTCTCGACGCCGAGCGAGACGAAGACCTCGACCGCCAGCTCGATCTCCTCGTAGGTCAGCACCGACGACTTCGGCGCGTTCTCCTCGGGCGACCCGTGCGGGAGGCAGTAGAAGCAGCGGAAGTTACACTTGTCCGTCACCGACACGCGCAAATCGCGTATCGCACGGCCGTAGGAATCTTTGAGGACTGCTTCTGCCATTCGACTCTTTAGATGCGAAAACCGCCCGCCACCGAAGCCGGTAATTTTAACAGTTCCGCGCACGCGACGCGAGAGAGGCGGCCGCGGCTTCAGCGCGCGGACGCGGCGACGCGGCCGTCGTCGTCGGTGGTGAAGTGGAGCGCGTTGCCGAGCTGTTTGAGCGTGCGCGGCTCGCGGCCGTTGCCCGGCGCGTGGAGCGCGTAGACGCGCGCCTCGTGCGCGCCCGGCGCGAGCGCGGGGAGCGCGAAGCTGTAGCCGCAGTTCTCGTCGGCCGAGCGGCCGGCGGCCAACACGTCCGGGCGCGGGAGCGCGGCCTCGCCGTGCGCGACGAAGCGGCCGTCCACGTAGACCTGCACCTCGACGCGCCGGCCCGGGCGCGAGGCGTCCACCGCCCAGCCCGCCACCTCGCCCCGCGGCGTCACCTCGCCGAAGCCGCGCAAGCCGGGAGGGAACGTCGCGTGCTCCGTCCAGACCGCGTAAGCCCCTGCGCAGAGCGTCAGGGCGGTCAGCGCGGCGAAGATGATTTGCATGCGGCCGAATCGTGACATCGTTTCGGGGCTTCGTGACGGGACTTCGGGGCGCGAAGCAGCGCGGGCTTAAAAGGCCGGGCCGGTCTTCGTTATTCTTCGCTATTCTTCGCCGGTCTTTCCGGCGCGGCCGAGCAGCGCGCGCGCGTTGCGTTGGAGGCCGGCGAGCTTGGCGCGCTTGACGGGGCTGCGGCGGAAGCGCTCGACGTAAACCTCGTGCGAGAGGCCGGCGACCTCTTCGAGCGCGGGCGCGAGCGCGCCGGGGCGCGGCTCGAAGCGCGGCTCTTCGGAAGGCTGCTCGAAGCGGTTCCAGGGGCACACGTCCTGACACACGTCACAGCCGTAGAGCCATCCGTCCAGGTTCGACGCGACCTCAGGGGGCAGTTCCGCGTCGCGCAGCTCGATGGTCGCGTGCGAGATGCAGAGGTTCGAGTCGACGACGTAGGCTTCGGTGATGGCGCGCGTCGGGCACGCGTCGATGCAGAGCGTGCAGGTGCCGCAGTGGTCTTGCTCGCGCGCCGTGTCGTACTCCATCTCCGCGTCGAGAATCAGCTCGCCGAGAAAGACCCACGAGCCGTAGTCGCGCGTGATGAGGTTAGTGTGCTTGCCTATCCAGCCGAGCCCGGCGCGCACGGCCCAAGCCTTGTCCATCGCGGGCTGCGCGTCCACGCAGACCTTGCCCTCGACCCCCGGCGCGAGTTCTTTGACGTAGGCGAGCAGCGCCTTCAACTTCTCGCCGAGCACGTCGTGGTAGTCGTCGCCCCAGGCGTAGCGCGAGATTTTGCCGGCGGCGGGGTCGCTCGCGTGCTCGTGCGGCGTGTAGTAGTTGAGCGCGACGGCGACCAAAGTGCGCGCGCCGTGAAGAAGCTCGCGCGGGTCCGTGCGCCGCTCGACGCCGCGCTCCATCCAGCCCATCGAGGCGTTGTAGCCCCGCGCCAGCCACTCTTCGAGCCGCGCCCTCTCCCCGGTCAAGGCTTCGGCGCGCACGACGCCGACCTTCTGGAAGCCGAGCTCGCGCGCGCGCCGCTTCACCCCCGCCGTCAACTCCGACGGCGAGAGACGTGGGCGCGCCTCCCTGTTCTCAGGCGTGACAGTCATCTCGAATCCGACTTAAAAATTCTCGAAAATTATAACAGAGCCTCCCCTCCCGTCGGCGCGGCCCCGGCGTGTTACAATCGACAAAGTCACGACATTTAACTAGCGGAAGATGCGGAAGATGTTGCTCGGGTCAGGGAGGGAGTTTTGAGTTCGACGCCGCCGAAAGATTCGACGGGTGCCGGCGAGGAGTCGCTCGAAAGGAAGGCCGGGCGGCTCCTTTTCGTCGGCCTGCCCGCGACCAAGCTCGACAAACACTGGCGCGAGTTCCTGCGCGAGGTGCGCCCGGGCGGCGTCATCCTCTTCGGGCGCAACGTCGAGTCGGCCGAGCAGGTCTCGATGCTCACCGCGCAGATACGCGACGCCGCCGGCCGCGACGTTTTAATCGGCGTGGATCAGGAGGGCGGCTTAGTCGACCGCTTCCGCGACGCGTGCGAGCCGATGCCGTCGGCGAAGGCCGTGCGCAACGCCGGCCGCGCCGACCTCGCCGAGAAGTACGGCGAGCTGGCCGCGCGCGCTCTCCGGCTGATGGGCTTTAACATCAACTTCGCGCCCGTCCTCGACCTCTCGGGCGACAACGAGGACAACGGCCTGCGCGCGCGCACCTTCGGCGTCAACCCCGAGACGGTCTCGATGCTCGCCGGGGCTTACCTCGAAGGGTTGCAGCGCGGGCAGGTCATCGGGTGCGGGAAACACTTCCCCGGGCTCGGCGGCTCGCGGGTGGACTCGCACCGACGGCTCCCGGTCGTCACGCACACGTGGCAGGAGATTTTCCAGAAAGACCTCGTGCCCTTCATGGATTTGATGTTCCACCGGCCGGGCGAGCGCCTGCGTTCGGTGATGGTCAGCCACGCGGCCTTCCCCGACATCTCGGAATTTCTGCAAGACCTCTTCCGGCAGGAGGGCGACCCGCCGACCATACAGGGGCTCCACCAGTTCCCGGCCACCATCAGCGGCAACGTCACCACGCGGCTCCTGCGCCAGATACTCAAGTTCGACGGACTCGTCATCACCGACGACATGGAGATGGGTGCAGTCGTCCAGACGCTTAGCGTGCCCGAGGCGTGTCTGCGCGCGGTCGAGGCCGGCTCGGACATGGTGCTCATCTGCGAGCGCGAGGAGAACGTCGTCGCCGCGCGCGACGAGCTGGTGCGCGCCGTCCGCGAGAAGCGCCTGAGCGCGCGCTCTCTGGCCGCCGCCGAGCGCCGCACGCGCTGGGCGCTCAAGCTCACCGGCGAGCCCGAGTCGTTCGACGCCGAAGAGTTCGATTCGGTCTCGGGCCGCCTCAAGCTGCTCAAGCTGGAGCTGCGCTCGGCCGAGGAGACCGGCGAGTACGCGCCGCTCTTCGGCACAGAGGGCGACGGCACGCGCCGCTCCTCGAACTTCTAAAACCGCCCCGCGCGCCCACTCGTCAAAACTCCGCGCCGTGGGTTATCTTAGCCCCGCGCGCCGCGGCCCCGAGCGGTCGGGCGCGCCTGAGTCCGCCTACACTTTTCTTTCAGAGAGGTGATTCCTATAAGGAGGCACCGAACCGCCTTGCGACGCATCTTCCTGCTCGCGCTCGTCACAGCTTTCGTCATCGTACAGGCACCGGCGCAGAGGCGTCCCGCGCGGCGGCAGCGCCCGCCCGCCCAGGCGCCCGCGCCGTCGCCAACTCAGACGCCGGCGCCGCCGCCCGCGCCTCAGGGCGCGCCCGCCGCCACGCCCACGCCGCCGGCGAAGCCGCTCCCGCCGCCGCGCGTGAAGATAGAAGAGTACCGGGAGCGCGCCGCGCGCCACAACGGCGCGGCGCTCACGGACGACACGGCCTACAGGCGTCTGGCGTGGCTGACAGACCGCATCGGCCACCGCCTGAGCGGGTCGGCGGCGCTCGAACGCGCCGTCGAGTGGGCGACGGCCGAGATGAGGCGCGACCGGCTCGACAACGTCCGCGCCGAGAAGGTGATGGTGCCGCACTGGGTGCGCGGCGAGGAGAGTCTTGAGCTTGTCGGGCCTTCGAGCCTGAAGCTCTCGATGCTCGGCCTCGGCGGCAGCGAGGGGACGCCGGCCGAAGGCGTCACCGGCGAGGTCGTCGTCGTCCGCAACTTCGACGAGCTTGACTCTCTGGGTGAGAAGGTGCGCGGCAAGGTCGTCCTCTACAACGTGCCCTTCACGACCTACGGACAGACGGTCGCGTACCGCGGCGGCGGCGCGTCGCGCGCGGCGCGTTACGGCGCGCTCGCCGCGCTCGTCCGCTCGGTCACGCCGGTCAGCCTCCAGACGCCGCACACGGGCTCGCTCCGCTACCCTGAGAACACGGCGCGCATCCCTGCGGCGGCCGTCGCCATCGAGGGCGCTGAGCTTCTCCAGCGCATGTACGAGCGCGGCGAGCGCCCCCGCGTGCGTCTCAAGATGCAGGCGCGCTTCCTGCCCGACGCCGAGTCGGCCAACGTCGTCGCCGAGCTGCGCGGGCGCGAGCGGCCCGAAGAGGTCGTGCTCGTCGGCGGCCACCTAGACTCGTGGGACGTGGGGCAGGGCGCGCATGACGACGGCGGCGGCTGCGTCGTCTCGTGGGAGGTGGTGCGGCTCCTGAAGGCGCTGAACCTGCGCCCGCGCCGCACCATCCGCGTCGTGCTGTTTACGAACGAGGAGAACGGGCTGCGCGGCGGCACGGGCTACCGCGACGCGCACAAGGCGGAGGTCGCCAATCACGTCCTCGCCATCGAGTCCGACAGCGGCGTCTACCGCCCCACGGGCTTCGGCCTCTCCGCGGGGGCGAGCGCGCAGGCGCGAGCCGACCTGCAGGAGATAGCCAGACTCCTCTCGGGCATCCGCGCCGACCGCATCGACCCGGACGGCGGCGGCGCCGACATCAGTCCCATCATGGCCGAGGGCGTGCCCGGGGCGTCGCTCAACGTAGACGGCTCGCACTACTTCGACATACACCACACGCACGCCGACACGCTCGACAAGGTCAACCCGCAGGAGATGGCCGCCTGCGTCGCCGCGATGGCCGTCATGGCCTACGTCGTCGCAGACATGCCCGACCGTCTGTGAAGAGGTTGAGGTTTCGCCCATGCCCCCGAAAATCTCGCGCAGGCAGCTTTTGAAGGACGGCGCGAAGGCCGCCGCCGCGCTGTCGGTCTTCCCGGCTCTGACCGCGGAGGCCGCGGCACAGCGAAGGGCCGGGAGCCGGCGCGGGGTCGCGGCCGGGGAGAAGAAGGGCGGCGCGCTGGCGCTGCTCGACGAGTTCGTCGGGCGGCACATGAATGATACGGGCGCGCCGGGGATGACGCTGGCGCTCGCCGACCGCGCGGGCGCGGTGCGCGTCTCGGCCTACGGCTACGGCGACACGAAGGCGGGCGCGCGCGTGCGCCCCGAGACGCTCTTCGAGATCGGCTCGGTCTCGAAGTCGTTCGCGGGCGTCGCGCTGTTGCAGATGCACGACGAGGGGCGCGTCGACCTCCACCGCCCCGTCGCCGAGTACCTCCCGTGGCTCAAGCTCGAACAACGCCACGGCGCGGTGACGGCGCACCACCTGCTCAGCCACACGTCGGGCTTGCAGGGCGCGCCGCTCCTGCCCGAGAGCGTCGCCGCCGGGCTCGAAACTTTCTACAGGCCGGGCGAGAAATTCGTCTACTCGAACATCGGCTATCTCATCCTCGGGCTGCTCGTCGAGGCGCTCGACCGCCGCCCGTTCGCGGAAGCGCTGACGGCGCGAGTCCTAAAGCCGCTCGGGATGACCGCGAGCGCGCCGGTCATCGACAACCGCCTGCGGCCGCGCATGGCCGTCGGCTACGCCCCGGAGTTTGAAGACCGTCCGTTCCCCGCGCGCGGCGCGCTCGCCGAGGCCGCGTGGATAGAGGTCGACACGGCCGCCGGCGGCGTCGCCTCGACCGCGACCGACATGGTCGCGTACATGCGCATGCTGCTTAACGGGGGGACGGGCCCGGGCGTGCGGCGCGTCATCTCCGAGTCGAGCTTCGAGCTGCTGACGCGCCCGGTCGTCAAGGCCCCGTTCCGCGGCGAGGATGCGAGCTACACCTACGGCTTCTGGGTCAGCCGGGACAAGTCGAATGCTACGCACCTGCGCCACACGGGCGGCATGGTCGCCTTCAGCTCTTCGTTCGACGCCGACCTGACGAACGGCTTGGCGGCCTTCGCCTCGGTCAACGCGCGGCTCGGCGGCTACCGCCCCGTCGCGGTGACGAAGTACGCGCTCGAACTCCTCGCCGCGGAGCGCGCCGGCGCCGAGCTGCCCGCGATGCCGGAAGCGCCGCCCGCGCCCGAAGAGGTGAAGAACGCGGCCGACTACGCCGGAACTTTCACCGCGCCCGACGGCCGGCAACTCGTCCTCGCCGCGCAGGGGCGGCGTCTGCTGCTCACGAACAAGGGTCGCGCCGTCGCGCTCGAACGCTCGGGCGGCGCCGACTCCTTCATCGTCAAGCACCCGGAGTTCGAGCTGTTCCGCCTCGTCTTCGGGCGCGAGGGCGGCGAGGTGGTCGAGGCCGGGCACGGCGCGGACTGGTACGCCGCCGGTCGTTACAAAGGCGCGCGCGCGTTCGAGTACCCGAAGGAGTGGGACGCATACGTCGGGCGCTACAGACACGAGAGCCCCTGGTACGGCTCGACGCGCGTCGTGCTGCGGCGCGGCGCGCTCTGGCTCGACGGCGAGGAGCAGCTCCGCCCGCTCCCAGACGGCTCCTTCAGCCCCGGCCCGCCCGCCGACACGCCCGAGCGCGTCCGCTTCACACACGTCGCGGGCGGCCGCGCGCTCCGCATGAACCTCTCCACCGTCGAATACCACCGGACTTACATGCCGTAAGATGCTGTCGGCTGTTGGCTTTTAGCTTTTAGCCGTCGCCTTTGTCGGTCACGACCGTTTGCAGCTAAAAGCCGACAGCTAAAAGCCAACAGCTTTCCTGGAACTTTTCCGAGCGCCCGGGCGAAATGGAAGTGTCTGGTGGCCTTCGAGACGGGTTTCGGAGCTTGAGGATGGCGGTTTCCCTACAACACACCGACGCCGAGCTGCTCCGGCTGATGCTGGCCGGAGACGAGGAGGCGTTCACGACGCTCTACCGACGCAGGCAGGGCGGGGTCTACCGCTTCGCCTTGCAGATGAGCGGGTCGGAGGCTCTGGCCGACGACGTGGTGCAGGAGACCTTCATGGTCCTGATACGCGACGGCGGCAACTTCGACTCGGCGCGCGGCTCTCTGGCGGCTTACCTTTACGGCATCGCGCGCAACCACGTCCTTCGCGCCTTCGACCGCGAGCGCGCTCTAGTACGCTTCGACGACGAGAACGAGGAGGGCTTCGACTCGCCGCACGAAAATCTTGTCGCGCGGCCAGACCCGCTCGGCGACCTGACGCGCGCCGAGTCGGTCGAGAAGTTGAGGCAGGCGGTGCTGGCCCTGCCGCCGCACTACCGGGAGGTCGTCGTGCTCTGCGAGCTGCACGAGGCGAGTTACGCGGAGGCGGCCGAGGCTCTGGGGTGCGCGGTCGGCACCGTAAGGTCGCGCCTGCACCGCGCGCGGGCGATGCTCGCGGAGAAGATGCGCGGGCGCGCGGCGCAGGGCGGGGCGGCCGCCGCGGCGGTCGAAGGCGAGGCGGAGGCGGGGGCGGGCGGCGCGACGGCGCCGGGACAGGCTTTTCGGACGGCGAGGTGTTACGCATGAACTGTCAGGAATTCGAGAGCCGGGTTGAGACGCTGGCGCGCGGCGCGCTGGCCGACGCGCGCACGGTGGCGGAGGCGGCGGCGCACGAAGATGCCTGCGCGGCCTGCGCGGTGCGCCTCGCCGACCTGCGTGCGCTCTCCACGGGTCTGCGCGCGCTCGCCTCGGGGATGAAGAGCGCCGAAGCGCCCGCACGCGTCGAGGCCGCGCTGCTCACCGCCTTCCGGGCGCGCGCCGCTTCGGAGGTCGCGGAAGACTTAAGCCACGCGGGCGGAGACTCCAACGTCGTCGTACAGATGCCGGAGCGCGTGCACGTGCGTCAGTGGTCGTGGGCGAGGACGGCGGCGGTCGCTTCGCTCGCGGCGGCGGCCTCGCTCGCGCTCTTCGTCTTGGTGCGGCCGGGCGCGGGAGTTAATCAACGCGCGATGATAGAGCCGCCCCCGGGCGCTCTAAAGGCGCGGCCCGACTCCGAAGTCGCCCGGGGCGCGACGACGACCGCCGAAGAAAATTCGCCGCTTGAAGTCGAGGCGGGTTCGCCGTCGGAAATCGAAGGAGGCGCTACGCACGCGCCGAGTCCGTCGAGAGACAGGTCGCCGCGCGTGACCTACACGACGGCCGCGACTGCCCCGACGGTCGCGATGCCGCGCGTCCGCGCGATGAACGCCTCTTACGGCGGCGCACGCCCCGCGCGCCCCTCCGCCGACGCGCGCGCGCAGGAGATAGCGACCGAGTTCATCCCGCTGATGCAGGGCGCGCCCTACCAGCCGGCCGAAGGCGCACACCTCGTCAGGCTCGAACTGCCGCGCTCGGCGCTCGCCTCCTTCGGGCTGCCCGTCGGCGCGGAGTCGCCCGGCGGGCGCGTCAAGGCCGACGTGATTCTGGGCGACGACGGCATCGCGCGCGCCATACGCTTCGTGCGCTGACACGGCGTCAAGACTTTCCGCGCGGGGTACTCGGGCGCGTGCGTAGCGCCTCCTTCGATTTCCGACGGCGAACCCGCCTC
>DASWNR010000038.1:0-33326 GCA_036399155.1 Pyrinomonadaceae bacterium
TGTAGTCGATACAAAACCCGCCCCCGCTTTTCTCACCCGCGAACTTTCAAGCCCGCCCGAGGCCTTCCGCGCCCCCGCGCCCGTTCAGTTACCGTTCCGCTCACGAGTCGTCGTGGGCGAGGTCCCACCAGAGGATGAGGAGGAAGACGCCGACGCCGATGCCGACGCCGATGCCTATCTTCGCGCCGGTCGAGAGGTTGTTACCTTTGGCCTTGCCGACCTGCGGGTAAGGAACGGTCGTCGCCACGCCCGCCTTGTCCGTGACGACGAAGCTCTCTGGGCCGGCCTCGCTGACGTAGCCTTCGAGCCTCGTCTTGTCGCGCAGCTCTAAACGCACGACCGCGTCCTTGCCCGTGCCGAGCTTGGCGAGCTGCGCCCGGACCTTCTCGACACGCCGGGCCTCTTTCTCGGGGCTCGACTTGGCGAAGGCGGGGGCGGCGGCCGCCTGTAGGAGCAGCGCGGCCAGTGCGACGGAACAGATTCTCTTCAGCATTATTTTTTCTCCTGCGGGGAAGTCTCCGCTGCGAGGGTCGCACCCCTTTGAGCAATCGCGGTGCCGCGCCGCTCCCACAGGCGGGCGCCGCCCCGCCGGCCTAAACGCGCGCGAGAGGCCGCCGCCCGGCGCAGGAAGAATGCGACGGGTGCCATACGTTGTCTGCGCGGCCGCGAAGGCTTAAGGCTTCGGCATCTCGACGGGCTTGCCGGTCATGAGCGTGGGCGCGCCGACGCGGCGCAGCGCCTCGTTGAGCTGCGGGACGGCGTCGGAGAGGAACGTGTTGACCTCGCCGACCTTCGCGTCGAACTCCTTCTGCAACTCGGCGTAGAGTTCGCGCGCGGCCGGCGTCGGCGCGGCGTTCGCCCCGTCGAGCGTGAAGAAGAGGCTGCCGATGCGGTCGATTAGTTGCGCGCGCCCCTCGAAGCCGAGGCCGCCGTCGGGCTGCGACAGCCTGTTCTGCAACTCCTCGACGCGCTTCTTCTGCGCGACGAGCCGGTCGGTCAAGTCCTTCGGCACCTCCGACGCGCCGAGGCGGTCGCGGACGGTGCGCTCGACGAACTCGATCTGCGACTTGATGCTGTCGAGCGTCCGCAGGGCGTTGTTCGTGGCCGTCTGCATGTCGCGCAGGCGCAGCATCATGTCGAGCGCCCCGCGCAGGTCGGCCGCCGGCACGCCGACCGTAGGGTCGAGCCGCACCTCCACCTTCTGCTCGTAACTCTTCTCGCCGACGAGGAGCTTCACGGTGTAAGTGCCGGGCAGAACCTGCGGGCCGCGCGGGCCGCCGGTGAACTGCGTCTCCTCGTCGGTGGGCGGGCGTCGCACCTGCGGGCCGCCGTAGCGCAGGTTCCAGTTGACGCGGTTCAGCCCGCGCTCCTTCGCGATGTTGTTAAGCTCGGAGACCAGCTTGCCGGCGGCGTCGAGGATTTGAATCCGCACCTTCGTCTTGTCGTCGGGCTTCGCCCTGAGGTAGTAGCTGACGAGCGCGCCGTAGGGCGGGTTCTGCCCGGCGAAAGCCTCGTCGCCGACGCCGTAGCGCGTCATGCGCGTGGCGTAGCGGAGCGCCGTGCGCGGCGCGAACAGGCGCGCGTCGTCGCGCGCCGCCTCGGGCGTCAACTGCTGTACGGGCGTCGCGTCGTCGAGCACGTAGATGCTGCGGCCGTGCGTGCCGAGGATGATGTCGTTGTCGCGCTGGTGGACGACGATGTCGTGGACGGCGACGTTCGGCAGGTTCTTCAGCGCGAGGCTCGTCCAGTTGCCGCCGGCCGTGTAGGAGACGTAGAGCCCCAGCTCCGTCCCCGCGTAAAGGAGCCGGGGGTTCTTCGGGTCTTCGCGCACGACCCAGACGTATGCGTTGGCGGGCAGGTTCCCCGTGATGTTCTGGAAGGTGCGGCCGCCGTCCGCGGTCTTGTAGACGTAAGGCCGCCGGTCGTCGAGCTGGTGCCGGTCGAAGGAGACGTAGACCAGCTCCGCGTCCGTGCGCGACGGCTCGACGTGCGAGACGGGCGAGTTGGCCCCGAGCCCGGGGACGTTCCCCGTCACGTTGCGCCAGTTCTTCCCGCCGTCGGCCGTCACCTGTAGGTTGCCGTCGTCGGTGCCGGCCCAGATGAGGCCGGCGCGCGCCGGCGATTCGGCGATGCTGATGACCGTCGTGTGATACTCCGCGCCGGTGTTCTCGAAGGCGACGGGGCCGCCCGCCGACTTCTGCTTCGACTTGTCGTTGGTGGTCAGGTCGGGGCTGATGGCCGCCCACGTCCTGCCGAAGTCCGTGGACTTGAAGACGACGTTGCCGCCGAGGTAGACGGTGTTCTTGTCGTGCGCGCCGGGGACGAGCGGCGAGTTCCAGTTGAAGCGGTACTTTGCGAACTCGGCCGGGCCGCCGTCGTCGCCCATGTAGGGGACGACGAGCTGCTGCTCGCGCGTGCGCATGTCGGTGCGGACGACGTTGCCGCCCTGCGACTCCGAAAGATAGAGGTCGGGGTCGTCTGGGTGGTTGAGCACGTAGAAGCCGTCGCCGAAACTTATCATCCGCCAGTCGTCGTTCTGGATGCCGACGGGCTCGCGCGTGCGGCTGGGGCCCGCCCACGTGCCGTTGTCCTGCAAGCCCCCCATCACGTTGTAGAACGGCTGACGGTTGTCCACGTGAATCTGATAGAACTGCCCCCAGGGGATGTTGTTGAGGTACTCCCAACTGTCGCCGCCGTCGGAGGTGACGGTGACGCCGCCGTCCTGCCCCGCCCAGACGCGCCGCGGCTGCTGCGGGTCTATCCAGAGCGCGTGGAAATCGACGTGCTGGCGGCCCGTGATGTTGCGGAACGTGCGCCCGCCGTCCACCGAGACGTAGAGGTTCGAGGCGACGGCGTAGACGCGGTTCTCGTTGGCCGGGTCTACGCGGACGTGCGTGTAGTAGAAGCCGCGCGAGACGATGTTGGTCTGTTTCGAGACGTTGCGCCACGTCTCACCGCGGTCGTCCGAGCGCCAGAGCGTCCCCTCCTTCGCCTCGGTGATGGCGTAGACCACGTTGGGCGAGGAGTGCGCGACCGCGACGCCGATGCGGCCGATTGTTTTGGGCAAGCCCCCTTCGAGCTTCTTCCAGGTGCGCCCTCCGTCGATTGACTTGAAGAGGCCGCCGCGCTCGTCGCCGGAGGTGTGCGTCCACGGCGTGCGCCGGAACTTCCACATCACGGCGTAGACGACGTTCGGGTTCGACGGGTCGATGTCCATGTCGGCGACGCCGTGCTCGGGGCCGAGGTAGAGCGTCTTCTGCCAAGTTTTGCCGCCGTCGGTCGTCATAAAGACCCCGCGCTCCTTGTTGGGGCCGTAGGCGTGCCCCTGCGCGCCGACGTAGACCACGTCGGGGTTGCGCGGGTGAACCAGCACCTTCGAGATGTGAGCCGAGTCGCGCAGGCCCATGTGCCGCCAAGTCACCCCGCCGTCCGTTGACCTGTAGACGCCGTCGCCGAAGGAGACGGAATTGCGAACGGCCGACTCGCCCGCGCCGAGCCAGATGACATCGGGGTTGCCGGGCTCAAGCGCGATGTCGCCGATCGAGATGGTGCCCTGCCGCTCGAAGAGCGGGGCCCAGCGCACGCCGCCGTTGGTCGTCTTGAAGAGCCCGCCCGAGGCCGTCGCGACGTAGGCGACTTCGGGGCGGCCGGCGACGCCTTCGATGTCGGCCACGCGCCCGCCCATGTTGGCCGGCCCGATGTTGCGCCACTCAAGACGCTCGAACGACCTGGTCTCGGTGGTGGCGTCCTCCTGCTGCTGCTCGGGCGTCTGCGCGGGCGAGGGCGTCGGCTGCTGCGCGTGGGCCGTGGGCGCGAGCCAGGCGGCGAAGGCCAGCGCGGCGGCCGCGCGTGCGAGGGGCGACAGATGCTTGGGCATGTTTCGACTCCGGTTCCGTGTTGCGATTGGTTTCGGTAGAGCGGTTGGACGGGCAGCATACCCCGGCGGCGGGGCGCGCGTCCACACCCTCGGCCCGGCGCGGGCGTTTGACACGGGAGCCGGCGGGCGGAAAAACTCTCAGGGGAAAGTTCTGCAACGACATTGAAGACCCCTTCTGGTGACTGACTCGCTTGAAAAACACTGACGGGCGACGCGGCGCGGGGCGCTACCTGATACTCTTTTTGCTGCTCGGGGCGCTCCCGCTCGGGGCCGTGGGCGGGCTCTACGTGCTGCTCAGCAAGTGGCACCGTCCCGCGCGGCGCGCGACACAGGCGGGCTGGGCCGCGCGCGTTGCGACCGTCGCGGGCGACGGCTCGCCGGGCGCGCGCGACGGCGCGGCGGCCGGCGCGAGTTTCGGCGAGCCCTACGGCGTCGCGGTCGGGCCGGACGGGAGCGTCTACGTCTCGGACGCGGGCGAGTCGAACCGGATACGCAGGCTCACGCCGCTCGGGGAGGTTCTGACTGTGGCGGGCGGGCGCGACGGCTTCGCCGACGGCGCGGGCGCGGCCGCGGCCTTCAGCACTCCGTCGGGGCTCGCGATGGACGCCGCCGGGAACCTCTACGTCGCGGACACGGGCAACAACCGCGTGCGGCGCGTGACGCCCGAGGGCGTCGTGGCGACCGTGGCGGGCGACGGCGCGGCGGGCTTCCGAGACGGCGCGGGGGCGCAGGCGCAATTCGACGCGCCGGTCGGCGTCGCCGTCGGGCGCGAGGGCGAGGTCTACGTCGCCGACACGTACAACGACCGCGTCCGCGTGATTACGAAGGACGGGAGTGTAAGGACGCTGGCGGGAACGGGAACGCCGGGGCACGCCGACGGCGGCGCGCTCGACGCCGCGCTCTTCGACACGCCTTGCGGGCTGGCGGTCGCGGAGGCGGGCGAGGTCTTCGTCGCGGACACGGGCAACAACCGCCTGCGCAAGATTACGAAGGACGGGCAGGTCTCGACGCTCAACCTCTACGCCCCGCCCGACCCCGCGCCGGCCGCAAACGCCGGTGCGGCGAATGCCCACGTGATAGACGTGACGACGACGGGTGACGCCGGCGCGTCTATCACGCCGGCGCCCCCGCCCGCGTCGGCCGCGCCCTTCGAGTTGTCGAGGCCCGTCGGGCTCGCGCTCACGCGCGACGGCTTTCTCTACGTGACCGAGCTTGACCGCGGACGCGTCGTGCAGGTCGCGCCCGACGGCGCGGCGCGCGTCATCGCCGGCCGCGGCCCCGGCTTCGCCGACGGCGACGGCCGCACGTCCGCGCGCTTCAACCAGCCGGCGGGCATCGCTCTCGCCGAAGACGGCTCGCTCGTCGTCGCCGACGCCGCGAACTATCTCGTCCGCCACGTCACGCGCGCCCAGGCGCCCGGCGATGAAGCGAGGGAGCGCGGCGGCCTCCTGTCTTCCCTCTCCTCTTCCGAAGCCGAACGCGAAGGCGTCGCGCCCGCCCTACCCACGCGCGAAGGGGTGCTGCCGCGCATCGACGTGGCGAGCCTCGGCGCGTCGTTCCCGTGGCCGCTCGACCCCCAAGACAGGTGGCACGAGATGGCTGCGACGATGGGCGAGGTGCGCGGCTCCTACGGCACGGACGACAGCCGTCACCACCTGCACAGCGGCGTGGACGTGTTCGGCGTTCTCGGCCAGACGGTTCGCGCCGTGCGCGAGGAGAAGGTTTCCAGCCCGCTCGCCAACTGGGGCTTCGGCGGTCTGAACGAGGGCGTGCGCGCCGGGCTGATGACCTACGTCCACCTGCGCGTCGGGCGCGACGGGCGCGACGAGATGTTAGGCGGCGTCACGCCCTTCGTCGCCGTCCGCGACGCCGAGGGCAAGGTGGAGCGCGTGCGCCTGCGGCGCGGCACGCGCCTGCGCGTCGGCGACGCGCTCGGCACCATCAACCGCATGTACCACGTCCACATGAACCTCGGCCCGGCCGGCGCGGAGCTGAACCCGCTCGCGCTCCCCTTCCCCGGCTTCACCGACGCCGCCGCGCCGAAGATAGAGCCGGACGGCGTCTGGCTCTTCGACGAAGCGGGCGCGCGCGTGAACGAGAAGAAGGGCGGGCGTCCACGCCTGCGCGGCAAGGTCAGGATAGTGGTCGACGCCTTCGACCAGGTTGACGGCAACCAGGCGCGCCGCCGCCTCGGGCTCTACAGGCTCGGCTACCAACTGCTGACGCCCGACGGGCACCCGGCGCCGGGCTTCGAGCGGGTCAGGGTCAACATCGAGTTCAACCGACTGCCGCCGGGCGACGAGCCGACCAAGATCGCCTACGCCGACGAGAGCGGCATCACCGTCTACGGCAGCGCGCGCACGCGCTTCCTCTACGAGCTGACGAACACCGTCCGCGACGGCCTCGCCGCGCGCGGCTCGTGGGACACGGGCGAACTACCCCCCGGCGACTACACGCTCCGCATCGTCGCCGGAGACTTCCACGGCAACGAATCCACGCACGACCTGCCCGTCACGCTCGTGCGCGAGTGAAGCTCTCCGACGCCCGCGCGACCGTGGCGGCGCAAAACCAAACCGAGCCCGCGCTCGTAATAGCCGCGAATCTTTTCAGAGCGCTTTTCGGTCGGGGAGCCGCGAAGATGTCTGTGAGAAAGTCCGGGGCGCGCGGCGCGTTCAGGCGCGCGGTCAGGTGGGTGCCGGACGCCGTCCTGCTGCTCGCCGTCGCGGGCTGCTGGGCGGCCGCCTTCCGCGGGGGGCTGGCCGGCGGCGTCGCGTGGTACGCGCTTCACCTACTCGTCCCGCTCCTCGGTCTCGCGCTGCTGCTCGTTTGCGCGGCCTACGCCGTCCGGAAGCGACGCTTCGGCCTTCCCGTGTCGACGACGACGCTGCTCGCGCTCGTCGCGGTCTGGCCCCTGTGCTGGAACTTCGAGCTGCTGTTGGTGAAGTACCCCGTCTCAATCAATCGGGCACAACCTTCGGCCGCCGTCCGCCTGCCCGCGGACGTGCCGCTCAGGGTGGCCTGGGGCGGCGACAGTCTCGACGTTAACTACCACGTTTCATACCCCGACCAGAGGTGGGCTTACGACCTGACGGTCGAGCCTTCTTTCAACGGAAGCGCGCGGCTTGAGGACTACGGCTGCTGGGGCGTGCCGGTCGTCGCGCCGGCATCGGGGTGGGTCGTCAGGGCGCACGACGGCGAGCCGGACGAGACGCCGGGCGCTGTCTCGAACAACCTCGACGCGCCCGCGGGCAACCACGTCGTCGTCGGTCTCCCGACGGGCACCTATCTTGAGGTCGCGCACCTGCAACGCGGGAGCGTCTCGGTGAAAGAGGGCGACCCTGTGGAGGAGGGGCAGCCGCTCGGGCGCTGCGGCAACTCCGGGAACACGAGCGAGCCGCACATACACATACACCACCAGCGGCAACACCCCGACTTCGGAGAGGGTATTTTGGTGGAAGGGCTGCCGCTCTACTTCCGCGACCACGACGGCCCGCCGATGCCGGAGGGAGGTTTCAGGGAGGAGGGAGGCCGCGCCGTCCCGAAAGGTGCCGTGGTGCGACACGCCGGCCCGCGGCCCGGGCTTTGATTCGTGAACTCTCAGGCCGCGCCGGTGCTGCCGAAGCCGCCCGCGCCGCGCGCGGTCTCTTCGAGGTCTTCGGCCCAGGCGGGCTCGGGGCTCGCGATGGCCTCGACGACGAGCTGCGCGACGCGCGCGCCCGGCTCGACCTCGAACGGCGCGTCGCCGTGGTTGACGAGCGCGCACAGAATCTCGCCGCGGTAGTCCGAATCAATCACACCGGCAAGCACGTCTATCCCGTGGCGGACGGCCAGCCCCGAGCGCGGCGCGACGCGCCCGTAGAAGCCCGCGGGGACGGCCGCCGCCAGCCCCGTCCGCACGGCCGCGCGCCCGCCCGGCGGTATGGTCACGCCCTCGGCCGCGTACAGGTCGAGCCCCGCCGCGCCGGCGCTCCCGCGCGTCGGCAGCCGCGCCGACGTGTGCAGACGCTTGAACAGAAGACGCTCCGTCATGTCTCTCGCCGCCGGAACTAAACCGTCAAGGGCGAACGTCAGCGCGGCCCCTTGCCCGAGATGAGCAGCCGCACCTTCCCGCCGACAAACTGACCGAGGACGTAGGCGCCGACGAGCACGGGCAAGCTAAACGGCTTCCACCTCATCCCCGAAAAGATTATCAGCGCGACGACCGGCGCCACCGGCACGAGCGCCGCCAGCATCCACCGCCCCGAAAACTTCTTCGTGCTCGCGCGCCAGTAGCCGAACGGCAGGTTAAGCAGGAAGACCAGCGGCGCGACAGTCCAGAGCCCCATGTGTGTCTGACCTTAAACCCCTTCGGCAGATTCTTTCGGCGCGAATTCGCCTTCGACCCAGATTTCGCCGTCCTCGAAGAACTCTTTTTTCCAGATCGGGACGGTGCGTTTGAGTTCGCGGATGGCCCACTCGCAGGCTTCAAAGGCGGCGCGGCGGTGGGGGGCGCTGACGGAGATGACGACCGAGGTCTCGCCGATCTCGGTGCGGCCCGTGCGGTGGACGATGCCGACGTGCTCGATACTGAAGCGGCGGTGCGCCTCCGCGCCGAGGCGGCGCATCTCGGCGAGCGCCATCGGGGCGTAAGACTCGTAGACGAGGTGGAGCGTCCTGCGCCCCTTCGTCCACTCGCGCGCGTAGCCGTCGAGCGTGACGGTCGCGCCGCAACGACGCGGGACGACGCGGCGCGCGACCGCGCCCACGTCTATCGGCTCGGTCGTCAGCTCGAAGAAGTCCCGCGCGCCCTCCCCGCCGGCGGGCTCTTCGCCGCCGCCGCTCACGGGCGGGAAGAGTGCCAGCTCGTCGCCCTCCTTCAACCCGACTTCTAGGTCGCGCGCGTACTCCTGGTTGACGGCGACGAGGAGCGAGGAGCGGAAGCGCCGCAGGCCGGGGTAGTCGTCGAGCAGACGCTCGAAGGCCGCGCGCGCGGTCGCCCCCTCGGGGAGCGCGAGCGTCAGCTCGTCGGCCGCCGCCTCGCGCGCCGCGCCGAAGAAGAGGACGCGGACACTGACGACGCGCCCCGCGTCTCCGCCGTCCGCGCCGCGAGCCGCGCCCGTCTGATCGTCACCGCCCGGCATCATCCTTCCAGATCAACCTTCTTGCCGGCGTGGCCGTTGCCGCGCGCGCGCTCGTGCGTGCGCGCGCGCTCCTCGTAGGACGAGACGGCCTGCGCGAGCAGCGTGTAGAGGCGGCGCAGGCGCTCGGCGGTCGAGCGCAGTTCGAGGAACTGCTGCTTGGCCTCGGCCTCCATCTCCACGACGGCCGCGACGAGGAACGAGAGCCGCTCGGGGTCGTCCTGCGGAAGCTCGGGCAGCGTGCCGCGCTCGTCGTTGGCGGTGCGCATCGCGCGCGCGATGCGCATGAACATCTCCGTCACCTCCCCGGCGCGGAGCGCGGCGACGGCCGCGTCCTCCTCCACGTCCTCGAAGAACTCGACGCGCGCGACCAGGTACGGGTCGCCGCGCTCGACGTACTCCTCCACGCGGTAGCGCACGAGCCCCATCGTCATGATGTTCGAGCGGCCGTCGGGGAGCGGCTGCACCTCGACGACCTCCGTCGCGCAGCCGACGTGTCCGACGGGCGGGCGGTCTCCCGCGCCCGATTCGGGTGCGAAGTGGGAGAGCCCGAAAAGGTTGTTCGAGGCGCGCACGTCGGCCAGCAGGCGGCGGTAACGCTCCTCGAAAATGTGGAGCGGCAGCGGCACGCCCGGGAAGAGCACCAGCGGGAGCGGGAACAGCGGCAGCTCGCGCACGCCGCGCACTTTGTCGAGGGCTTCGGACATAAAAAAGAGGTCGGAGGTCGGAAACCAAAGGTCGGCGGGAGAGGTGTCGCCGCGCGCCCCTCACGTTAAAGCGGGGCGGGCGCGGGCCGGGCACCGAACCCCTAACCTCTGGCCTCCGACCTCTCGATTTCAGCGCTGCGTTCGAGCGCGCCGAGCGCGGAGGGCGAGGGGGCGGCCGTCCCGGCGGCCCCCTTCTCTTCGTCGCGCGGGCGCGGCTCGATCTTCTGCTCGATGAGTTCGAGGATGGACTCGGGCGGCTCGTCGCCGAGCGCGCGGCGCTTGGCTTCCAGAACCAGCTCGGCCATCTCGCGCGCACGGTCGCGGTACCGGTTGTCGCGCGCGATGAGGTCTTCGACGATTCTGCGCTCGCGGTGCGCGCGCGACGTGTCGGCGTCGAGCCCCGCGGCCACGGCGTACTCCACGGGGACGCTCTGGTTCTTCAGCATGACGTGGAGCGCGCCCGTCTTCTCCAAAGTCTCCTCGCGCATCTTCCGCATGTCCAAAAGCGAGTTCTTAAAGCCGAGGTGGCCGCGCAGGTTTATCTCGATGATGGGCGCGGGCTCGCCCGACTCCGGGTCGTGCGCGCGCGCCTCCCGCGCCACCGCCTCCATCACGCCGTCGTGCACGGCCTGCGGGTCTTCGATGCCGGACACGTCGTAGGTCAGGCGCTGGAACGGGCGCTGGACGTAGTCGTCGACGAAGGTCGCCTTGACGTTGTGCGCGTCGTCCACCTCGACGAGGTAGAGGCCGCGCTCCTCGCGGTACTCGTCGATGGAGCAGGCTTCGAGCGAGCCGGGGTTGAAGGCCCAGTTCTCAAGCTCGAAGCGCTTGTGCGTGTGTCCGAGCGCGACGTAATCGACGAGCGAGCGCAGCTCCTTCAGCTTCTCGACCGAGAGCGCGGGGATGGGGCGGTTGAGCTGCCCCTCCACGTCGGTGTGGAGCAGGAGGATGTGGAAGAGCCCCTCGCCGCGCGCCGCGCGCAGAGACTCGGCGAGCATCGGCATCGCGGCGTTGGCCGAGGTGCCGTACCAGTGCGTGCCGTAGACGCGCGCGCCCTTGATGTCGACGTAGGAGCCCGCGCGCGTCTCCTCGTCCCACGGCACCATCTCCCACGGCAGCGCGCCCTCCGACGACTCGGGCGCGCGCGCCGGCTCCAGCAGGATGAAGAACCCGGCCTGCGAGAAAGAGCGCATCCAGCTGTAGTCGGAGACGGCGTCGCGTCGGTCGTGGTTGCCCTCGATGGCGACGACGGGGATGCCCGCCTCCCTCAAGAGCTGGAGGCCGGCGAGCGCGTGGTTCATCGTCTGCGGGTCGATGTTGCGCCGGTCGAAGAAGTCGCCGGCGATGACTACGAAGTCCACCCCGTTCGGCAGCGCGTGCCTGGTAATCACGTCGTGCCAGCTACGGAAGAAGTCCTTCGTCCGCTCCTCGATGTTGTAGCGCCGGCAGCCCAGGTGCACGTCCGACATGTGTAAAAACTTGAACATCTGAATATAGGTCTGCCTTCGTGACTTCCCGATACGGAAACTCTTAAAAGTCGCTGATTGTGAAGGGACATTATACGACAAAGCGGAGGCCAGAGGTTAGAGGTCAGGGGTCGGTGGGCGCGCGCCGGCCCCGTGAGGCGTCAAGCCGGCGCTGCGTTCCCGAACCCCTGACCCTTAACCTCTGGCCTCCGCCAGCAGAAAAAAAATAAAGCCCCCGCGACTCTGGGCAGGAGTCTGTTTGGAAACGGGGGCTTTGCGGCCGCACAAGGCAGAAGGGATGCCCTAAAGCGCGGACGCTGTCACGGCCACTCGATTTTGGGGTAGGCGAGGGCCGAATCCTTAGGGGTCAAAGAGCATTAGTGCGTGCGAGGCGGGGCGCGTACGAAGACGCAAACCCCCTTTTCCAACCGCGGCCCCCGCGGGGGCCGCCTGCCGGGGTGAAACTCGTCAGCTTCAGGCCGCCGCGAGCCGGCGCGCGAGCGCGGTGCGGCGGACGGTCGCGAGCAGACGCTCGACGTCGAGCGGCTTGTCGAAGAATCCGTCCGCCCCCCGGCGAATGCACTCGCGGCGCATCTCGCCGGAGGGGTCGGAACTTGCCACAAAGACCTTCGACGCGGGGAGGTGGCTCTTCAGGTAGTCGAGGATACGGAGCCCGGTGTCAGGCGCGTCGAGCGTCGGCGGCAGGTGAAGGTCGAGGATGGCGACGTCGGGCTCGTAGATGGTAGCCCGTCGGATGGCCGAGGAGAGGCCGTTGGCCGTCATCACCTCGAACTCGTCGCACAGCGTCCAGAAGAGCTGCTGCGCTATCGCCACGTCGTCGTCAACTATGAGAACTTTCGGCTTCGTCATCATCTTCTTCTTCCCCGTCTACTACCAGGATGGCTCCGGCGATGCCTTGCGCTCTCATTTACGTCACTCATCCTTCCGGCGGATGCCACGTCTCAGAACCTTCAACGCCCTGACCCTATCGCAACGCCCGTGCCAACGGCCCTCGCGCGGCCGAAAACAAAAAAACAGCCGAAAATCCGCCGAAAATGCAGCACCACACCTTCGCAAGAAATTTTGGATGTGCACACGAGTGGACAGCCCGGCGGGCGCATGTGTGAACAAGTGGAAACAGGCGAAAGGCAAAGGGTCAGGGGTCAGGGGTAAGTGGAAGGCTTTCAAACCCTTCGCCCTGACCACCTCCCCTCTTACTCAGACGCCGGTGATGGAGAGTTCGGTGATGAGGCGGTGGAGGTAGGAGCGGCTGATGCCGAGGCGGCGCGCGGCGGCGACGCGGTTGCCGCCCTCCGCCTGGAGCGCGCCGATGACCATGCGGCGCCGGAGCGCCAGCGTCGCGCCTTCGAGCGTCGTCTCGTCGGACGCGGCGGCGGCCGGCGGCGCGGGCGTCGAGCGCAGCATCTTCTCGGGCAGGAACTCGACGCCGAGCCGCGACCCCTGCGTGAGCACGACGAGCCGCTCGATGAGGTTCTCAAGCTCGCGGACGTTGCCCGGCCAGTCGTACTCCTGTAGCGCGTCGGCGAGCGCCGGGTCGAGCGAGGCCGGCGGTCGGTCGTGCTTCTCGGCGGCCTTGGCGGCGAAGTGCGCGGCGAGCAGCGGGATGTCCTCGCGCCGCTCCTTGAGCGAGGGCATGTGGAGCGGGACGACGTTGAGCCGGTAGAAGAGGTCTTCGCGGAAGTGGTTGTCCTTGACCGCCTGTTCGAGGTCGCGGTTGGTGGCGGCGATGAGGCGGATGTCCACCTTGACGGACTGGCTGCTGCCGACGCGCTCGATGACGCGCTCCTGAAGGACGCGCAGCAGCTTGACCTGCACCGACGGTTGCAGCTCGCCTATCTCGTCGAGGAAGAGCGTGCCGCCGTCGGCCATGCCGAAGCGCCCGACGCGGTCTGACTTCGCGTCGGTGAACGCGCCCTTGACGTGCCCGAACAGCTCGGACTCGATGAGCGACTCGGGGAGCGCGGCGCAGGAGACGGCGACGAAGGGGCGGTCGCGCCGCGCGCTCTCCTCGTGGACGGCGCGCGCGAGCACCTCCTTGCCGGTGCCGTTCTCGCCGGTGATGAGGACGGTCGCGGAGGTGTCGGCGACGGAGCGCGCCTGCTTGAGCGTGCGTTCGAGCGCGGCGCTGGTGCCGACGAAGCGGCCGAAGCCGCGAAACATCTTCAGCTCCGAGCGGAGCTTCAGGACTTCCGATTCGAGGCAGCGGACGCGCGCCGCCTGCGCGACGATGTGCGAGACCTCCTCCTCGTCGAAAGGCTTCTCGAAGAAGCCGTATGCGCCGCGCCGCACGGCTTCGAGCGCGGCCTGCTTGTTGTTGCTCCCGGTGATGACGACGACGGGGACGGAAGGCCGCTCGGCGCGCGCTGCCTCGACGACGGCCAGCCCCTCCTCGATGCCTTCGAGGTCGGGCGGCAGGTGGAGGTCGCAGATGACCACGTCGATGTGCTCGCGCTGGAGGAGTTCGACGGCGTCGGGTCGCGTCTCGGCTTCGAGCACGCGGTGCCGCTCGACGAGCGCCCAGTGGAGCTGTCGCCGCAGCAGGCGGTCGTCGTCCACGACCAGCACCGTCGTCTTGTGTTCCGCCTGTTCGGTCATGGGTCTGAGGGGTTCGCGCGCAGCCCGGTGCGACGAACGATAGTAGGCGCCTGCGCGTTTACGTAAAGACCCGCACCCCGCTCGCGCCGACGTTAAGTTATCTGTCTGGAAAGCCGAAAGGAGTTACTCGGGCGCGCCGGGCAGCGAACCGTGCGCCGCGGCCGTCACCTTCACCGGCCGCTCGCGCCTCTCCCCCGAGTTGAACCGGCGGGATGGTAGCACGATGCGGAAGCGCGTGCCAGCGCCGGGTGTCGATTGGACTTCGAGCTTGCCGCCGTGCGCCTCGACCACCTCGCGGCAGGTGAAGAGCCCGAGCCCGATGCCCTTGTTCTTGGTCGTCGAGAAGGGGCGGTAGAGCCGCGTCCTGATGAACTCCTCGGTCATGCCGACGCCCGTGTCGGCGACGCTGAAGAAGACGAAGTCGCCGTCGAGCTGGCCGGCCTCGACCGTCAGGCGGCCGCCCTTCGCGCCCATCGCTTCGAGCGCGTTGATGACGAGGTTCTCGACGACGTTCTCGACGCGCTCGGGCTCGACGGTCGCGACCAAACGCTCGGGCAGGTGAGCCTCGACCTCGTTGAGCGGGCGGGTCGGCTCGGCGTTGGTGGCGAGCACGCGGCGGATGACGGGGACGAGGTCTGTGGCGCGAGCGGCGAGGCGGTACTCGCCGCTCAGCGACTTCACCGGCTCGCTCAGGCGCGCGACCGTGCGCTTGAGCTTCTCGGTCGCCTCGCGCAAAGACTCGATGGCGTCGGCGCGAAACTCCTCGCGGTGAAACTGCTTTTCCATGTTAGAGACGAGCATCGAGAGCCCGGCGATGGCGTTCTTCAGGTCGTGCGAGACCATCGCCGAGATGCGCATGAACGAGGCGAACTGGCGCGACTCGGCCTCACGCGCGACCAGCTCGCGCAGGCGCTCGGTCATCGCGTTGAAGTTCTCGGCCAGCTCGCGCGTCCCGCCGCTGTGGCTGACGTCGATGCGCTGGTCGAGGTTGCCGGCGGCGATGGCCGACGCGCTGCGGGCCACGCGGTTGATGCCGCGCGTCTCGCGGTCGGCGAAGAAGTACATGAGCCACCCGCCCGCGAGCCCCGCCAGCAGCGCCGCCCCGCCGCCCGCGAGCGCCGCGCGGCGCACGGGCGCGACCGCCCCCGTGTAGTCCTCCGACGCGGCCACCGAGAGGTCGAGGTCGCGCGCCTGCCGGAAGGCCGCGAGGCTTCGGCCGCCCTCCGGAGCGTCGTAGAAGTCCTCGCCGGACTCGCCGCCCCTCATCCGCGCCTCGACGGCCGAGAAGTAGGGCATTGCCTCCGACGCGGCCTGGTGGCTGAGCGCGCCGCTCGTGTGGTAGACGACCACGCCGCCCGCGTTGCCGAGCGCGAGGACGCCCCTCCGCGCCTCGGGCACGAAAGCGTCGCCCGCGTTCTTCACCACGTCGCCCAGCCTCAGCTCGGCGAGGAGCGCGCACGAGGGCGTGCCGCCCTCCTCCGCGACCCCGGGCGAGAAGACGGGCGCGGTCAGGCGCAGCACCGCCCCGTGCCCCTCCTCACTCACCTGCGAGCGGAGCGGCTTCGCGGAGCGAGTCTCCCAGACGTGCTCGTCGTGGCGCGTCTGGCTCTTGATGAAGTGCGTCCTCTGCACGGTGAACCCCTTGCCGTCGTCCGACCTGTTCAGGCGCAGCGTCGCGCGCCCCGGGCGGTCGATGAGGGTGACGGCCTGAAGGTATTCGATGTTGCTCTCGGCGTAAGCCTTGAGAAGTTCTTCGACCGGCGGCGCCGCCTCCCCGCGCTCGGCCGGTTTGGCGGGGGGCGCCGCCGGCTCGGGCGCGGCTTCGTCCGCTTCCCGGCGCGCGTGTTCGCGCGCGTACTCGCGCACGAGCGCGGCCGCGGCGACTTCGCGCAGGCGTACGTCCTGCACGTAGATGACGTGCCCCACGTCGCGCGCCATGCGCGACGCGCGGTCGGAGGCGCGCCCGCGCAGGGCGGCCTCGACGGCGCCGGCCCCCGCGCGGTACACGAGCAGCGTCACGGCGACGAGCGGCACGAAGGAGAGCGCGGCGAAGACGACGACGAGTTTGGTTCTGAGGTTCACGGCAGCCACCACTTGCGAAGGCTCGAACAGGTGAGATGCGCGGCGGGCGACGTGGCGCCCCGGCCGCAGGGCGGCCAAGTATAAAGTGGAAGGGTGAAAGTGAAAAGGGGAAAGGATGAAGGGCGGCGCGCCGTCGAAAGCTTTAGCCCGGGACACTTCCCCGGGAGCGCGGGCACGCTAGCCCGCTTGAGCGCCGCAGGCGCGAACAAGAAGAAGCGCGTTAACTCAAGATAGGGTTAACGCGCTCCTCGGTTTTCGCGCTGACGCGCTCATGCGGGCTAGCGTACACGCGCTCCCAGCTTTTAGGGCCGTTTTAACCCTTCGGCTTACTGCCCTTCGAGCTTCGCGTCCATCGTGATCTCGGCGTTGAAGAGGCGCGAGACGGGGCAGCCGGCCTTGGCGTTGTTGGCGGCCGTCTGGAAGGCGGCGGCGTCCGCGCCGGGGACGCGCGCCGTCACGTCGAGGTGGACTTTGGTGATGGTGAAGCCGGCGTCTGTCTTCTCCAGGCGGACGGCCGCCGTCGTGTTGATGGAGTCGGCCGTCAACCCTGCGTCGTTCAACTGCTTCGAGAGCGCCATCGAGAAGCAGCCCGCGTGCGCCGCCGCGAGTAACTCCTCGGGGTTCGTCCCCTTCCCGTCCTCGAAGCGCGTGCTGAAAGAGTATTGCGCGCCGTCGAGCACGCCGCTCTCGGTCGAGACCGACCCCTTGCCGTCCTTGATGCCACCCTGCCAGACGGCAGAACCTGTTCGCTTCATCTCTTCGCTTCTCCTTCTCAGTCCGTTTTGAAATTTAAGAACCGGTTAAACTCGTAAGTGCTCGGAGGGGACTCAGGCGCGCTCGCGCCCCCACTCGGCGAGCAGCGGGCGTAAGCGTTCGACGACCGCCTCGTGCGCCGCGCCGTTCGAGGCGACCAGCCCGTTGCGGTTGAGCACGTCCGCCGTGTTGTAAAGCATGGGGCCGCCGAACACGTCTGTCATGCGGCCGCCGGCCTCTGCGAGCACGGCCTCGGGCGCGCAGGTGTCCCACTGCTTCGTCTTCCCCGAGAGGTGTATGTAGAGGTCGGCCTGACGCTCGACGAGGAGCCCGACCTTGATGCCGACCGAGTGGCTGCGGACTTCGGAGCGGACGCCGAGAGCGCGCACGAGCGACTCCATCCGCGGCCCTCTGTGCGAGCGGCTCTCGGCAAGGCGCATCCGGCTCAACTCCGTCTCGCGCGTGACGCTCAGGCGCTCGGCCTTCAGACTCTTGTCCGCCTCAGAGGTCGGGCGCATCACCCACGCGCCGTGGCCGCGCGCCGCCCAGTAGAGCACGTCGGTCGCGGGCGCGTAGAGGACGCCGAGCGCGGCTCGCCCCCCGACCGCCAGCCCTATCTGGACACAGAAGTCGCCCGTGCCCGCGATGAAGCCCTTCGTGCCGTCGATGGGGTCTATCATCCAGACGCGCTCGCGCCCCATGCGGCGCGACGTGTCCACGGACTCTTCGGCGAGGATGCCGTCTTCCGGGAAACGTTCGCGCAGCGCGCCGACGATCAGCTCGTTGACGGTTCGGTCGGCCTGCGTCACCGGCTCGTCGAACTCGTCCTTGTGCTCGACGCGCATGGGCTTCCCGTAGAACTGTAAAGCGGCCTCGCCCGCGCGCCGCGCCAGCTCGACGCCGGCGCGCAACTCCTGCTCGAACTCTCCCCCTGTCACTTCCATCAGAGCCGCCATGAATTATTCGTTCCCTAAGTCCAGAGCCACGCGGCGGACGACCTCCAACGTCAGGTCGATGTCGCGCCGCGTCGTGCGGAAGTTTGTTACCGAGGCGCGCAGCGCGAAGCGTCCGCGCAGCATCGCGTTCGAGACGTACGCCCGGCCGCCGCGCTGCACGCGAAGCATGACGCGCTCGTTCAGACAATCGAGCCCGCGGTTGATTCGCCCAAGCTCTTCCTCGACGGCCGCCGCCCCAAGCTCGCGCCGCGCCTCTTCGGGGACGTAGCGGAAGCAGCAGATGCTGAGCGTCGCGGGCGACAGCAGCTCGAAGTCTTCCGACGCGGCGACGCGCCCGGCCATGTACGCGGCCAGCGCGCAGTCGTCCTCGATCGCCGCCGCGACCCTGCGCGCGCCGTAGTAGCTGAGCGCGGCCCAGACCTTGAACGCGCGGAACGGCCGCGAAAGCTCCGTGCCGTAATCCCAGAAGGCGAACGCCTCGTCGGTCGCCTGCTCGAAGACCTTGATGTAGCCCTCCTCCGTCCCGGCGTATGCCGCGCCCGCTTGCGCGAGGTCGCGGAAGAGCACGCAGCCCGCGCCGAGCGGCGTGTAGAGCCACTTGTGCGGGTCGAGCGAGACGGAGTCCGCCTCCGCGAGCCCGTCGAAGAGCGCGCGCTTCGACTGTGCGCACGCCGCGAGCGCGCCGTACGCGCCGTCTACGTGTAGCCACAGCCCGCGCTCTCGCGCGAATCGGGCCAGCTCGCGCAAGGGGTCAACCGCGCCGGTCGAGACGGTGCCCGCGCTCGCCACGACGCAGAAGGGTCGCAGCCCCGCGCGCTCGTCCGAATCGACGCGCTCGCGCAGGAGCCGCGGGTCGATGCGGAAGCCCTCGTCCGAAGGCACGACCCGCACCTGCTCGCGCCCGAGCCCGAGGATGTCGGCCGCCTTCGGTATCGACAGGTGAATCTGGTCTGAGGCGTACAGGGTCGCCGGCGCGCCCGCGCCCCAGAGCCCCGCGCGCGAAACGTCCCGCGCGCCCGCCCCGCGCGTGCGGTGCGCGACGAAGAGCGCGTTCAGGTTCGCCATCGAGCCGCCGCTCGTCAAAAGCCCGCCGCAGCCCTCGTTAAAGCCCTCGCCCTTGAACCCTATCAACTCGGCGAGCCAGCCGACGACCGTCCGCTCGACCTCTGTCGGCCCCGGCGCCGAGCGCCAGGACGTGACGTTCGAGTTGAGCGCCGACGCGAGCAGAGACGCGAACGCGCCCACAGGCGTCGCCGGCGAGGCGACGTAGCCGAACATGCGCGGGTGCCCGTTCTGGCGGCTGGCGCGGACGACCTCGCCGCACGAGCGCGCGAGGGCTTCGAGCCCGACGCCCTCCGCGGGCAGCGGCGCGCGGAAGAGTCCGGCGACCTTCTCCGCGGACGTGTCGGGGAAGACCGGCGACGACTCTCCGGCCGCGAAGTATTCGACCACCATCCGGCAGAAGACCTGCGCCAGCTCCTCCAACTCGCCCTCCGGCAGGTCGAGCGTGGAGGCGCGCGCGCCCTCTTGCAATTCCTCTCTCATGGGTTTACCCAACCCTAACACACCGCCTCCGCTTAGTCGAAGCTGTGCTACACTCGCCCGCGAACACTCCGGGCAAACAGTGAGACGGGAGGACGCAAAGGGCTTATGACTCTGCCGGGCTTCGCCACGACCGAAGGCACCGAGCGTTACCGCGAGCGCTTCGCGGGGACGGCCGCCGACGGGCACTTCCGCTTCGAGCAGCAACTCT
The DNA here is from genome assembly GCA_036399155.1 of Pyrinomonadaceae bacterium. GTDB lineage: Bacteria > Acidobacteriota > Blastocatellia > Pyrinomonadales > Pyrinomonadaceae > QHXN01. The sequence goes on from DASWNR010000038.1 coordinate 19,328, forward strand.
GGCTCTCGTCGGTCGGCGTCGGCACGTACCTGGGCGGCTGGGACGAGGAGACCGACCGCTCGTACGCGGACGCCATCACGCGCGCCGCCGAGCTGGGCGTGAACGTCATCGACACGGCCGCCAACTACCGCTTCCAGCGCAGCGAGCGCTCGGTGGGTGAGGCCCTCAAGCGTCTCCGCGCGGCCGGCTACGCGCGCGACGAGCTGGCCGTCTGCACGAAGGGCGGCTACCTCGCCTTCGACTCGGAGCCGCCCGCCGGGCAGGCCGGCGTGAGGGCATACGTCGAGGAGACGTTCGTCAAGACCGGCGTCGCCCAACTCTCGGACATCGTCGCCGGGAGCCACTGCATGACGCCGCGCTACCTCTCGCATCAGGTCGCGCAGTCCTTACGCAACATGGGGTTGGAGACGATAGACGTTTACTACGTCCACAACCCGGAGACGCAGCTTCAGGTCGTCGCGCGCGACGAGTTCGACGCGCGCCTGCGCGCGGCCTTCGAGCAGCTAGAGCGCGAGCGCGCCGAGGGGCGCGTACGCTTCTACGGCGTGGCGACGTGGAACGGCTTCCGCGCGCAGGCGGGCTCGCGCGGGCAGCACGGGCTGGAAACGATGTGGGAGCTTGCGCGCGCGGCCGGCGGCGACGGGCACGGCTTCCGCTTCGTGCAACTCCCCTTCAACCTCGCGATGCCCGAGGCGCTCGTCGCGGAGAATCAGACGTACCGCGGCGCGCAGGTCTCGCTGCTCGAAGCGGCGAAGGCGCTCGGCGTGACGGTCGTCGCCAGCGCCTCCATCCAACAGGGCAAGGTCGCGCGCGACCTGCCCGAGCGCATACGCGAGCCGCTCGGCTCGCTCTCGACCGACGCGCAGACGGCCATCCAGTTCACGCGCTCGACGCCCGGCGTCACCACCGCGCTCGTCGGCATGAGCCGCCGCGCGCACGTCGAAGAGAATCTACAGCTCGCGCGCGTCCCGCCCGCCTCCGCCGCCGACTACAGCCGCCTGTTCACGCGAGGGGAAGAATGAAAGCAGTAGACAGTAGACAGTAGTCAGAATTAAAAGTGGTTGCCGCCTCTTTCTACTGACTACTGTCTACTTTTGAGGAGAGACGCATGCCTGAGAGTGAGATGAAGACGTTCGGTGAGTTCTGGCCGTTCTACGTGCGCGAGCACAGCCGGCCGGCGACGCGCGCTCTGCACGCGGCGGGGACTCTGGCGGGGACGGCTCTGCTGGTCGGGCTGGCGGCGACGGGGCGCTGGCGCTGGCTGCCTCTGGCGTTCGTGCCCGCCTACGCCGCCGCGTGGGCCGGCCACTTCTTCATCGAGCACAACCGGCCGGCGACATTCAAGCACCCGCTCTGGTCGTTCGCCGGCGACTACAAGATGGTGGCGCTGATGCTCGCCGGGCGTATGAACGAAGAGGTCGAGCGCGCGCACGGACACGAAACGGCGAGGGGCGAGGTCGTGAGCGGCTGAAACCCCGCGCCACGCGCCCCGCCCCTTCACCCTCGACGCCGCTTCACCCGACCCCGCTTTCGCGCCGACTCGCGCGGCCGGTTCTTCGTACCCTCTACTTGCCCTCTTCGTCCGGCGGCTCGTAGTCGTCGGCCTTCGCCGCTCCCGCATCCTCCGCGGCCGCGTCGTCCGCTCCCGCCGCTCCGGCCTCCTCCGCGTCCCCGTCCGCGTTGGCGACCGCGACATCGGCTTGGCCCGGCGCGTCGGCGGGCGGCGCGTCGGCGTCCGTCTGTGGCGGTTGCGGCTGCTGTCCCGGCTCGGTCTGGCGCTCGGGGAACTTGAAGCCGAGGTAGGTCGCGCCGCTGATGCCCATCAGCGCCAGCACGATGTCGTCGTACACAGGCATCTTCAGCTCGGTCCAGACCGACTTGATGAAGATGATGCCCAGCGAGATCGTCCAGACCGCGTTCTGGAAGCGGTGGAACGTCACGCCGTTAACGTCGCTCAGCACGTCGCGGATGAACCCTTCGGAGACGGGCTTGCTCTTCGCAGACTCGGCGTCGGCCACCTGCTCGTTCAACAGCTCAAGCTCCGCCTCCTTCGCCGCCAGCGCCGCGCGCTGCCCGCCGGCCGCCGCCAGCTCCTCGGGCGTGGCCTCACCCGCCGCGCCGCGCGCCCGCAAGTCCTTGAGCGCGCCCTTCAGCTCCTTTGTCTCCGCGTAGAGCTTCATCTGGCGCGGCTTGAGCGTGCGCAGCTCGGCCTGCACCGAGTCGCGCTTGCTCGCGTCCACCATCGCCGCGCCGAGCGCCGTCCCCGTCCCGATGCCGAGCAGCACCAGCGTGGAGGTCGTGAAGACGTTGTAGTCGCCCGTCACGACCCACAGGAAGAGGAACGAGCCGAAGATGATGAAGAACCACCACGCGACCTGCGTGCGCGAGAGGCTGTAGGGCTTCATCCGGCCCGGGCCGGGCTCGGGCGGGTGCGAGTCGCGGATGATGTTCGAGGACTTGGCCAGCCAGAGGAAGAGCCCCAGCGCGACGAGGAAGAGCACGGCGTTCAGCTTGAGGCGGAACGGGCTGTAGACGCGCAGGACGAAATTCTGCGCGGCGCTCGACGCCGCGGGCCAAGCCGTCCTGCCCTCCGGCCCGACGCCCACCTTGACGGGGCGGTATGGCTCCTCGGGCTTCGCCAGCAGGTCGTCCCACGCGTTACGCGTGTCGCCGCCGCGGCTCAGCTTGAAGCGCAGCTCGTTGCCCTGTAGATCGACGGCCTCCGGGTAGAGCTTCTTCATCTCCACGTCGTCGAGGAAGAGCGCCAGCCGCCTCGGGTCGATGCGCGTCTCGGCCGGCTCCTTCAAAAGCTGCTGGCGGCGCACCTCTTCGCCGAGGTTGTTGACCTTGACGACTATCTCGTCGCCGAGCCCCGCGACGACGGGCTCGTCGCCGCCGCCGGCCGGCCCGCCGGGGTTGGTCAGGGTTACGGCGCCGACCGTGATGTCGTAAGGCGTGGGCGCGGGCGTCGGCGAAGGCGTCGCGGCGGGTGAAGGCGTCGGCGTGGGGTTCGCGCCGGGCCGCGCGGCGGGAGCGCCGTCGGAGTTCGCGCCGGGCGTGGGGGTCTGCGTCCGCGCGAACGACGCGCCGAGCAGGAGCAGGCACGCGACCGCGAGGGGGGCCGGCGGAAGTCCGCGCGGACTCCCGCGACGTGTGCGGGCATAGCGAAACATTTGAAGGCTCCTTAAGGTCAGGCTGCGTGGTTTGGAACGGAGGTGATTTCGGCCGCGGGCAGGTAAGACGCGCCGCGCGGCGTGCGGCCACGGAAACCCCGGACGTGAATACACGGACGTGAAACAGCGCGGAGAGTATGCCCTCGCACCGCGCCTGTCAATTGAAATCTTCCGCCGGGCGCTCGCGCGCGCGCCGCCCTCAGGGCGACTGCGGCTCGGCCTCGTCCGCCTCCCCGGCCTCCTCCGGCTCGGCCGCCGACGCGCGCTGCTGGCTCTTCTGATAGAGGTAGGAGACGGCGAGCAGCACCGCCCCGAGCACGATGAAGGAGACGATGCGGTACGCGCGGTCGAGCGCCGAGAGGTCGAGCACGAAGACCTTGAGCGCCGTCAGACCGAGCAGCGCGAGCCCGAGCAGGCGCAGCAGTCGCGCGCGCCGCGCGCGCCCCGCCAGCAGCAGCCCCGCGCCGTAAAGCGCCCACACGACCGACAGCGACAACTGCTTCGACAGCGCGACCTCGCGCAGGCCGGCCGCGTCCGCGCCCGCGACCGCGCGCGCCTCGAAGAAGCCGACCGCCTCGGCGCTCAGCGCGACCAGAGCCAGCACGTTCGCGGCGACGATGAGCACGGGCATGACCGCTTCGGCCTCGCCCGCGCGCTGACCGCGGGCGTAGAGACGCACGACCGCCGCGAAGGCCCCGACGACCAGCGCGAAGGCCATGAAGGTGTGGTTGAAGACGGGCGTGTGCCACGCCGCGTCGTAGAAGGCGAGGTCGACGACGAGCACCTTGACGGACGCCAAAGCCAGCAGCGCGAGCCCCGCGTAACGCGCCGCGCGGAAACCTCCCCTCATCCCGCCCTTCATGCCGTAAGCCGCGAGCGCCCCGCCGTAGATGGCCCACAGCGCCGTCAGGGAGAACTGCCGCGCGTTCTCGGCGCGCTCGGCCGCGAGCCCTTCGGAAAGCGCCTTCTGCCTCCCGAAGTAGTCGCTCAGGTCGAGCGTGAGCAGCGTCAGCGCCAGCGCGTTGGCCGCGAGCGTGTAGAGCGACGCCAGCGCCTCGCGCTCGCCCTCGCCCGGCACGCGCTGTCGCCCTCCGCGCGGCTCCGCGTAGCGCGCGCTACGGTAGAGACGCGCGGCCAGAGCGAGCGCGCCGACGAGCACGAGGCACGAGACGGCGCGCGAGTTGGCCACGGGCACGAAGGCGGCGGCGGTGCCGTCGGCGAGTGACTGCGGGCTGAAGGCGAACTGCTGCGCGTCCTCGAAGAGCCAGTGCGCCGACGCCACGCCGAAGACCGCGACGGCCGCGCGCCGCGCCGCGCCCTCGCCCGTGCGCAGCCCCACCCACGTCAGCATCAGCCCCTCGACCGCCCACACAATCGTCACCCACTGTAGTTCGAGCTGGATGGCGACGGCCGCCGTCAGGAAGGTCACGGCCGCGCCCACGTAGGCGTAAGCGAGCAGGCGGTCTTCCGAGCAGCGCCCGCGCGCGGCGTAGGAGAGCGCGCCGAAGTAGGCCGAGAGGACGAGCGCGAGCGCCGCCGGGAGCGCGCGCTCGTAACCGGCGCCGTAGAGCAGGCCGTAGCTGGCGGCGAAGTAAAAGGTGGCGTTCGAGGCGAGCAGCGCCACGTCGAACCAGCGCGAGCGGCGGCGCGGAAGCACGTTGTGGAAGACCGCGAGCAGCGAGTAGAGCGTGAAGAGCAGCGCGAGGAAGAAGAGCGTCGTCCAGAGCTTCTCGTCGTCGTAGTGGATGACGGCCCAGCCGAACGTCATCAGGACGGTCGCCGCGAACGAGAGGAAGTCGAGCGTGCGCCAGCGCCTGAAGTAGCCGACGGCGAGCACGCCCGCGTCGAGCAGCGAGACGTACGTGAAGAGCGCGACCTGGTTGTCGCGCCCGGTCGAGATGAGCACCGGCGTCAGAAAGCCGCCGACGAGCGCGAGCACCGCCACGGGCAGGGCGTTCTGTCGCACCGCGAGCAGCACCGCGCCGGCCGTCACCAGCGTCATCATGAGAAAAGCGGGCGGCTGAGAGATGAGGCCGTAGAAGTTGTACGCGGCGTAGATGGAGAGGTAGAGGATGAGCACGCCGCCCCCCGAGAGGACGTAGGCGAAGGGACGCAGACCCTTCCGCCGCAGGCGCTCGCCCACGCCGAGCAGCCCCAGCCCCGCCAGCGCTCCGAGCCCGACGCGCGCGCCGGGGCCGACCCACTCGTTCTCGAACGCGTACTTGAGCGCGAAGGCGACGCCGAAGGTGACGGCGATGATGCCGACCCAACTGAACCAGCTCCCGCCGATGAGCGACTCAAGGTCGCGCCCCCCCTTTACGGTTTTAGCTCGCGGCGTGGGCGGCCGGGCCGCTTCGCCCGTGGACGCTTCGCGCGCGGGCGCCGGCGGGACTCCCTCGCGCGGCGGCGTCTGCGGCGGCGCGTCACGTCGGGTCTCCGGGCGCTCGTCCGCGGGCGTCTCGTGGAGCGGCGGCCAGCGCGGTTGCTCCGGCGGCGCTTCGAGCCCGAGCCGGCGCTCGACGGCGTAGAGCCGCGCCGTCTGCGCCTGCAACAGCCGCTCAAGGTGGTCGAGCCGCTCGACGAGCTGGCTCAGAATCTCACGCGAGGTCTGCTCTTCGGCCATAAGCCCTCCCGGCGCGCCGTTCATAGCGCAGGGGACAGGAAGCGCTCGACGAAGCTGCGCAGCTCTTCGAGCGAGGAATCGGCGACGACGCGGTAGACGCGCGGGCGAAGGCCCTCGGGGAGTTTGCGCGCGGTGAGCGCGTCGGTGATGACGTGCGCGCTCGAACGCAGGCCCCGCTCCCAGCCCGGCGCGCGGGCGTCGCGCAAATCGAGCGCGTCAGGCTCCAGCCCGGCGGCGATGAGAAAGACGCGCGCCCATTCGAGGAACATCGGCCAGCGCGAGACGACCGAGACGAGCGCGTCGGGCGGCGGCACGCGCTCCCCGGCGAGCGACGCGGGGATCGAGCGCGTGTTGAGGAAGATGGGCTGCGCCTCCGCCGGGAGCGCGCGCCGCACCTCCTCGGCCTTGCTGTAGAGCGCGACGACCGCGCCGCCCGCGCGCACGCCCTTGTCGGCGCACTCGTCGTAGCCGCAGCCCTCGACGCGGAACGAGGTCGCCTCGGCGATCTCGGCCATCAGGATTTCGCGCAACCCCTCGTCGGGCTCGACGACGAGGAAGTGGTCGGGCGGCTCAAGGCTCAGCCAGTGCTTGACGCGCGCCTGCACCTCGGAGAGCGTGTGCCCCTGCCCACGCGCGAGCGCGAGGAACGCGCCGATGAGCCGGTCGAGTTCGAGCCGCGAGTCGAGCCGAGCCCCCGAGGGGTCGGTGCCGAGCTGCCTCACGTAGACGCCGCTCCCCTTGCGCACTTCGAGCCAGCCGGCGCGTTCGAGGTCGCGGTAGGCCGAGCTGACCGTGTTCGAGTGTATGCGGAAGCGGCGCGCCAGCTCGCGCGTCGAGGGCAGGCGCTGCCCCGGCTTCAGGTCGTCGCTCACGACGCCGAGCATGATCTGCCGCACTAGCTGCTCGCGCAGCGGCACGTCGCTGTTCTTCGAGACCCAAAGGCGCATAGGCGAGTTCCAAGTTTAAAGTTCAAAGTTCAAAGTTGAAAGCTTTTTCCACACGGCCCGCGCCTCCCGCCTTCGACTTTGAACTTTAAACTTTCGACTTTGAACTTTAAACTTGGAACTTACTTCCGGGCTCGGTAGCCGGGGCGCGTGCGCAGCGCGGCGTCTTTGCGCGTGGTGCGGACGCGGACTTTGCGGTACTTGCCGTCGCGCGCCGTGTTGGTCGGGTAGTAGCCGAGGGAGTACTGCGTGCCCAGCTCGTCGGCTATCTGCTTGAAGGCGGCGGGCAGCATCAGGGGGTTGTCCGCGCGCACGAGCCGGCCGCCCGACGTGCGTGACATCTCGTCGAGGTAGTCGTCGGCCGTCCCGTAGAGCAGGTCGAGCATCGACCTGATGGAGGCGTCGCTCGCCTCGTCGGCGTTGCGCGGGGGGCGGCGGTCGCGGGTGGTTCTGTCGTCGGGGTGTCGCGCGGTCACGTCGGGCATGCCGTCGGGGCGTCGGCCTTCGTCTTCGCGCTCGGTGCGGCGCGAGCCGCCGCGCGGGTTGATGACGACCGAGCCGGGAAGACTCGGCACGCGCCCCCCCAGCACGGTGCCGAGGTCTACGGGGCCGCCCCCGCCGCGCGCCTGTTCGCGCAAAAGCTGCTCGGTCTCGGCGCGCGTGTCGAAGCGCACGGGGTAGACGACCACGTCCGACTCTTCGACCCCGCGGCGGTTGTCGTCGTAGCTGCGGTTGGCGCTGTAGGAGTCCACGCCGTCGGTGAGCATGATGACGGCCTTGCGCCCTTTGAGCCGGCGTAGCGCGCGGTGCGCCACGTCGAAGGCGTCGTAGAGCCGCGTGCCTTTGCCCGGCCGCGTCGCGCGTATGGCCGAGGCGAGCGCGGCGCGGTCTGTGGTGAAGTCCGAGAGGTCGCGCAGCTCGTCGTCGAACGAGATGACCTTGACGCGGTCGCCGGGTCGGAGCTGCGAGACGAAGGCGACGGCCGCCTCCTGCACCCGCCGCATCTTCTCGACGGTCGTCGAGGCGCTGGTGTCAATCATGAGGACGACGCTGAAGGGCTCGGAGACCGTGGCGAAGAAGGCGACCTTCTGCGGCGCGCCGTCCTCCTCGACGGTGAAGTCCTCGGCCCTGAGGTCCGGGACGTAGCGCCCGCCGCGGTCGTTGACGATGACGGGTAGCGTGACGAGATTCGTCTCGACCCTGACGGTGTCGCCGTCGTCCAAGTCTTCGGCGTCCGCCGGCGTCTCTTCGCGCCGCGGGGGCGCGGGCGTGGGCGACTCGGCCGGCTTCTCCTGAGAGTTCTTCTTCTCTGTGCTGCCGGGGAGCCTGCGCCCCGCCTGAGCGTGGCCGCGCGCGTTAAAGGCGAAAGGCAAAAGGCAAAGGGCGAAAGCGAAGACGAAGGCCAGCGGCGCTCTCGTCTTCGACTTTCGCCCTTTGAAGTCTGCCTCTTCTCTTTTGCCGCCCACGATTGCGTGTGATGCGCGGGGGCGGTCTGACGGATGGACGCGCCCCGCGCACTTTTTCATTCAGCGCCGCTTGCGCCCCGCGCCGGTCAGGCTCTCGATGACGCCCATGACCTTCGCGGCGGCGCGCCCGGCGGTTTCGGCGACAGAGTTCAGCAGGTTGGTCTGGCTACCTACTGCCTCCCCCTTTTTTGCCGCCGCCTTTGCCGCCGCCCTTTCCGCCGCCGCCGCGCGCGGTGCCGCCGCCGGCCGAAGAGCCTTTGCCGCCTCCCTTGCTGGCGCCGCCCTTAGCGGCTCCGCCTTTGGCCGCGCCGCCCTTGGAAGCGCCGCCTTTGGAAGCGCCACCTTTCGACGAGCCGCCCTTCTTCGACGCGCCCTTGGAAGCGCCGCCGCGCGCGCCGCCGCCGGCGCCGCTCCAGGTGGCACCACGCGAGCCGCCGCCGGCCCCGCCGGACTTCGACGCGCCGCCCTTGGCTCCGCCCTTGCCGGAACCTTTCGCGCCGCCCTTCGCGCCGGCGCCGCCCTTCTTCGAGGCACCCGCGCCGCCCCCGGCGCCGCCTTTGGTCGAGCCCTTCGCGCCCGCGCCCGGCTTACCGCCTCCGCCGCCTTTGCCCGTACTCTTCGCGCCGCCCTTGCCGGTGGCCTTGGCACCGCCCTTACCCGAAGCGCCGCCACCGCCCTTCGCGCCGGCCCTGGCCGCGCCGCCCTTGCCGCCGCCTTTCTTCGAGGCGCCTTTGTTAGCCCCGCCGCGCTCGGAACCTTCGGCCGCGCTGCCTCTGCCTGCGTCGCCGCCTTTAGAGCCACCGCCGCCGCCCTTCTTCGACGCGCCGCCGCCACCCTTGGCTCCGCCTTTGCCGCCTCCCGAGCCCGCGCCGGTCTTTGAAGTGCCGCCCGCGCCCGCGCGTGCTGATGCTCCGCGGTTCGAGGTGCCGCCGCCCGTCAGGCCGCCGCCGGCACCGGCCGTCCCGCCGCCGGTCGCGCCGCCGCCGGTGGCGTCACCACCGCCACCCGCGTCGTCACCTGTGGTCTCGTCTCCGCCGGTGCCGCCGCCTCCGGTCTCGTCTCCGCCGTCACCCCCGCCGCCGGACTCGTCCTGCTGGTCGTCGCCCGCGCCCGGGGTGCCGCCTTCCGAGAGGCCGGCGCCCATCCCCGTCATGCGCCCGATGGCCGCGCCGCCGTGCGTGCCGCCGCCGGCCTCGCCGGTCTCTTCACCGACGCCTGTCCCGTCGTAGTCGTCGTCTTTTACACTCGACATCTGTGCTCTGCTCCTTTGTGAGAAGTCTGACCTCACGCCCGGGCGAGGTCGTGCCTAGCGTTATCAGTGCAGCGCGAGAACGTTTGAAAGCTTTGCGGCGGAGGATAGCATAACTTCCGCCCGCGCGAGCCGACACTTTCCTGCGCGCCTTTAAAAACGGATGGCCGCAGGAGAGATACACTCTGGAGCCCGCGCGTGTATGTCCGACGGGGTACCAAGCGCGCGCTTGCAGGTCGCCCGCGCGCCGCGAGACATCATAATCGTCGCCGACACTCGCCCCGCCCGACCCGCGCCAGACGCGCAGCCCGCACTACAACCCTTTGACGCCGCGCGGGAGAAAGCCTCAGTCGAAGTCGTAACCGTCCTCCGGCATGGAGAAGTTGTCAGGACGCGTGCGGGAGGCGCTCTCACGGGCCGGGGTTGAAGCGGTACCCGACCCACGGCTCGGTGAGGATGTAGCGCGGGCTCGAAGGGTCGCGCTCTACCTTCTTGCGTAGCTGGCCGACGAAGACCCTCAGGTACTCGCCCTGCTCCGTGTAGTTGCCGCCCCACACCGCGCCGAGCAGCGTGCGGTGCGTGAGCACCTTCCCGGCGTGGCGCACGAAGTAGACGAGCAGGTCGTACTCCTTCGGCGTGAGGTGCACTTCGCCGCCCCGGACGGAGACGCCGCGCGCTTCGAGGTCGATGCGAAAGTCGCCGTCTTCCAGAACGGCCGACGGCGCCCCGGCCGCGGCGCTGGTCTGCGCGCGCCTCAACTGCGCGCGGACGCGCGCGAGCAGCTCGTCCATCCCGAACGGCTTGGTCACGTAGTCGTCGGCGCCGGCGTCCAGCGCCTCGACCTTCGTCTTCTCCTCGCCGCGCACCGAGAGGACGATGATCGGGAGCTGCGAAATCTCGCGCAGGCGGCGGCACAGCTCCAGCCCGCCCATGTTCGGCATGGCGAGGTCTGTGACGACAAGGTCGGGAGGCCAGTCGCCGAAGGTCTCAAGCGCCGAGACGCCGTCGGCCGCGACCCTCACGTCGTAGCCGTGCGTCTTCAGCCCCGTGCGCAGGACGCGCGCGAGCTGCGGCTCGTCGTCGACCACGAGGATGCGCGGCTGCTGATTCACAAATCTCCGTCCACTTCCCCACCAGCCTCTTCGTCGCCAATCGGGAGCGTGAAGACGACGCGCGCCCCCGTCCGCCCGGCGCGGCCCTCGACCCTGATGCGACCGCCGTGCGCCTCGACAATCCCGCGCGCGATGGCTAGTCCCATCCCCGTGCCCGCCGGGCTGTGGCCGCCCGCGTCGCCGTCGCGCGTCGCGCGGAAGAACTTGTCGAAGACCCGCTCGCGCAGGTCGGGAGGGATGCCCCGCCCCTCGTCCTCGACCGCGACGCGTACGCGGTCGCCCTCGGCGCGCGAGGCCGCGACGCGTATGGTCGTCCCCGGCGGCGAGTACTTCGCCGCGTTATCGACCAGCGTGTAGACGACCTCGGCCACCGCGCGCGGGTCAACCCGCACGGCCGGCAGCTCGTCCTCGACCTCAACGCTGACCGGGTGGTTCCTCGTGAGCGGCTCGGCGCGGGAGAGCGCCGCGGCGACCACCTCATCGACCGCGCCCCACCGAAGTCTTAGACGCAGCTCGCCCGCCTCGATGCGCGCCAGCTCGATGAGCCCCTCGACGAAGCGGTTGAGCCGGTCGCTCTCCTCGTCGATGACCTCAAGCATCTCGCGCCGCGACTCCGCGTCGAGCGCGGCCGTCCGCCCGCCGTCGGCCCTCCCGCGCAGCCCGTCGAGGAGCGTCGTCACGGACGCCTTGATGGAGGTGAGCGGCGTGCGTATGTCGTGCGTGACGGCGTCTAAGAGCGCCGACTTCAGGCGCTCGCTCTGCCGGAGCGCCTCGGCGTGGCTCGCGCGCTCGAAGGCCGCGCGCAGCTCCTCGTAGAGCCGCCCGATCTCAAGGCGTCCGGCCTCCGCCTCCTCGGCGCGCCGGCGCGCGCGCGTCGAGAGCTGGCCGGCGACGACGGCCGTGAGGAGGAAGGCGGAGAGCGCGACCCAGTTCTCCGGCTCGGAGATGTGGAGGGTGCCGAACGGCGGGAGGAAGAAGAAGTTGAAGCAGAGCATCGCCAGCACCGACGCGACGAGCGCCGGGCCGCTCTCCATCCGCGCGGCGATGAAGAGCACGGCGAGCAGCAGCGCCAGCGCGACGGTCGTCGAGTTGACCCGGCCGCCGAGCAGCTTCAGCCCGGCCGTCAGGGCGACGATGACGGCCGCGGCGAGCATGTAGCCCGCCCGGCTCCTCTCTAATGTTTTCCACCACACGAATCGTAATTGTATGACAGGGCGGCCCCGCGGGGCGCTATATCTCGACCTGCGAGCCCATCTCGACGACGCGGTCGGGCGGCAGGCAGAAGTAGGCGGTGGCGGACGAGGCGTTGCGCGACATGAGGGCGAACAGCTTCTCGCGCCACAGCATCATGCCCGGGTGCTTGCCCGCGATCACCGTCTCGCGGCCGAGGAAGTAGGTCGCCGCCGCGGGGTCTATGACCGGGTTCGGCGACTCAAGACCCGCCAGCACTTCCGGGATGTCCGGGTCTTCCATGAAGCCGTAGTTGATAAACAGGCGGTAGAACTCGTGGCCGAGCGGCTCGACCCTCACGCGCTCGCGCGGCTCGACGTGCGGCGACTGCCGCGTCCTGACCGTCAGCAGGATGACGCGCTCGTGGAGCACCTTGTTGTGTTCGAGGTTGTGCTCAAGCGCGGCCGGCGTCCCCGTCCCCGTCCCCGTCATGAAAATCGCCGTGCCGGGGACGCGCACCGGGGGCTTCGCGGCCACGTCGCGGAGGAAGTCTTCGACGGGGATGGCGAGCGACAGCATCCGCGAGGCGAGGATGCGGCGCCCCTTCTTCCACGTCGTCATCAGCAGGAAGATGCCCGCGCCGACGACGAGCGGGAACCAGCCGCCCGCCGGAATCTTGATGACGTTCGCGCCGAAGAACGCGAGGTCGATGACGAGGAAGAATCCGGCCAGCGCGAGCGCGACGGGCAGCCCCCAGCCCCACTTCTCGCGCGCGACGACGCCGAGCAGGACGGTCGTAATCACCATCGTCGCCGTGACGGCGACGCCGTAGGCCGCCGCCAGATTGCTCGACGAGCCGAAGCCGACGACGATGGCGATGCAGCCGAGCATCAGCGCCCAGTTGAGCCCCGGGATGTAAATCTGCCCCATCTCGGTCGAGGAGGTGTGCTCTATCTTCAGCCGCGGCATGAAGCCGAGCTGGACGGCCTGCATCGTCAGCGAGTACGCGCCCGAGATTAAAGCCTGCGAGGCGATGATGGCCGCGCAGGTCGCCAGCGCGATGAGCGGGTAGAGCGCCCATGCCGGCGCGAGCCGGTAGAAGGGGTTCTCGGCCGCCGCCGGGCTCTCGATGAGGAGCGCGCCCTGCCCCAGGTAGTTGAGCATCAGCGCGGGCAGGACGAGCGCGTACCAGACGACGCGGATGGGACGCTTGCCGAAGTGGCCCATGTCGGCGTAGAGCGCCTCGCCGCCGGTGACGACGAGGAAGACCGTGCCGAGGACGAGGAAGCCGTGCCAGCCGTTACGCACGAAGAAGTCGAAGGCGTGCGCCGGGTTGAAGGCCCCGAAGACCGACGGGTGGCGCACTATCTGCATCACGCCGAGCACCGCGATGACGACAAACCAGACGAGCATGACGGGGCCGAACAGACGCCCGACTTTGGCCGTCCCCCGGCTCTGGATGAGGAACAGCCCGACGATGATGACGACCGTCGCGGGGACGACGTAGGGCGCGAACAGCGGCGTCGCCACGTTCAAGCCTTCGACCGCGCCGAGCACAGAGATGGCCGGCGTGATGATGCCGTCGCCGTAGAGGAGCGCCGCCCCGAAGATGCCTATCACGACGAGCCAGGTGCGCTCGCTCCGGCTCACAACCTTAATCGGCGTGGCGAGGGCCGTCAGCGCAAGGATGCCGCCCTCGCCGCGGTTGTCCGCGCGCAGTACGAAGACGCAGTACTTGACCGAGATGATGAGGATGAGCGCCCAGAAGATGAGCGACATCACGCCGAAGACGTTCTCCGGCGTGGGTCGAATGGCGTGCGGGCCGTGGAAGCACTCGCGCATCGCGTAGAGCGGACTCGTGCCGATGTCGCCGTAGACGATGCCGAGCGCGGTCAGCGAAAGGACTGCGAGGTAGCGGCCGCGCGGCTCGGCCGTGTGCGGGTGTCCCTGCGCGTCCGTCAGTGTCGTGTGGATGTCTGCCGAGGCTATCCCTGCCATGTCCGTCCTGAGAAGAGAATAAAATCGCCCCCCGATTGATACCGCCCGGCGGCGGAACAGAGGGGCACCGGGGGCATGCGTCTCGCCGCCGGAACCGCCGCGCGTAAAATCGCGCGCACGGGTCGTTGCGCCAGCGGGAAAGCTGGCGGGCGTAGGATGACATAAAAGTTATAAAGAATTTGTAAGGATAGCGGCGGGACTTTCCGGCTTCGTAGAGGGGTCGCGGAAGGGGAAGCCGGACGGGGGCGCGGGCGCGGCGGCGGT
>DASWNR010000039.1:0-1969 GCA_036399155.1 Pyrinomonadaceae bacterium
CAAGCGTTGATATTTTAAGTCGGGCTCAGTATCGTAAGCCCGGCAGACGCGCAGGTAGAGGGCGATGAGTTGTTGTTCCACAAACTCAATTCTACGCCCCTCCTGCCGTCTGCTTTTCTACTCTTGATTCGCATTACTGATGAGAATCACGTCGTTGACCACGACGCCGGTCGCGTACACCAGTCGCTCGTCGCGTGGCGACCATGTGAAGTCCATCAGGAAACCGGATTGAATATTCGTGAGTTGTTGGGGCGCGCCGCCGTCGAGCGGCTGACGCCAGATGTTAGACGCGCCGTCGCGCTCGTCTATGAACCGCAGGGCGCTCCCGTCCGGCGTCCACTGACTGGCCCGTGGGCGCGTGGGGTCAACGTCGAGCGCCCTGGCGGCCTCGCCGCCTCCGAGCGGCACGACCATGAGCGAGCGGCGTGTCGTCTCGCTGTCCCAGTGCTCGAAGCTGACGAGCCGGCCGTCGGGCGAGACGGCCGGGTTGCGCGCGTCCATGTCCGTCAGTCGCAACGGCTCGCCGCCCGCGGCCGGAATCCTCCAGAGCACGCTCTCCGGCGACGTATAAACCAGCCACCTGCCGTCGGGCGACCAGCGCGGGCGGTCTCGCACCTCGCCGGGCGTGAGCGGCGTCTGATTGCCGCCCTCGATGTCCATCACCCAGACGCGCTGCTGACCCGTCCGGTCGGAGATAAAGGCGACGCGCCCGCCGTCGGGCGAGACCGCGGGGCTGTGGTCGGTCAGAGCGTCTACGGTCAGTTGCTTCCGACCCCCGCCCTCCGGACTCGCGACCCAGATGTCGTAGTTGCCGCTCTCGTTCGAGGCGTAGGCGACGCGTCCGTCGGGCGTCCACGACAGACCGACGACCGAGCCGAACCTGCCGCCGGGCGTGAACTTGACCTGCTCGGCGTGGCGCGGGTCGCCGTCTTTCGAGACCCAGAGGTTCGTGTAACGGTCGGACTGCACGGTGACGAGTGAGCGCGCGTCGGCCGAGAGTGAGAGGCCCTGGTATAAGTTGAGGTCGTTCGTCACACGGCGCATCTCGCCCCCCGGATGCTCGACGCGCCAGATTTGCGAGCCGGGCTGTGAATTCCGCTCCAACGCGTTGACCAGCAGCCCGCCCCCGTCCGCGAGCCAGGCCAACGCCAGCACCTTCGCCCAGCGACAGACAGACACCGGCCGCTCCGCCCCGTCCGCCACGGCGACCTCTACGACGTTGAACTCCATGCTCGACACGTCGGCGACGGCGCACGCTATCGCGCGCCCGTCGGGCGACCACGCGGGGCCGATACCCATGTAGAGTTCCTTCCCCCGTCGAGTGGCGAGGCGGCGCTCGCCCGTGCCGTCCGCGTTGACGACGTGGAGCGCGGTCGTCCACCCGGCCGAGTCGAAATAGTTACGGACGAAGGCGACTTGCCGGCCGTCGGGTGAAACCGCCGGGGGGCTGTCGATGTCGCGCACGATTTGAACGGGGACGCCGCCGAGGGTGGGGACGCGTCTGAGCGAGCCGTACTTTTGCCCCGCCTCGTACAGCGCGTAGAAGATGTAATTGCCGTCGGGCGAGAAGGTCAGTCCGAGGTACTGTCCCGCGGCCGGCGCGACGATCTGGATGTCGTTGGCCGTCACGACCTGCCTCACCCACAGACTCCCCCGCCCCGCTTCGCCCAACACCACCGCCACGTAGTTGCCGTCCGGCGAGATGGCCGCGTGCTGCGACTCGCCGCGCGCCGTCAGGTTGACGATTCTCATCGTCTGGAAGCGGTCGGCCGTCCCCAAACGCAGTCCGAAAAGGACGCCCGCCGTGGCGACGAGCCCCGCCAACGGGAAGACCGCCCACCCCCGGTAAATCCTTAACAGTCCGAGAAAAGCTCCCGCCGCGCCGCGCGCGCCCCTGGACTCCGGCAACACGCCCGCGGCCGTCGGCCGAAGCGTGACCGCCCCGGCCGCATTCGCAAAGCCTTCTTCG
>DASWNR010000040.1:0-29384 GCA_036399155.1 Pyrinomonadaceae bacterium
ACGCGGCCTCCATCACACGCGACACGGCGAGTGCGAACCCCTCGGACGTGATCGTCAACACGACGCCGGACGCCAGGATGAGCGCGGCTATCTGAATCACACTTGTCATCTCTCTCGACCTCCAATCCCCGCGCCCCGAGCCTCTCTACCCCGCGCGGCCTGACTTAACTCCTGTCCCCAATCGTGTCCCCATTGCGCGGGCGCGCGCCCCCGGGGATTCAGCGCGGCGGAGATTTTCTCCCGCCGCCGCCGTCCCGCGTCACCGGCTCAGGCGATGCCGCCGCCGAAGCTCGGCATCTTGAAGCCGACCTCGCCCAGCAGCGCCGAGTAGTTGCGGCGGAACTCGTCGGAACGGCGACGGTGGTCGCGCACCCAGTCGGAGACCACGTCCCTGACCTCGCGGCCCTGTGCGGCGGGGTTGTCCGCCGCGACGCGCGCGGGCTCTGCCTGCTGCTGCTGCGCCGCCCGACCGCCCTTGATGATTCGCACCCGTTTCGCCTGTTCCATCGTTTTCCACCTCCGACCAGTAACGCGTAAAAATCGAACGTCGGGGGATAAAGTTTTTTGCGCCTCGGCGCCTTTTTTTTTTCGCGCCGCCCGAAAGTCCCTCCGCGCGCCCTTTCCTTGTCCCGCCGCGCCGCACGGTGCTAACGTGCGACCGGAGGAGAAGATGACAAGAAGCACGCCCCGCCCCCCGACGCCGACGCCGGCCGCCCCCTCAATGGTCTTCGCGCTGTCCTTCGCGCTTATCTTCGCGCTGGCCGCCGCCGCAGCGCTTCCAACGACCGCCGGCGCGCAGGTCGGCCCGGGCAAACAGCCCCCCATCCTCACCGACCCCGCGCCCCGGGCGCCGAGGGTGGCCACGGCCGCGACCGCCGGGAGTTGGCGGCTCAGGCACACGCTGCGCGGGCACGAGGGCGCGGTCTACTCGGCCTCGTTCCTGCCGGGCGGCGCGCGCGTCATCACCTCGGGCGACGACGGCCGCGTGCGCGTCTGGGACGTGCGTACGGGGGGGCTCCTGCGGACGTTGGAAGGCCCGGGCGGGACGATCAGCGACACGGCCGTCTCGCCCGACGGGCGGCTCATCGCCTACTGCACCGACGGCGGCGGCGACCCCAGGATATGGCTCATCGACGCGCGCACGTTCCGCACGCGGCGCTCTCTCTCGGGGCACGAGGAGGGCATCTTCGAGATCGTCTTCTCGCCCGACGGCCGGCTCATCGCCAGCGGCGGGCGCGACCGCGTCATAAGGCTGTGGGACGTGGCGACGGGACGGCTCGTGCGCAAGATGGTCGGGCACGACGACGCGGTGACGGCGCTCGCCTTCACGCGCGACGGCCTGCGGCTGGCGAGCGCCAGCGCCGAGCGCGACAACACCGTGCGGGTCTGGGACGTGATGACGGGCGAGGCGCTGCACACCTTAGCGGGTCACGACGAGTGGGTGACTTCGGTCGCGTTCGCGCCCGACGGCGCGACGCTGGCGAGCGGCGGGCGCGACCACAAGCTCATCGTCTGGGACGCGCGCGCGGGTCGCAAGCTGCGCGAGCAGCGGCAGCCCGAGATGGTCTACGAGATAGAGTTCTCGCCAGACGGCCGCGTGCTGGCCGAGGCCGGCGGCGGCGGTCGCGTCCGCATCCACGACGCGCGCACGGGCAGGCTCCTCTCCACCATCAGGGCGCACACCGAGGAGATCAACGAGGTCAAGTTCGCGCCCGGCGGCCTGCTGCTGCTCACGGCCAGCTACGACGCGACCGTCAAACTCTGGGAGCCCTCCCCCCGCGCCCCGAAGGCCGACGGCAAGAAGCCCCCCGCCAAGTGGATGGAGTAGGAGAGTAGACAGTAGTCAGTAGTCAGTAGTCAGTAGTTAGTAGAAAAACAGCGGCGGCGCGCTCCGGTCGTAAGCCGAGCGCGCCGCCTTTCTTTCTACTGTCTACTGTCTGCTGTCTACCGCTCCTGGCCGACGACCCAGCCGTCGGCGAGTTGGACGACGCGGTTGCCGTAGGCGGCGTTGGCCTCGGAGTGCGTGACCTGGATGATGGTCGCGCCCTGGTCGTTGAGCCGCTTGAAGAGTTCCATGATCTCGCGCCCCTGGCTCGAATGGAGGTTCCCCGTGGGCTCGTCGGCGAGGATGAGCTTGGGGCCGTGGATGACGGCGCGCGCGACGGCGACGAGCTGCTGCTGGCCGCCCGAGAGCTGGTTGGGGAAGAGGTCTTTCTTGCCGACGATCTGGAACTGGTCGAGCGTGTCGGCGACGACGGCCTCGGCCTCGGCGCGCTTCACGTCGCGGTAGGAGAGCGGCACCTCAAGGTTCTCCTTGACGGTCAGTCCGTCGATGAGGTGGTAGCTCTGGAAGACGAAGCCGACGTGGCGCTTGTGCAGCGCCGCGCGCTCCTTGTGGTTCATCTTGTGGACGGCCGCGCCCATGAAGTGGTACTCGCCGCCCCACGCGCTGTCGAGGAACCCGAGGATGGAGAGCAGCGTCGTCTTCCCCGAACCCGAGGGCCCCATGATGGAGACGAACTCGCCCTCGCGCACCTCGACGTTGACGCGGCGCAGGACGTAGGTGCGCCCCGCGCCCGTCTCGTAAAACTTCTCTAAGTTTCTCAGTTCAATCATTTCGGCGCGCCCCCATCTTCAACGTTCAAACGGCGCGAAGGAAACGCCGTGCCAGCCCGCGCGCGCGGGCGAAACGCCGGGAAAAGCCGGGCGGCGGCCGAGCCTTGTCCGCTGGCGGGACGCGTCAGTCCCAAAAGCGGGATTCAGGTGGGCAGCCGCAGACGCGCCTGGCAGCCGCGCGCCGCGCGCCGGTTCTCAAGCGTGAGCGCGCCGCCGTGCGCCTCGGCTATCTGGCGCGAGAGGACGAGGCCGATGCCGGAGCCGTCCGGCTTGGTGGTGAAGAAGGGCACGAAGAGGTTCGCGGTGTTGGCGAGTCCCAGCCCCTCGTCCTCGACCCAGATGTCCACGTAGCCGTTGCCCGTCCCGCGCCACCCCATGCGCACCGCGCCATTCGTGACGAGCGACGCGTCGGCCGCGTTGCGCACGAGGTTGATGAGGAGCTGTTCGAGCTGGTCCGCGTCGGCGCGCACCGTCTGCGCGGGGCCGGGCAGAACCGAGACGCGGACGCGCGTCTCAAGGCCGGCCACGCGCCGGATGACGCGCCCGACCTCGACGGGCGCGAGCTTCGGCGGCGGCAGACGCGCCAGACGCGCGTAAGCCTCCATGAAGCGGCTCAGGGCTTCGGCGCGCGCCGAGACCACGTCGAGCCCGCGCCGCACGTCGTCGCGCCAGTCCGAAGGGAGCGGGTCGCGCGCGAGCAGGCTGGCGAGGCTGCCGGCGATGGACTTAATCGGCGCGAGCGAGTTGTTCAGCTCGTGCCCGATGACGCGGACGATGCGCTGCCACGCCTTCAGCTCCTCCTCGCGGAGCGGCTGGCTCAGATCGCCGATGACGAGGAGCTGGTGCGGGACGCCGCGCTCGCGGAAGGTGCTGCGCCGCACGCCCCAGCGCCGCCGCTGCCCGCCGCTGCCGGGGAAGGATTTGGTGAGCGTGTGCGGCGCGTCGGCCTCGCGCACGCGAAGAACGTCTTCGAGCCCGAGTTCGTCCGCCGTGCGGCCGGCGGCGCGCTCCTGCGTGCGCCCGAGCAGACGCTCGCCCGCGCGGTTGACGAGGCGAAGACGGCGCTCGGGGTCGAAGGCGAAGACGGCCACGTCTATCTCGGACATCACGGTGCGCAGGAGCGCCGACGCTTCGAGCGCGCCCATCCTCTGCTCGCGCATCGTCTGGCTGAGCGCGTTGATCTCGCGTATGACCTCGCTCAGCGCGTCGAAGCCGCGCCCGCCGCGCGCGCGGAAGCTGTAGTCGCCCTCGCGCAGCGCCGCCAGAAGGTTCGAGACCGTCTGCAAAGGCCGCACGACGCGCCCCTGCGCCGCGAACGCGCACCCGAGCCACACGCAGACGACGAACGCCGCCAGCGTCCACACGACCTTCGGCGTGTAGTCGCCCGCCCACAGGAGCGCCAGCGACGCGAAGACGCCCGGCGCGCCCGCCGCCAGCGCCATCAAAAGGATGCGCCGCTCGTGCGTCATCGGCTCGGGCGCCGCGTGCCGTGTCGCGGGGTGGAGCCTCGGAGACGGGTCGGAAGATTTAACGGCGGCGTCGCCGGGCGGCGCCGTCTTAACGGCGGGAGCGGGTTCGAGACTAACCGGGAGCGAACTGTCGGAAGGCGCAGACCCCGCCGGCGGCGGCGAAGCGACGGGCGGTTCGGCGACCGCGCGCGCCGCCGCCCCGCCGTGCGGCGCCTCAAGCCCCGCGCCCGTCAACTGCTCCTCGGATTTCATAACTCGGGTCAGCGTACCCGTCGCCGGGGTGGACTTCAAGGTCGGGCGGGTCGGCCGAGGGGTCACGGAATGCGGCGGCCGGCGTCGGTCTTAAATCTCGTACTTCTGCATCCGGCGGTAGAGGGCGCTGCGGCTGAGGCCGAGGGCTTCGGCCGCCTGGCTGACGTTGCCGCCGAAGCGGCGGAGCGCCTTCTGGATGAGGAGGCGCTCGACCTCTTCGAGGCTCATCTCTTCGAGGCGGCGCTCGCCGCCCTCCGCGCGCGAAGACTGGAGCAGCCCGAGGTCGGCGGCCTTCACCTCCTCGCCGCGCGCGAGTAACACCGAGCGCTGGACGACGTGGTCGAGCTCGCGCACGTTCCCCGGCCACGCGTAGGAGGCGAGCGCTTCGAGCGCCGCCGGCTCGAACGCCGAAAGCTCTTTGCGGTAGCGGTGCGCGTGGCGGCGGAGGAAGTGCGCGGCGAGCGCGGGGATGTCTTCGGGGCGCTCGCGCAGGGGCGGCAGGTGTATCTCGACCGTGTTGAGGCGGAAGAAGAGGTCGCGGCGGAAGCGCCCGGCCGTCGCCTCGTCCTTGATGTCGGCGTTGGTCGCCGAGAGCACGCGCACGTCCACGCGCCGCGTCCGGGAGGAGCCGACCGGCTCGAACTCGCCGGTCTCAAGCACGCGCAGGAGCTTCGGCTGTAGGTTGACGGGGACGTTGGCTATCTCGTCGAGGAAGAGCGTGCCGCCGTCGGCCAGCTCGAAGCGCCCGACGCGGTCGGACTTCGCGTCGGTGAACGCGCCCCGGACGTGACCGAACAGCTCGGACTCGAAAGTCCCTTCGGCGAGCGCGCCGGCGTTGACGGCGACCATCGGCTTCGAGGCGCGCAGGCTCAGCGCGTGGAGCGTGCGCGCGACGACCTCCTTGCCCGTGCCGTTCTCGCCCGTGATGAGGACGTTGGCGTCCGAGGGCCCGACGTGGCGCACGAGTTCGAGCACGGGCTGCATCGCGGCCGACTGCGCGACGAGCAGAGGGCGCTCGCCGCCGTTGCCGTCCTCGCGCAGCATCTTGTTCTCGGCTTCGAGCCGCTCGCCCTTCCTGAGCGCGTTCGCGAGCTCCGCCTGCGTGCGCAGGATGGTGAGGAGCCGCGCGTTGTCCCACGGCTTCTGGACGAAGTCGGTCGCGCCGCGCTGCATCGTCTCGACCGCCAGCTCGACGCTGCCCCACGCGGTCATGACGACGACGGGGAGCGTCGGGTCGAGCTCGCGCAGACGCACCAGAAGGTCGAGCCCCTCCTGCCCCGACGTGGTGTCGCGCGTGTAGTTGAGGTCGATGAGCGCCACGTCGAACGTCTGGCGCGCGAGCGCCTCGGCGGCGTCCGTCGGCGACGCGACCGTCCGCGTCTCGAAGCCCTCGCCCTTAAGCAAAAGGCGCAGCGCCTCGATCACGGCCGGCTGGTCATCTGCGATAAGTACGCGCGGCATAAGTTTGAGTAGACAGTAGTCAGCAGTCAGTAGTCAGTAGGGCCACGCCCGGCCGAAGTTGTCGCTTACGACTTGTGCGATTCGCTGGTGACAGATTGTCTACTGTCTACTGACTACTGTCTACTCCCCTTCCCCTTTCATTCGTAGCGGAGCGCGACCATCGGGTCAACCTTCGTGGCGCGGCGCGCGGGGACGAGGCAGGCGACGAGCGCGACCGCCGTGAGCACGAGCGCGAGCACGATGTAAGTGAGCGGGTCGGCCGCCGAGACGCCGAACAGCAGGCTCCTCATCAGCCGCGTCAGCGCGAGCGCGCCGACGAGCCCCAGCCCGACGCCCAGAAGCGCCAGCCGCATCCCGCGCCCGACGACGAGCCGGAGCACGTCCGAGGGTCGCGCGCCCAGCGCGACGCGGACGCCTATCTCCGGCGTGTGCTGCACGACGAAGAAGGCCAGCACGCCGTAGAGGCCGAGCGCCGAGAGCAGCAGCGCGAGCGCCGCGAACGCCCCGAGCAGAATCACGCCGACCCGCCGCTGCGCCGTCTCGCGCCCGAGCACTTCGTCCATCGTGCGGACGGAGGCGACGGGCTGTTGCGCGTCCACCCCGCGCACCGCCTCGCGCACGGCCGGCGCGAGGCTCTCCGGCGGGACGGACGCGCGCACGACCAGATCGCGCGGCGTGAAGAAGGAGTAGGGCGCCGACTTCCAGAACGCGGCGGCCTGCCGGTAGGGCACGTACATCTCCGCCTTGACCGGCGCGTCCGCGCCCATCTGCCGCACGTCTGAGACGACGGCGACGATTGTCAGCCACGGCTCCTTCGCGTCCGGCGCGCCGACCTTGAAGCGTTTGCCGAGCGGGCTCTCGCCCGGCCAGAAGGAGCGCGCCATCGTCTCGTTGACGGCGGCGACCGCGGGCGCGCCCTCGTCGTCGCCCGCGTCGAAGTCGCGCCCCTCGCGCAAGGTTATGCCCATCGCGCGGAAGAAGTCGGGGCTGACCTGACGGTGGTTCGCGTTCCAGACCGCGCCCGGCCCGTTGTCGCGCCCTTCGAGCGAGAGGCCGTTGGCCCCGCCTTTGCGCGTCAGAGGGACGGCGGTCGTGTAGCCGGCGGCCACGACGCCCGGCAGCGCGCGCACGCGCCCGAGCACGCCGTCGTAGAAGGCCGCGCGCCGCGCAGGCTCGCCGTACCTGTTCTCGGCGAGCTGCGTCCGCGCCGTCAGAACGCTCTCGGGGCGAAGCTCCGTGTACTGCCCGCGCATCCGCTGTAGCGTCTGGAACAGGAGCCCCGCGCCCACCAGGAGCACGAGCGAGAGCGCCACCTGCAAGACGACGAACGCGCCGCGCAGACTCTTCCCCGCGCCCGCGCCGCCGCGCCCGCCCGCCTGCTTGAGCGACTCGCCCAGGTCTGTCTTCGACGCCTGCAAAGCGGGCGCGAGCCCGAACGCGACGCCGGCCAGCAGCGACACGGCGAGCGTGAAGAAGAGCACGGAGAGGTCGAGACGCGGCTCGGCCATCTCGCGCATCCCGGCGGGGACGAGTTGCCCGAGGAACGTGAAGGCCCACATCGCCAGCAGGAGCCCCGCGGCGCCGCCCGCGCCGCCGAGCAGGACGCTCTCGGCGAGGAGTTGGCGCACGATGCGCCAGCGGCTCGCGCCGAGCGCGGCGCGCACAGCCATCTCGCGCCGCCGCGCCGCCGCGCGCGACAGCAGCACGCCCGCGACGTTGGCGCACGCGATGAGGAGCACCAGCGCCACCGCCGCCAGCAGCATCAGCAGCGACGCGCGCGACCCGCCCGCGATTGACTCGCGCACGGGCACGACCTCGGCGCTCACGCCCGCCGCGTCTTCGGGGTAGGCTTCGGCGATGCGCGCCGTGATGGCCTTGAGGTCTGCGTCGGCCTGCTCGACCGTCACGCCCGGCCCGAGGCGCGCGACCACGGAGAGGTAGTGGCCCCCGCGGTCTGCGAGCTGACCGGGCGTGAGCGCGAGCGGCGTCCACAGGTCGACGCCCGCCGCCTCGAACTGGAAGCCCGCCGGCATCACGCCGACGACCGTGTAAGGCTCGCCGTCGAGCTGCACGTCGCGCCCGACCACGGAGGGGTCTGCGCCGAAGCGCCGCCGCCAGAGGCCGTGGCCGAGGACGGCGACGCGCGCCGCGCCGGGTCTGTCCTCTTCGTCGATGAAGGCGCGCCCGAGCGCCGGCTCGACGCCGAGCACGCGGAAGAAGTTCGCGCCGACGCCGTAGCCGAGCAGCTTCTCCGGCTCGCCCCCGCCGCCGGTCAGGTCGAAGGTGAGCTGCCGTGCCGCCGCCACGTCCTCGAAGACGCGGTTCTGCGCCCTCCAGTCGGCGTAGTTGGCGGGCGCGACCACGTCGCGCGAGAAGCCCGCGGCGGCCGCGCCCTCCCAGACCATCACCAGCCGCTCGGCCTCGCGGTACTTGAGCGGGCGGACGAAGACCGCGCTCACGAGGCTGAAGACCGCCGTGTTCGCGCCGATGCCGAGCGCCAGCGTCAAGACGGCCAGACCCGTGAACCACGGCCGCCGCGCAAGCACGCGCGCCCCGTAGCGAAAGTCCTGAAGTAGACTCTTCATCGCTCACTCCGTTCGCGAGTGATGAGTGATGAGTGATGAGTGATAAGAGAAGACAAGGCCCGTCTTTCCTTCTTATCACTCGTCACTCATCACTCGTATCTCAAAGCGATCATCGGGTCGACCTTCGTCGCGCGCAGCGCGGGGACGAGGCAGGCGAGGAAGGCGACCGCCGCGAGCAGCACGGGGACGAAGGTGAAGACGCCGGCGTCGGTCGCGGAGACTTCGTAGAGCAGGCTCGACATCACGCGCGTCAGCGCGAAGGCCGCCGCGAGCCCCGCGACGACGCCCGCGAGCGCCAAAACCATCCCCTGCCCGACGACCATCCTGACCACGTCGCGCCCCTCCGCGCCCAGGGCCATGCGGATGCCTATCTCGTGCGTCCGCTGCGTCACCGCGTAAGACATCACGCCGTAGACCCCGACGGCCGCGAGCAGCAGCGCCACCACCGCGAAGCCCGTCAAAAGCTGCGCGTAGAAGCGCGGCTGCGCGACCGACTCCGAGAGCAGCCGCTCCATCGTCTTCACGTTCGAGGCCGCGCGCCCCGCGTCCACCTCGCGGACTGCCTTCTGCGCGGCGGGCGCGAGCGCCGCCGGGTCGCCCCCCGTGCGGACGACGAAGGACGAAGAGAGCCACGGGCGTTGCAGGTAGCAGTCGTAAATCTGTAGTCCGGTCGCACTCCCGACCTTCTGCGTCGTGTCGCCGACGACGCCGACGATCTCAAGCGGCACGCGCCGCTCCATGTAGTCGATGGTGATGCGCTTGCCGAGCGGGTCTTCGCCGGGGAAGACGCGGCGCGCCATCGTCTCGTTGATGAGCGCGACCGAGGGCGCGCCCTCCGCGTCGCGCTCGGTGAAGCCGCGCCCGCGCACCAAGGGGATGCGCATCACCTCGAAGTAGTTCGGGCTGACCGAAGAGTAGTCGGCCTGCGGCTCGTCGCCGGGGCGCGCCGCGCGTCCCTCGACTGAGTAGGAGAAGTTGAGCACCCAGTCGAGCGGCAGGCTCGAAGAGAGCGCCGCCGCGCTGACGCCCGGGAGCGCCGCGAGCCGCTCCTGCATCTGCCGGAAGTATGCGCCGCGCTGCGCGCTCTGCCCGTAGAGCTGCGTCGGCGCGCCGACCGACAGCGTCAGCAGGTTGCGCGGCTCGAAGCCCAGCTCGGTCTGTTGGAGTCGGACGAAGCTGCGCAGCAGCAGCCCCGCGCCGACGAGCAGCACGAGGGTCACGGCGACCTCCGCGACGACCAGCAGGCCGCGCGCGCGCCGGAGCCTCCACTCGGAGGAAGAGCCGCGCGCCGTCTCCTTGAGCGCGAGGTTGAGGTCGGGCTTCGAGACCTTGAGCCCCGGCAGGAGCCCGACGAGCAGCCCCGTCGCCAGCGAGACGAACGCCGTGAAGGCGAGCACCGAGCCGTCCACGCGCGCCTCGTCCAGACGCGCGAAGCGCAGGTCTTCGGGGACGAGCGCCAGCAGCGCGTCCACGCCCCACAGCGCCAGCACCACGCCGAGCGCGCCGCCCGCGAGCGTCAGCAGGACGCTCTCCGCGAGCAGTTGGCGGACGACGCGCCAGCGCGTCGCGCCGAGCGCGGCGCGGATGGCGACCTCCTTGTGTCGCGAGGCCGAGCGCGCGAGCAGAAGGTTGGTGACGTTGGCGCACGCGATGAGCAGCACGAAGCCGACCGCGCCGAAGAGGACGAGCAGCGCCGTGCGCACCTGCCCGCCGACCAGCGTGTCGCGGACGGGGACGAGGCGCGCGCTCCAGTCCGCGTTCGACTGCGGGTAGGCTTCGGCGAGACGGGCGGCCACCCCGCCCAGCTCATCCTGCGCCTGCGCCTGCGTCAGGCCGGCGCGCACGCGGCCGACGACCGAGAAGTAGCGGCTGCTCCGCTGCCGAAGCTCGCCCGAGTCGCGCGGGAGCGCCGTCCAGACCTCCGCGTATGACGGGAACCTGAACTGCTCGGGCATGACGCCGACGATGGTCGCGCTCCCGCCGCCGACGAGCGTGAGCTGCTTGCCCACGACGGCCGGGTCGCCGCCGAAGCGCCGCCGCCACAGCCCGTGGCTGAGCACGACCGAGCGCGACGCGGCCGAGTTGAACTCCTCCGCGTCGAGCACGCGCCCGCGCGCCGGCGCGACGCCGAGCACGCGGAAGAAGTCTTCGGAGACGCGCACGCCCGTCAACGCCTCGGGCAATCCCCCGGAGTCGAGCGTGAGCCCGCCGCCTGTGTATGCGGCGAGGCCGTCGAAGGCGCGGCTCTGCGCGCGCCAGTCCACGAAGTCGGCCGGGGCGACGCCGCGCACCTCGGCCGCGCCGCCGCGTTTGTTCTCGGCGGCGGCCATGAACAGGCGTTCGGGCTCTGCGAACGGCAGAGGGCGCACCAGCGCCGCGTAGACGACGCTGAAGACCGCCGTGTTGATGCCGATGCTCAAGCCCAGCGTCACGACCGCCACGGCCGTAAAGCCCGGCCGCTTCAAAAGCACCCTCAGCCCGTAGCGCGCGTCCTGAAGTAAAGTCCTCATGTGCTCACTCCGTTCGCCGTGAACCGTTAACCGTGACGAGTGAAAGATAGTTCTTATCTCGTCACGGTTAACGGTTTACGGTTTACGCTCCTTTCACGGTTCACGCGCTACTCGTAGCGCAGGGCGACCATCGGGTCGACCCTCGTCGCGCGCAGCGCCGGGATGAGGCAGGCGACGAGCGCGACGAGGAGGAGGAAGCCCGTCAGCGTGGCGTAGGTGACGAGGTCGGTCGCGCTCACCTCGAAGAGGAGGCTTGAGAGCAGGCGCGTCAGCGCGAACGCGCCGGCGAGACCCGCCGCCAGCCCCGCGCACGCGAGCGCCATCCCGTGCCCGACGACGAGCCGCAGCACGTCGCGCGCCTGCGCGCCGAGCGCCACGCGCACGCCTATCTCGTGCGTCCGCTGCGCCACCGCGTAGCTCATCACGCCGTAGACGCCGACCGCCGCCAGCAGCAGCGCCATCAACGCGAAGACGCCGAGCATCGTCGCGGCGAAGCGCGCGCGCGCCACCGACTCCGCGAGGAACTGGTTCATCGGCCGCAGGTCGGCCACCGGCTGGTCGGCGTCGATTGCCTGAATCGCCGCGCGCGCCGCCGGCGCAAGCGCCGCCGGGTCGCCCGACGTGCGCACGACAAAGGTCATGTTCGAGTAGACCAGCTCGGCGTGCGGCCAGTAGACGGTCGGCTGCGGCTGCTCGTCGAGCGAGTCGAGCTTCAAGTCGCCGACGACGCCGACGATTTCCGTCGGGTTCGGCTCGTTCTTCATGTTGACGAGGAGCTGCTTGCCGATGGGGTCTTCGCCGGGGAAATACTTCTCGGCGAACGAGCGCGTGACGACGGCCACCCGGCCGCGCTCGGCCGACTCCTGCGCGGTGTACATCCGGCCCTGTAGCACTGGCACGCCCATCGCGCGGAAGTAGTTCTCGTCCGTAACGCGCACGTCCGTGTCGGGCTCCTCGCCCGGCGGCGGGTCGGGCCGGCCGACTATCTTGAAGTTGGTCGCCGCGCCCGGCCCCGCGAACGGCAGGTAGTTGACCGCGCCGGCGGCCGTCACGCCGGGAAGCGCGGCGAGGCGCTCGGCCGCCCGGCGCGTGAAGGCGATGACCTGCGCGTCCTCCTTGTACTTGCTGACGGGCAGCGAGACCCGCATCGTCAGGAGGTTGTCGGGCTCGAAGCCGGGGTCGACCGAGCGCAGCCGCGCGAAGCTCTTGAGCATCAGCCCCGCGCCGACCAGCAGCACGAGCGCCAGCGCAATCTCGGCGACGACGAACGCGCCGCGCAGGCGTCCGCCGCGCTTGCCCGCGGTCGTCCCCTTCGCGCCGTCCTTCAGGCTCTCGCTCGCCGAGACGCGCGACGCCTCGAACGCGGGCACGACGCCGAAGACGACGCCGGTCAGAAGCGACACGCCGAGCGTGAAGAGGAGCACGGGGACGTTCAAGCCGACGCCGCCGAGGTCGAGCACGTCGCGCGGGCTCATCGCCAACAGAAGCTCGACGCCCCACCACGCCAGCAGCAGCCCGAGCGCCCCGCCGGCGAAGGCCAGCAGCAGGCTCTCGGTCAGAAGCTGCCGCACCACGCGCGCGCGCCCCGCGCCGAGCGCCGTGCGGATGGCTATCTCCTTCTGCCGCGACGCGCCGCGCGCGAGCAGCAGGTTGGCGACGTTGGCGCATGCTATCAGCAGCAGGAAACCGACCGCGCCGAGCAGCACCCAGAGCACGGGTCGGATGGGCCCCGAGAACTGTTCGCGAAGCTGTACGACCTCCGCGCCCCAGCCCTTGTTGAACTCCGGGTACTGCTGTTCGAGCCGCGCCGCGAGGTGGTTCAGCTCCATCTCGGCGCGCTCGCGCGTGACGCCCTCCCTGAGCCGCGCGACGGCCGACATGTAGCGACCCTGCCGCTTCCTGTGGGCGTCGGTGAGCGCGAAGGGCGACCACATCTCGGGCGGGGCGGCCGTGCGCGAGCCCTTGCGCACGAACCACTGGAAGCGCGCGGGCATCACGCCGACGACCGTGACGGGCGCGCCACTCAGGTTGAAGGTCTTGCCGACGACGCCGGGGTCCGAGCCGAAGCGCCGCTGCCAGAGTCCGTGACTCAGGACGACCGTGCGCGCCGCGCCGGGCGCGGCGTCGTCGGGCGAGAAGCCGCGCCCCTTGATGGGCTCGGCGCCGAGCAGCGGGAAGAGGTTCGGCGTGACGTAGCCGACGACGACCTCCTCCGGGTCGCCGCCGCCGGTCATGTTGGCGGCGCCGTCGGTGAAGGCGGCCACGTCCTCGAAGACGTTCGCTTGCTCCTTCCAGTCGATGAGGTTGGCCGGGCTGAGGACGTTCTGCCGCGCGTCGCGCGCCCTGTTCATCTCCCACAGCGAGACGAGGCGGCCCGCATCCCTGTAGGGGAGCGGCTCCAGCAGCACCGCGTTGATGACCGAGAAGATGGCCGTGTTGGCCGCCACGCCGAGCGCGATCGCCAGCACCGCCACGGCCGTAAAGCCCGGCGCCTTAGCCAGCACGCGCAACCCGTACCGAACGTCCTGCAAGATTGTCCTCATGTGCTCACTCCTTAAGAGCCGTGAACCGTAAACCGTGACGAGAGCGTGAACCGTGAGCCGTCAACCGTGACGAGATTAAAGCTGCTCTTCTCTTGTCACGGTTCACGGTTCACGGTTCACGCGCGACTCGTAGCGCAGGGCGACCATCGGGTCCACCTTGGTTGCGCGGCGCGCGGGGATGAGGCATGCGGCGAGCGCGACGGCCGCGAGCAGCAGCGCGACGAGGATGTAGGTCGCCGGGTCGCCGGGGCTCAGGCCGTAGAGCAGGCTCGCGAGCTGCTGCGCGAGGAAGAAGGCCCCGACCAGCCCGACGCCGAGGCCGACGAGCGTCAGCGTCATCCCCTGCCCCAGCACGATGCGCAGGATGTCCCTCCCCTGCGCGCCGAGCGCCACGCGGATGCCCAGCTCGTGCGTGCGCCGCGCCACCGTGTAGGCGACGACGCCGTAGAGGCCGACGGCCGCGAGCGAGAGCGCCAGCAGCCCGAAGGCCGCCGCCAGCGACGCCGCCATGTTCTGCGCCCAGAAGGCCCACGTCAGGTGCTGCTCCATCGTCTTCACGTTGTAGAGCGGCATCCGCGGGTCGAGTTCCCTGACGGCCGCGCGGACGCCAGAGACCAGCCCCTCGCCCGCGCCCGGCGCACGCACCACCAGCGTCATCCCGCCGCGGTAGGTCTGCTCGACCGAGACGTACATCAGGTTGCGCGGCGCCTCGCCGGGCGTGCGCACCTTGTGGTCGCGCGCCACGCCGACGACTTCGAGCGCGTCCGCTTTGTCCCGCCCGAGCGCCATCCGCCGCCCCACGAACGAGCGCTCGCCCGGCCACATCCGGCGCGCGAGCGTCTCGTTGATGACGACCGCCTCGGGCGTGTGCCCCGCGCGGTCGCGCTTGTCGAAGTCGCGCCCCTCGGCGAGCGGGATGCGCATGGCGTTAAAGTAGCCGGGGTTGATCACCTCGGTGACCGAGTTCATCCCCTCGCCCGGCGGGGGCGGCGCCTGCTCGGCCGGGTAGATGGGGCCCCACGAGCTGGCGCCGTCGCCGAGCGGGAGCCGGTCGATTAACCCGGCGGCCTCGACGCCGGGCAGCCCGCGCGTCCGCTCGACGAGTCCGCGGTAGAAGTCGCGCCCCTGCTCCGGCGTGTAGCCGAAGAGGCCGGGGTTGACCGAGACGAGCAGCGCGCCCGAGGTGGCGAAGCCGGGGTCGATCCCCTTCGCGTGGCGGAAGCTCTGGACGAAGAGCGCGGCGCAGACCAGCACGACGAGCGAGAGCGCGACCTGCGAGACGACGAGCGCGTTACGCAGAGAGAGGCGGCGCGCGCGCCCCGCGTCGCCCGGCTTCTCCTTGAGCGCGGGGACGAGTTCGGGGCGCGTGGCCTGGAGGGCGGGGACGAGCCCGAAGACGAGCGCCGTGGCCAGAGCGACGGCGAGGGTGAAGGCGAGGGCGCGCCCGTCGGGCGCCACGTCGAGCACGATCGGGTAGGAGACCGACGGGAAGAAGGCCGTCATCGCGTCCGTCATCCAGAAGGAGAGCAGGAGCCCGAGGCCCCCGCCCGCGAGCGCGAGCAGCACGCTCTCGGCCATGAGCTGGCGCACCACGCGCCAGCGCCCCGCGCCGAGCGCGAGCCGGATGGCTATCTCGCGGCGGCGCGCGACCGAGCGCGCCAGCATCATGTTGGCGACGTTGGCGCACGCCACCAGCAGCACGAGCCCGACCACGACCATCGCCAGCCCGCTGCTCAGATGCACGACGCCCGCGAGGTCGTCCCAGCGCCCCGCCTGCTCGGTGGTGACGACGACGCGCACGTTCTTGTTGCGCGCCGTCGGGTGCTCCTGCTCAAGCCGCCCGGCCACGGCCGTCAGCGCGGCGGCGGCCTGCTCGCGGGTCACGCCCGGCTTGAGCCGCGCCATCGCTTCGAGCCAGTGGTTGCCGCGCTGCGTCTGCCAGTCGTTGGCGCCGCCGAAGACCTGCTGCCTCGACATCATCGGCACCCAGAACTTCATCCCGAGCGCCCACTTCGACCCGGTGAACTGCTCGGGCGCGACGCCGACGACCGTGAACGGGTGGCCGTTGAGCTGGACGGCGCGGCCGACGACGCCGGCGTCCGAGTTGAACCGCGTGCGCCAGAGGTCGTGGCTGAGGACGACGACGAGGTGCGTGCCCGGCGTGCGGTCTTCCTCCGGGAGGAAGCCGCGGCCGTACTTCATCCTCACGCGGAGCACGTCGAAGAAGTTGCCCGTCACCAACTGCCCCCACGTCACGTCGGTCTGGTCGCGCTCGCCGATTGCGGCCTGCGCCATCGTGTGCCCCGCCAGCCCCTCGAAGACGTCCGTCCGCGCGCCGTAGTCGAGCAGGTCGGGGTAGGAGAAGTCGTTGTAGCCCCCGCGCCCGTCGGCAGAGGTCTCGAACGTGTGGACGAGCGCGCCGGGGTCGCCCACGCCGGGCAGCGGGCGCAGCACGAACGCGCTCACGCCGCTGAAGATGGCCGTGTTGACGCCGATGCCGAGCCCGAGCGTCAGCACCGCCACGGCCGTGAACCCCTTGCTCTTCCACAGCACGCGCAGCCCGTAGCGCACGTCCGTCAGTAGAGTCCTCATAGCTTCTCCTTACTCGTAGCGGAGCGCCTCCAGCGGGTCGACGCGCGTGGCGCGGCGCGCGGGGATGTAGCAGGCGACGAGCGCCACGAGAGAGAGCAGCAGCGCGACCGACGCGTAGGTCAGCGGGTCTGCCGCCGAGACGCCGTAGAGCAGCCCCTCCATCAGGCGAGTGACGACCAGCGCCGCCACGAGCCCCGCGCCCACGCCCGCGAGCGCCAGCCGCATCCCGCGCCCCAGAACCATCCGCAGCACGTCGCGCCCCTCGGCCCCGAGCGCCACGCGCACGCCGATCTCGTGCGTCCGCTGCGCGACCGTGTAGCTGACGACCCCGTAGATGCCGAGCGCCGTCAGGAGCACCGCCAGCCCCGCGAAGCACGCCATCAGCCAGAGCACGAAGCGGCGGTCGGCGACGTTCAGGCCGAGCAGGTGTTCGAGCGTCCGAACCTTCCAGACCGGCTGGTCCGGGTCGACAGACCACACGGCCTGCTTGACGGAGTTCGCCAGGCCCAGCGGCTCGACGCCGCGCGCGCGGACGACGAGCGTGCCGAAGATGTGCGGGTTCTGCGCGTAGGGCGTGTAGACCTGTGGGCGCTGCGGCTCGGCGATGTCGTACTGCCTCGCGTCGCCGACGACGCCGACGACCGACGCCGTCACCTTCGCTTCGAGAAGCTGTATCTGCCTGCCGAGCGGGTCTTCGCCCGGCCAGAGCTGCTCGGCCATCATGCGGTTGACGAGCACGACGGGCGCCGCCTCGGGCGTGTCCTGCTCGGTGAAGTTGCGCCCGCGCAGCAGCGGGAGCCCGATCGTGCGCAGGTAGTTGGTGTCGATGGCGTTCTCAAGCGCCTTCGGCTCCTCGCCGCGCGGGGGCGCGGGGCGGTCGGGCACGAGGTAGGTCACCGTCCCGCCGTTGCCGCTGAAGGGGAGCCCGCGCACGACGGCCGCCGACTCGACGCCGGGCACGTTCGCGACGCGCCCGGCGACCTCGCGGTGGAACCTCCACTGCTGTTCGCCCTTCGCGTAGCGGTTCCGCGGCAGCCTGTACTCCATCGTCAGAAGGTTGCGCGGGTCGAAGCCCGGGCTGACGTTCAAGAGTCGGTAGAAGCTGTTGAGCAGGAGCCCCGCGCCGACCAGGAGCACGAGCGAGAGCGCCACCTGCGAGACGACGAACGCGCCCCGCAGCCGCGCGCGCCGCGAGCCCTCGCCCGCGCCGCGCCCGCCGTCCTTCAGGGCGACCCCCAGATCGGCCTTCGACAGTTGGAGCGCGGGGACGACGCCGAAGATGAAGCCCGCGACCGCCGACAGCCCCAGAGAGAAGGCGAGCACGCGCGCGTCCACGCGGACGCCCTGCGGCGCGGGCAAGTCCGCCGGGTTGAGCGCGAGCAGCGCGTCCACGCCCCACTGCGCCAGCAGCAGCCCCACCGCCCCGCCCGCGAGCGCGAGCAGGAACGTCTCGGTCAACAACTGTCTGAGCAGGCGCGCGCGGCTCGCGCCGAGCGCCGAGCGCAAAGCCATCTCCCTCTGCCGCGACGCGCCGCGCGCGAGCAGGAGGTTGGCGATGTTCGCGCACGCGATGAGCAGGATGAAGCCGACCGCGCCGGCGAGTATCAGGAGCGCCGGCCGTATCCCCTCGACGACCTGCTCGTGCAGCCCGACGACCTCGACGCCGCGCCCGCGGTTCTCCTCCGGGTACGCCTCTTCGAGCCGGCGCGCCACCGCGCGCAACTCGTCTTGCGCCGTATCGCGTGTCACGCCGTCTTTCAGCCGGCCGACGACCCAACAGTTGTGCGCCGCCCTGTCCACCTTGTAGTTGGGCCACTTCTGCGCGGGCAGCAGAACGTCCGGCGCGATGAGCGGATAGCGGAAGCCCTCGGGCATCACGCCGACGACTTCAAACGGCTCGCCGTTGAGGACGAGCGTCTTGCCGACGACGCCCTCGTCCGCGCCGAAGCGCGCACGCCAGAGCGAGTGGCCGAGGACGGCGACGCGTCCCCCGCCCTGCGCGTCGTCTTCGGGGAGCAGCGCGCGCCCGAGCGCGGGCTCGGCGCCGACGACCGGGAAGAAGCTCGAAGTGACGAAGGCCCCGACGACGCGCTCGGGCTCCGCGCCGCCGCCCGTCAGGTTGACGCTCTGCGGGACGAAGGTCGCGAAGCCCTCGAACGAGCGCGTCCCCGCGCGGTAGTCTTCGAGGTTCGGCACCGAGACGTAGTCGCGCGGCGTCTGCGCCGTCGTCTCGTAGACGAGCACGAGCCGCTCCGCCTCCCTGAGCGGCAGCGGCTTCAGGAGCACCGCGTTGACGACCGAGAAGATGGCCGTGTTCGCGCCCACGCCGAGCGCCAGCGTCAGCACCGCGACGGCCGTAAACCCCGGGCGATTCCAGAGCGTCCGCGCCCCGAACTTCACGTCATTCAGTAGCGTCCTCATAGCTCA
Organism: Pyrinomonadaceae bacterium; assembly: GCA_036399155.1. Classification (GTDB taxonomy): domain Bacteria; phylum Acidobacteriota; class Blastocatellia; order Pyrinomonadales; family Pyrinomonadaceae; genus QHXN01. The sequence continues at coordinate 18,456 of DASWNR010000040.1, forward strand.
CTCCGTTCGCCGGCGATGAGTGATAAGAAAGAGAAGGAGCGGGCGTTGTCTTCTCTTATCGCCCGTCACTCGTCACTCGTATCTGAGAGCCACCATCGGGTCAACCTTCGTCGCGCGGCGCGCGGGGACGAGGCAGGCGGCGAGCGCCGCGCACGCCAGCAGCAGCGTCACGCACGCGAACGTCGCGGGGTCGGTGGCCGAGACGCCGTAGAGCGCGCCCTCGACGGCGCGCGTCCCTACGAGCGCGAGCAGCAGCCCGACGCCGAGGCCGACGGCCACCAGCGTCATTCCTTCAAACAGCACCAGCCGCACCACGTCCGGCGCGCGCGCGCCGAGCGCCATCCTCACCCCTATCTCGTGCGTCCGGCGCGAGACCGTGTAGGCCACGACGCCGTAGACGCCGAAGGTCGCGAGCGCGAGCGCGAGCAGCCCGAAGACGCCGAAGAGCCCCGCCGCCACCTGCGAAGGGACGAGCGCCGCCGCGAGGTGCTCGCCCATCGTCGCCTGACCGGCGAGCGCCTCCGCGTCGAGCGACTCGACCACGACGCGCACGGCCGGGGCGAGCGCGGCCGGGTCGCCTTCGGTGCGCACCAGCAGCGTCGCGTCGGGCCAGTAGTTCTGCGCCAGAGGCAGGTAGAGGAACGGGACGCGCTCGTCGCCGAGACTCCGGTACTTGCTGTCGGCGACGACGCCGACGATCTCGACGGGCGGCCCGTCGGAGTCCGTCCGCACGTGTAGCCCGACGGGGTTCGCGTCGCCGAAGGCGCGCCGCGCCACCGTCTCGTTGATGACGGCGACGGGCGGCGCGCCCTCGCCGTCCTGCTCCGCGAAGCCGCGCCCGCGCAGCAGCGTGATGCCCATCGTCTCGAAGTAGCGCGCGCCGACGTACGCGCGGTCTACTTCGACGCCCGCGTAAGGCTGCGGCTCCGCGCCTTCAATCAGCAGCGTCGCGCGCACGCCGCGGCTGCCGAGCGGTACGGCGGACGTGAGCGCGGCCGAGCGCACGCCGGGCAGCGCCGAGGCGCGCTCCAAAGCCCGCCTGTAGAACTCTTGCCCGCGCGCCTTATCCTGCCGGCTCGGGTCGATGTAGAGGTGCGAGAGCAGCACGCCGCGCGTCTCGAACCCGGTCTCGACGGTCGCCGCCTCGCGGAGGCTGCGCAGGAAAAGCCCCGCGCCGACCAAGAGCACGAGCGAGCCGGCGACCTGCGCGACGACGAGCGCGCCGCGCAGCGTGAATTTGCGGCCGCGCCCCCCGTCCGTCGCGCGCTCGTCCTTGAGCGCGGGCAGCAAATCGGGGCGCGACGAGCGCAGCGCGGGCGCGAGCCCGAACGCCACGCCGGTCAGAAGCGACAGCCCGAAGGCGAAGCCGAAGACGCGCGCGTCGGGCGCGAAGTCGAGCGCCGAAGTGTCTTCGGGTATCAGGTGGAAGAGCTGCGCTAGCAGGTCGGAAGTCCAGAGCGTCAAAAGCGACGCGACCGCCCCGCCCGCGAGCGCGAGCAGAAGGCTCTCCGCGAGCAACTGCCTGACGATGCGCCAGCGGCTCGCGCCGAGCGCGAGGCGGACGGCTATCTCCTTGCGCCGCTCCAGCCCCCGCGCGAGCATCAGGTTGGCGATGTTCGCGCAGGCGATGAGCAGCACGAGCCCGACGACGGCGAGCGCCACGCCGGCCATCGCGCCGACGGCCCCGCGCTTGCGCGGCGCGATGGCGAACCCGCGCGCAGGGGCAATCTCCATCCGTAGACCCGCGCGGTACGATTCCGAATAGTCCGCGGCGAGCCGCGCCAGCATCGCGTCCAGCTCGGCGCGCGCCTGCTCGCGCCCCACGCCCGGCCTGACGCGCCCGACGACTTGCAGCCAGCTCGACTTGTCGTTCGACAAGTCCGACGTGCGTATGCCGGCCGCCGCCGCCGCGCGCAGCGGCACCCAGAGCGCGGGCGACTTCGGCAGGCTCGTCCCCTGGAACTCTTTCGACGCGACGCCGACGACCGTGAACGCGCGCTCGTTGAGGACGATTTGGCGGCCGACGACCGAGGGGTCGGCGCCGAAGCGCCGCGCCCAGAAGCGGTGCCCGAGGACGACCGACGGCTCGGGCGCGCCGCCCTCGTCGTCGCCGGCGGCGAACAGGCGTCCGTGCTCTGCGCGCACGCCGAGCGTCGAGAAGTAGTTGCCCGAGACGAGCTGCGCCGCGACGTGCTCCGCGCGCCCGCCCTCCCTGAGCGTCAGGCTGTTGCCCGAGTACGCCGCCATCGACTCGAACGTCTTCGAGTGCTCGGCGTACCGGCGGAAGTGTCCGTAGGAGAAGGTTCCGGACAGCCTGCCGCCCGCCTCGGTCGGGTAGACGAGCGCCAGCGCGTCGGCGTCGCCCACGCCCGGGAGCGGGCGCAGCAGGATGGCGTTGACGGCGCTGAAGATCGACGTGTTCGCGCCGATGCCGAGCGCGAGCGTTACGACCGCGACGAGCGCGAAGCCCGGCCGCCTCGCCAGCGCGCGCGCGCCGTAGCGCACGTCCTTGATTAAGTTTCTCATCGTTAAAGTCACTCGTAGCGGAGCGCGACCATCGGGTCCACCTTCGTCGCGCGCAGCGCCGGGATGAGGCACGAGACGAGCGCGACGCCCGCGAGCAGCAGCGAGACGACGGCGTAGACGAGCGGGTCCGTGGGCGAGACGCCGTAGAGCAGACCCGACATCAGACGCGTCAGCGCGAAAGCCCCCGCGAGCCCGAGCCCGAGCCCCGCGAGCGTGAGCAGCATCCCCTGCCGGACGACCATCACCAGCACGTCGCGCGCGCGCGCGCCGAGCGCCATGCGGATGCCTATCTCGTGCGTCCGCTGCGTCACCGTGTAGCTCATCACGCCGTAGATGCCGACGGCCGCGAGCAGCATCGCGAGCGCCGCGAACAGCCCGAGCAGCGCGACGTTGAAGCGGCGCGGCGCCGTCCAGCGCCCGACCAGCTCGTCCATCGTCCGCGTCTCCCAGATGAGCAGGTTCGGGTCGACGGCCTTCAGCGTGGCGCGCACCGAAGTCGCCAGCGCCGCCGCGTCCCCGCCGCGCGCGCGCACGACGACCTCGGCGACGGCCGACGGCGTCTGCTCGAACGGGACGTAGAACTCGGGCACCTCGTCGGCGTTGAACGCCTCGAAGCGGACGTTGCCGACGACGCCGACTATCTCGCGCGGCGGCAGGGGCGTATCCTCCGGGCTGAGGTCGAGGTGTTGGCCGAGCGGCTCCTCCCCGGGGAAGTACTGGCGCGCGAACGCCTCGTTGATGAGGACGACGGGCTGCGAGCCCTTCACGTCGGACGCACGGAAGGCGCGGCCGCGCTTGAGGGGGATGCCGAGCACGCGGAAGTATTCGGGGCTGGCGACGTAGCTGCGCGCGCTGTGGCTCGCGCCCGGCGCGAAGGGCGGGCGGCCCGGTATCTCGAAGTCGTTCCAGATGTCGCTGCGCCCGAGCGGGAGCAGGCGCGTCAACCCCGCCGCCTCGACGCCCGGCAGTTGCGAGATGCGCGCGACCGCCTCGCGGAAGTAGCCTGCGCGGCTCTCCTCGTCGGCGAACCTCTGCGTGTTGAGCGCGGCGGTGACGGCGAGCACGCGCGCGGGCGAGTAGCCCGGGTCGGTCGTCAAAAGCTGCCGGAAGCTCTTAATCAGCAGCCCCGCGCCGACCAGGAGCACGAGCGAGATGGCGACCTCCGAGACGACGAGCGCCGCGCGCAGCTCCGCGCTCCGCGCGCCCGCCGTCCCCGACCGACCGCCCTCCTTGAGCGAGGTCGCGAGGTCGGTCTTCGACGCCTGCAAGGCGGGCACGAGCCCGAAGATGATTCCCGTCAGCGCCGAGATGCCGAGCGCGAAGAGGAAGACGCGCCCGTCAATCGAAGTCTCCGCGAGGCGCGGCAGCGTCGCCGGGCCGAGCTTGGCGATGGCCTCGACGCCCCAGACCGCGAGCAGCAGGCCGGCGGCGCCGCCCGCGAGCGAGAGCAACATGCTCTCGGTCAGAAGCTGGCGCACCACGCGGCCGCGGCTCGCGCCGAGCGCCGTCCGCAACGCTATCTCTCGCGAGCGCGCCGCCGCGCGCGCGAGCAGCAGGTTGGCGACGTTGGCGCACGCGATGAGCAGCACGAGCCCGACCGCGCCGAGCAGGATGAGCAGCGCGGGGCGGACGGGCCCGACCAAATCTTCGTGCAGCGAGACGGCGCGCGCGCGTCGCCCCTTGTTCGACGCCGGGTACTGCTCTTCGAGCCGCCGCGCGATGGTCGCCACCTCGGCCGCCGCCTGCTCGACGGTCGCGCCGTCGCGAACCTTCGCCACCGTGTCGATGAAGACCGCGTCGCGGTTCGCCAGCTGGCTCGCGGCGCGCCGCGCGTTCTCCGTGACGAAGGGGACGTAGTAGTCGACGGCGTCCGACTCGCCCGGGGGGAACTTGAAGCCGGGCGGCATCACGCCGACGACCGTCATGGTGCGCCCCGAGAGCCCCATCCGAACCTCGCGCCCGACGGCGTCGGGCATCCCCCCGAAGCGCCGCCGCCAGAGCCCGTCGCTGATGACGATGAGGGGCGGGCCGCCCTCCCTGTCCTCCTCGCGCGTGAAGACGCGCCCCCTCGCGGCCGTCGCGCCGAGCGCCGGGAAGAGGTCGGCCATCACCTCGACGCCGCGCACGCGCTCGGGCTCGTCGCCCGGCCCCGTGCTCATCACGGTGCCGACGCCCTGGTAGGCGGCGACGTATTCGAGCGACTTCGCCTGCTCGCGGAAGTCGAGCAGGTCTGGGAACGAGAGCGGCCCGCGCGGCTCGGGCACGGCCGGGTCGCCGCCCGTGTAGACGGCCACCAGTTGCGCCGAGTTCTCGTAGGGAAGCGCGCGCAGCAGCACCGTGTTCACCGCCGAGAAGATGGCCGTGTTCGCGCCCACCCCGAGCGCCAGCGCGGCCGCCGCGACGATGGTGAAACCCGGGCTCTTCAGAAGCGTCCGCAGCCCGAAGCGTACGTCATTAAGAAGTGTCCTCATAGCTCGCTCCGTTCGCTGGTGATGGGTGACGAGTGACGGGTGATAGGAGAAGATAAGGCCCGCAGTTTTTCTCCTCGCTTATCGCCCGTCACTCATCACTCGTATCTGAGGGCGACCATCGGGTCAACCTTCGTCGCGCGGCGCGCGGGGATGTAGGAGGCGAGGAGCGCGACCGCGCCGAGCAGCAGCGCGATGCCGGCGTAGGTGATCGGGTCTGTGGGCGAGACGCCGTAGAGCAGGCTCGTCATCAGACGCGTCACCACGAGCGCGCCGACGAGCCCCAGCACGAGCCCCAGCGCGAGCCCCGCCGCGACGAGCAGCATCCCCTGACCGACCACCATCCGCAGCACGTCGCCCGCCTGCGCGCCCAGCGCCATCCGCAACCCCAGCTCGTGCGTCCGCTGCGCCACGGCGTAGCTCATCACGCCGTAGAGCCCGACCACCGCGAGCGCCAGCGCCAGCGCCGCGAACGCGCCGAAGAGGAAGAGCGAGAAGCGCCGCTGCGAGAGCGACTCCGAGACGAGCTGCTCCATCGTCGTCACGCGGAAGACCGGCAGGTCGCGGTCGACGGACGCGACCGCGCCGCGCACCGACGGCGCGAGCGACGCGGGGTCGCCGTCCGTGCGCACGACGACGAACAGCTCGGAGCTGTTCGGCCGCTGCGGGTAGGGGACGTAATACTGCCCGCGCGACTCGCCTTCGAGCCCCTCGTTGCGGACGTGGCGGACGACGCCGACGACCTCGCGCCACTGCGGGTCTTGCGTGTTGGGGACGCGGCTGAACGTGACGCGCTTGCCGACCGGGTCTTCGTCCGGCCAGTACTTGCGCGCCAGCGCCTCGCTGACGACGACGACGAAGGGCGACTCGGCCGTGTCGCGCGCGTCGAAGTAGCGCCCCTTGACGAGCGGGATGCCCATCGTCTGGAAGTAGTCGTCCGAAGGCATCCAGCGGTCGCCGTGCGGCGAGCTTTCGCCGGGCGCGAGCTGTCGGCCTTCAATCTGGAAGCTGCCGCTCTGGTTGTTGCCGCTCATCGGCAGCGTCGTCGTCGTCGCCGCCAGGCGCACGCCGGGGAGCGAGCGCACGGCTTCGAGCAGCTGGCGGTCGAAGGCCGCGCGCGACGCGCCGTCCTTGTACTTGCTGCCGGGCAGAGAGACCTGCATCGCGAGCACGCCGCGCGGCTCGAAGCCCGGGCTGACCTGCTGCAAGCGCATGAAGCTGCGTATGAGCAGCCCCGCGCCGACGAGCAGGATGACGGCGAGCGTCACCTCGACGATGACCAGCGCGTCGCGCACGCCCCGGCGCACGCCGCCGCGCCCGCTCCTGCCCCCCTCCTTGAGCGTGTCGTGGAGGTTGACGTTGGAAGTCTGGAAGGCCGGCGCGAGCCCGAACACTATCCCGGTCAGCACCGAGAGGCCGAGCGTGAAGAGCAGGACGTTGCGGTCGAGCCCGATCTCGGCCGCGCGCGGAATCTTGTTGTCGCTCAGCTTGAGCAGGAGGTCTACGCCCCACATCGCCAGCAGCAGCCCGACGCCGCCGCCCGCGAGCGAGAGCAGCACGCTCTCGGTCAGGAGCTGGCGGACGACCCTCCAGCGGCTCGCGCCGAGCGCGGTGCGCACCGCAATCTCCTTCTGCCGGACGGCCGAGCGCGCCAGCATCAGGTTGGCGACGTTGGCGCACGCGATGAGCAGCACGAGCGCGACCGCGCCGAGCAGGAGCATCAGCAGCGTGCGAATCTTCCCGACGACGAACTCGTCGTAGCGCGTGAGCAGCAGCCCCCAGTTGTTCGCGTCCGCGCCCGGCATGTACTGGCGCCGGAGGTCTGCGGCCATCCCGTCCAGCTCGGCCTGCGCCTGCGCGAAGCCGACGCCGGGCCTGAGCCGCGCGACCACGCCGAGGTACTCGCTCGTCAGGCCGGTCGTCGCGTCGAGCTGCTGCGGGGTGAAGGCGATGGGCGACCAGAGGTCGGGCGTCTGCCCGCCGAACTCGCGCCCGAAGGTGAAGTCGGCCGGCATCACGCCGACGACCGCGTAGGGCTCGCCGTTGAGCATGACGCTCTTGCCGACGACGGGCAGCGCGCCGAAGCGCCGCCGCCAGAAGCCGTCGGAGAAGACGACGACCTTGTTGTTGCCGGGCTTCCCCTCGTCGTCCGTGAAGGCGCGCCCGGCGGCGGGGCGCGCGCCGAGCGTCTGGAAGACGTTGGGCGTGACCGACATGCCCTGCAAGCGCTCGGGCTCGCCCTCGCCTGTGAGGTTGACGTTCCAGCCCGTCAGCGCCGCGACGCCCGAGAAGGACTTCGCGTTGTCGCGGTAGTAGTGATAGCCGGGCGCGGAGACCGAAGCCTTGAGGTCTATCTTCGGGTAGTTGTGGTTGATGAGGACGAGCTGGCCCGGCTCCTCGTAGTTGAGCGGCTTCAGGAGCACGGCGTTGACAACCGAGAAGATGGCCGTGTTCGCGCCCACGCCGAGCGCGACCGCCAGCACCGCCACGACCGTAAAGCCCGGGCTCTTGATCAGCACGCGCGCCGCGTACCGGAGGTCTTTGAGAAACGTCCCCATCGCCGAATCCCCCTTCGCCTTACGGCAGGTCGTTCGTCCACGTCAGCTCGTAGCTGCCGGTCGCCTCGCGGAACTCAAGCTCGACCGTCCAGTCGCCCTTCGCGGCGCTGTCCTCGGACGTGCTCACGTCGTAGGTGTTGGATTTGCCGGCCGAGGGGCGCAGGTGCGCCTCCTGCCGGACGCGCCCCTTGGAGTCGCGTACGAGCAGTTTCGCCTCGCCCTCGCGCACGACGGCCTTCAGGCGCAGGCTCACGCGCCGGCCGGCGGCGCGCACGGGCAGCTCGAAGCGCTTCCTGGCGGTGGTCTTGTGTTCGAGCGTGTGCGACTCGGAGTGTCTGTGGATGCGCTCGTCGGCGGCGTGGGCGGCCGTCGCGGCGAGCAGCGCGAGCAGCGCGGCGGCCTTGAGTGTTCTTCTCATGTCGAAAACCTCTCTGCGGGCGGGGCGGCGCGCGGGGCGCGCGCGTCGTTTAGGGAATGGTGGTGCGTCACGGCCGGGCGCGGGGCGCCGGTCGCGGGGTTTGAAAGTCGGATGCGGGTGGCGAAAAGCTAAGCGCTAGAGTTTGAAGCCGCTCTCTTCGAGCAGCTCTTCGGCCTTCGGCTCGTGCGTCTCCTCGACGACCTGGCCGTCGAAGAGGTGGAAGGTGCGGTCGGCGTAGAGCGCGTACCTCGGGTCGTGCGTGACCATGCAGACGGTGGCGCCGCCCGCGTGCAGCTCGCGCAGGAGGTTCATCACCGCCTCGCCGTTGGTCGAGTCGAGGTTACCCGTCGGCTCGTCCGCGAGCAGGATGGAGGGGTTGCCGGCCACCGCGCGCGCGACGGCGACGCGCTGCTGCTGGCCGCCCGAGAGCTGCGAGGGGTAATGCTTCATCCGGTGCGACATCCCGACCTTGAGCAGCGCCTCCTCGACGCGGTCGCGCCGCTCCTTGGCGCTCATGTCGCGGTAGGTCAGTGGCAGCTCGACGTTCTCGTAGACGCTGAGGTCGCCGATGAGGTTGAACGCCTGGAAGATGAAGCCGATCTCGCGGTTGCGTATCCGCGCGCGCTCCGAGAGCGAGAGGTTCGTGACGGGGGTGCCGTTGAGGATGTACTCGCCGTCGGTCGGCGTGTCGAGCAGGCCGAGGATGGAGAGCAGCGTGGACTTGCCGCACCCGGAGGGGCCCGCCATCGAGATGTACTCGCCCTTCTTGATGTCGAGGTGGATGCCGGAGAGCGCGTGCGTCTCGACCTCGTCCGTGTAGAAAACCTTACGCACGCCGTCCAGCTTCACCAGCGGTTCGCTTGTAGCGCTCATCACATTTCCTTTCGAGTTTGGTCTGGGGTCAGGGGTCTTACGGCCTTCAGTCGAGTCGGAGCGTGTCCACGTTGTCCCACTGCGACGTGTCGGAGAGGATGACGGTCTCGCCCTCGCGCAGCCCCTCGACCACCTCGACGGTGTTGACCGAGGTGCGGCCGAGCCGGACGGGGACGCGCGTCGCGGTGCGCCCGTCGGCCTCGACGCGGAAGAGCGTGACGCTGGCCTGCGCCGCCCCGCCCGTCGCGGGCCGCCCGACGTAGAGTACGTTGTCGAGGCGTTCGAGTTCGATGGTACCGTCCACGCTCAAATCCACGCGCGCGCCCTGCGGCATCGCGCCTTCGAGCCGCACGTCTACGGTGAAGGTGCCGTTGCGCGCCGCCGGGTCGATGCGCTGGACGACGCCGTTGACCGTGCCGCCGCCGCGCGTGTCGATGACGGCCGGCTGGCCGAGCGTGATGTCCTTGATCTGCGTCTCGGGGATCTGGAGCGCGGCCTTGAGGCTGGTCGGGTCTGCGACCCGCGCGATGTTGGTGCCGGGCGTGATCTGCTGCCCGACCTCGACCGTCACCTCCTGGAGCACGCCGTAGGTGCCGGCGCGAACCTGGAGCGAGGCGACCTGCTCCTGGTTGAGCCGGAGCTGCGCGCGCAACTGCTCGATGCGCGCCCGCTGCGCGGCGATCTGCGCGGCGGTCTGCGACTGGCTCGCCCCCACCCGCTTCTTCTCGATCTCAAGGCGGTTGGCGAGCTGCTCGACCCTCACGCGCGAGATGCGCAGCGTGAGCGCGGGGACGAGCCCCTCCTTGGCGAGCTGCTCGTCGGTGTCGAGCTGAATCTTGGCCTGACTGTACTCGGACTGTATCTCGGCGGTCGCGGCCTGCTGGCTCATCCGCTCGCTCTCAAGCCGCGAGCGCAGGTTGTTCATGTCGGCCTCGGCCGACTTGATCTGGTACTCCACGTCGACGGCGGCCTGCTGGAGCGTCGGGTTCGAGAGCGTGACGAGCACGGTGCCGGCCGTCACGGTCTCGCCCGGCTTGACGAACTTCTGCTCGACGCGCCCCTCGACCGGGGCGGCGATCTGCCGAATCTCCTCGGGGATGAGCGTGCCCAGGCCCCGCACGTTGCGGAGCATCTGCCCGCGCTTGACCGTGTCGGTCAGGACTGTGGCGCGCGCCACGCTCGGCGCGGCCTTCGGCAACCTTGAGAGCCCGTAGGTGATGAGCGCAATCGCCAGCACGCCCAGCGCCGCGTACACGGCCAGCTTCACGCGCCGCCGGTTCTTCCTCTGGGGCCGCTTGATGTCCATGGCGGAGCGCGGCGCGTCAAAAGAGGGGCGCTTCACATCCGCGGCGGGGCGGGGCGGGTCCGTAGGTGAGCGTTTTACATCCATAGCGGGTTGCTTTACATCCCTCACGGAGGATTGCTTTACGTCGACAGAAACACTTCCACTCGCGAAGCACCTCAACAAGCCCCGTACCACTGCCGCAAACCGCCGCGTCCGCCCGTTTTTCAGGACTTTTCCCCCGGGAACGCACGCACGCGCCCCCGGCCGGTGTCCGTTTCCGCAAACCGAAATCCCAAAATCGCAAAAGCGCGAGCGCCCTCGGGGGTTCCGGCGGCGGCCGCACGTCGAAAATTTACGCACAAAGTCCGAACCCGCGTATCATGCGGGGGTTTACACGCAGACGCGGGAGAAAGAAGTGGAAGACGTTTGGAGGGAGAGCGTGTGGCGGCAGTTCGGGGCCGCGCTGGAGATGTTGGGGAACGCCGTGCGGGCGTGCCCGGCGGAGTTGTGGGGCGCGGGCGGGCGGCGCGCGCCGGAGTTCTGGTACGTCGTCTACCACACGCTCTTCTTCACAGACCTTTACCTTTCGGGGTCGGCCGAGGGCTTCGCGCCGCCCGAGCCTTTCACACTCGACGAGTTGAACCCGGCCGGCGTGATGCCCGGGCGCGTCTACGCGAAGGAAGAGCTGCTCGACTACCTGCGCCACTGCCGCGAGAAGTGCCGCGCGACCGTCCGCGGGTTGACGGCCGAGCGCGCTCGCTCGCTCTGCGTATTCCGTTGGGGCGAAGTGAGCTTCGCCGA
>DASWNR010000041.1:0-7779 GCA_036399155.1 Pyrinomonadaceae bacterium
TGGGAGCACGGCGGCGGGTGGCGCGACGCGACCAACAACACGTTCCCCGACTGGCTCCAGGTGGCGTTCGCGTCCCCGATGGCCATCGACGAGGTCAACGTCTTCTCGCTTCAGGACAACTACACGTCGCCGGCCGAGCCGACCGAGGCGCTGACGTTTAGCAAGTACGGCGTCACCTCCTTCGAGGTGCAGTACTGGGACGGCTCGGCGTGGGCGCCGGTGCCGGGCGGCACGGTCACCAACAACAGCGGCGTGTGGCGGAAGATAACCTTCCAGCCCGTCAACACGACCCGCGTCCGCGTGGTCGTCAACAGCGCTCTGGCGGGGCGGTCGCGCCTCGTCGAGTTCGAGGCGTGGGGCACGCCCGCGACGGTCACCCCGCAGCCCTCTACGGGGCGGGTCAACCACGCGGCGGCGTCCGGCGGCGGCGTGGCGACGGCATCGTCCACGACGACGCAGCAGGAGCTTCCCGGCCTCGACTTCTCGCCGGCGGGCGTGATTAACGGCGACCGGCGTGGCCTCAACTGGGAGCACGGCGGCGGGTGGAGGGACGGGACGAACAACTCGTTCCCCGACTGGGTCGAGGTGTCGTTCGCCGGCGGCAGGAAGGTGGACGGGGTCAACGTCTTCTCTTTGCAAGACGACTACGCCTCGCCGTCCGAGCCGACCGCAGGGATGACGTTCACGAAGTACGGCGTGACTTCCTTCGAGGTGCAGACGTGGGACGGGGCGCAGTGGGTCACAGTCCCGGGCGGCACGGTCACGAACAACGGCCTCGTCTGGAAGAGGCTGACCTTCCCGGCCGTGACGACGACGAAGGTGCGTGTCGTCGTCCACAACGCCGTGGGCGGACGCTCAAGGCTCGTCGAGGTCGAGGCCGTAGGGCCCGCTTCGTAAACGAAGGCCGTTGAAGCGACGCGCGCTCCCCGGCGCCCGGGCCGGCAGGGAGAGCGAGGCGCGTGAGAAAAATGAGAGCCCCGCCGCGCGGACTCCGCGCGGCGGGGCTCTCGTGTTTTGTCGTGGCCGTAGCCTCTAGCCGTGCCCTTGCGCGCCGGAGCCGCCGGTGTTCCCGCCGGCCTTGCCGCTGTCGGCCGCGCCGCCCTGCGACGAGATGTTCGTGCCGCCGGCCGTCCCCTCCTGGCTCGGGCCCGTGTCCCCGGCCGGCTCGCTCTCGCCCGCGTAGGCGCGGTCGGCGTAAGGCGGCGCGCCGCGCTCTTCGCGCAGGTTGCCCTCGCCGATGCCCTTGTCGTTCCCGCCCTGATTCGTCTCTTCAGCCATCCGTTTCCTCCCCGCTCGGTTCGTCTCTCAATCGTTTGAGGGGTTGCGCTCGCCGCCGGGCGTGCCGCTCTTCTTGCCGTCGCCCTCGCTCTTGTTGCCCGTGCCCTTGCCTTCGCTCTTCGCGCCCGACCCGCCGCGCGCGCCCGCGCCGCCCTTCTGGCGCGTCCCGCCGACGTGCCCGCTGTCGCCCTGGTTCCTGCCTCCGCTGTCCGCTGAGCCCATCTTTTTTAACCTCCCTCGTTGTCAGTTCTGTAAGCCGTAAAAGAAAACCTGACCGGATGTTTTCTAAGCGGACATCGGCGGCGCACATTCGTACGCCCCCGAGCCGCGCCCGCGCCCGAAGAGCCGTTAGTTACTCAGCCCTGTTCGCCCGTGCTTTGGGGAGAGCAAGGTCGGTGCCAGAAGCCCGCGCGACAGTTTCTCAATCTCTCGCGGACAGAAAGCGCGAGCGGCGCGTGTAGCCTCCGCCGCATGACGCGACCAATAACGGCGAGGGCGAAAATTCTTGGCGGGGCGACGGGCGAGCTGCGGAAGATGCGGCGCACGATGCGCGAGGTCTTCGGGCTCGAACGACTGCGGCCGGGTCAGGCCGAGGTCATCCGCTCCGTTCTGGAGGGCGAGGACACGCTCGCCGTGATGCCGACGGGCGCGGGCAAGTCGCTCTGTTTTCAACTGCCGGCGCTCCACCTGCCGGGCACGACCGTCGTCGTCTCGCCGCTCATCTCGCTGATGAAGGATCAGGTGGACAAGCTCTCGGAGGCGGGCGTCGAGGCCGCGCAGGTCAACAGCGCGCTCACCGTGGTCGAGCGGCGCGAAAGCCTCGGGCGCATCGAGCGCGACGAGAGCGAGTTCGTCTTCACCACGCCCGAGCGCATGGCCGACCCGGCCTTCCTCGAAACCCTGCGCGGCGCCGACGTTGACCTCGTCGTCGTGGACGAGGCGCACTGCATCTCGGAATGGGGTCACGACTTCCGCCCGAGCTACCTCGCGCTCGGCGCGGCGATTAAAACGCTCGGCGCGCCGCCCGTGCTCGCGCTCACGGCGACGGCCACGCCGGCGGTCGTCGAAGACGTTAAGAAGCGGCTCGGTCTCCCGCGCATGCGCGTCTTCAACACGGGCATCTACCGCGAGAACCTGCGCTACGAGGTCGCGCGCGTGACGAACGAGCGCGAGAAGCGCCAACAGCTCGCGCGCGTCATGCGCGAAACCGAAGGGACGGGCATCGTCTACTGCGCGACGGTCAAGGCGGCCGAGGCGCTGGCGGAACTCTTCCGCGGCTCGGACTTCGAGGTGCGCGCCTATCACGGCAAGCTCCCGCCGTCCGAGCGGCGCGAGAATCAAGACCTCTTCATGGCCGGGGGCTTGAAGGCGATGTTCGCCACCAACGCCTTCGGCATGGGCATCGACAAGCCCGACATATGCTTCGTCGTCCACTACCAGATGCCCGGGTCGCTCGAAGCCTATTACCAGGAGTCGGGGCGCGCTGGGCGCGACGGCGGCGGGGCGCGCTGCGTGCTGCTCTACCAGCTCGACGACCGGCGCACGCAGCTCTTCTTCCTCGGCGGGCGCTACCCGAAGGCGGAAGACCTCTGGGCGGTCTGCGACGCGCTGCGCGCCGCGGGCGCTGACGCGTCTGCCGTGCCGCTCGCGCACGTGCTGGAGGCGGCCGAAGGGGTCGCGAAGACGAAGGTGCGCGTCGGGCTCTCGCTCCTCAAGGACGCCCGCATCGTGCGCGAGACGCGCGGCGTGCGCTTCAAACTCCTCAGACCCGAGGTGACGCGCGAGGAGGTCGAGGGCGTCGCCGACGCCTGCGCCGCGCGCGGCGAGGGCAACCGCGAGAAGCTGGAGCGCGTGATGCTCTACGGCCAGAGCGCCGAGTGCCGCTGGAAGCTCCTGCACGAATACTTCGGCGAGGAGTTCGCGCGGGGTGCCTGCGGCCACTGCGACAACTGCCTGCACCCGCTCGAAGAACAGCTCGGGCTCGCGGGGTCCGTGAACAGGGGGAGCGCGTCCACGAAGGAACCGCCGGCGGCGGCGCCGCGCGAGCCCGTCGAGAAGAAGAAGGTGTTGGAGGTCGGAGAGGGCGACTCCGTGCGCGTGCCGAAGTACGGACGCGGCCGCGTCGTCTCGCTCGAAGACGACAAGGTCGCCGTCAATTTCCCCGACGGCGAGACGCGCATCTTCAAACGCGAGTTCGTCAGGCGCGGCTAGGCCGACCCCGGCCTGTCGGGGCCAATCTTTATTTGATGTTGTCGGGCGGGGGCTTGGGCTTGGCCGGGGCGCCGCCTCCTGCGGGGACGCTGCCGCCCTCAATCTCGACGCACCCGTCCACCCAGGGGTGTATCGTCCAGCGGTGGGCCGGCCGGCGCTGTAGCTCGCGCGTCGCGTCGTCGAACGCCTCGGCCAGCATGAGGCACCACTTGTCCCTCAGCCACTCGGCCCGCTTGCGGAACTTCGGCGACTCCAGCCCGATACGCATCTCCAGCTCGCTGAGTCCCTTGATATCGCCCGGCATCCCTTGCGCCTCGGCGGGAGGCTTCTTCGGCACGGCGAAATCCGGCTCCCATTCGAGGTACTGGCTCGACTCCGCGGAGTTCAGCTTGACGACGGCCATCAGCGGGTGGAACTCGTGCCAGCCCTCGTGGTATCCGTCGTAAACGTGCTCGCCGTAGACCACCACGTGGTCGCCGGTCACAATCGGCCCCAGCGCCTTGTCGCCGACGTTGGAATCCTCGACCTCGCCGGGGTCGGCGTCGAAGGCGATGGCCGAGACGATCATGTGCCCGGCGCCGGCACCGAGGGCCCAGCCGATGATGGCGCCGATGATGGCGCCGATGGCGCACCCCAGCGGGCCGAAGAACCCGCCGATGGCGCACCCGAGCGACGCGCCCGCCGCCGCGCCCGCCGCCGAGGCCACGGCCACGACCGCGCCCGCGATTAAGGCCCACTCCTTCATCTTCACCCAGAAGTTGCCCTCGGCCTCGCAGTGCAGCTTGGTGCGGTCGAGTTTGTAGGGGAGGTCGGTGAAGAAGGGCTTCATCAGCTTCTGACCCTGGAAGTGGTCGTTGTAGATGTCGTTGGCCGGCCAATCCTCGGTCTTGCCGTCCCCGGAGGGGCCGGGGCCGGGCGGGGTCTTATTATAGTTGTAATTGTAGGTCAGGTAGTCGTCCTGGTCGCGGTGCGGCATCAGCATCACGTCGAAGAACTGGTCGTTGTCGAACTCGCCGAGCCCGCCGACCTCCGGGTCGGAGATGACCCTCCCGACGGCGCACTTGACGTTCGAGCCCGGCCCGATGCAGGCGAGCCGGTGGTAGAGCCACTCGTCGGCGACGGCGATGATGGCCTGGGCGTAGCTGATGCCGGTCAGCGCGACGCCGATCAAGACATTGCCCGTCAGGAAGGCGGCGAGGGCCCCGACCAGTCCCGGCGCGGCCGCGCCGGCGCTGAAGCCGAAGAGGTCGCCCTCGTTGAAGGGCTTGTCGCCCGGCTTGTGTTCGTAGCACTGTGTGTACTTGCGGTACGGCATGGTCGGCCCCCTTCAGACCCCGACGACGTAGAGCGTGACGCCGCCGACGAATTCGACCTGGCCCTCCCCGATGGCGGTGGCGTAGGCGTTGACGTTGATGGCCTCGGTGCCTTTGAAGCCGGAGAACTTCGGCTCGGCCGTCACCTGGACACTTATCTTCTCGCCGGCCTTGAGCGTGAAGTCGGACGGCGCGATGGTCACCGTCCAGTCCTCCGGCACGGGCGCGGAGGACTTGCCCTGCTCCTTGAACGCCGTCTCCCAGCGGGCGAGGCTCTCTTCAAAGCGCGAGGGCTCTTCGCGCTCGCGCGCCGGCGTGAAGACCTTATCCTCATCCTCGGGGCAGGCCCGGAGTTTGGGCAGGCGGTAGAAGTCTGCCGCGAGGCGGAAGCGGCGCGGGATGGCGGCCTGGTTGGCCACCGGGAACATGAAGGAGGCGGGTGACTGCAACTTCCGCACGTCGGTATTCTCCTGCCCTATGTTGTTGTCCGGGTTGGCGTCGTCGGGCCACTCCAGCCGCGCCTGGAGGCAGTAGTGCCCTTCGGCCTGTGGCGTGTGCCAGACGAAGTCGGCGAAGGCCGGGCACTGCGAAGAGGCTTTGACGCCGAGGTCGATCAGTTGCTGGCCGACGAAGGTCGGGGTCGTGCCGATGCCGAAGGTGAGGAACGAGAGGCTGACGCCGAGGCCCGCGGCGGGCGCGTCGTAAGAGTTGTTCCAGACCTGCACCCGCACGGTGTAATCCCTGTCCGGCGCGAGCGAGGAGGAGGCGACTGCCTTGTCGCCGTCGAAGAGCTGGATGTCCGGGTTGTCCCAGGTGACGGCCAGCCCCTGCGCCATGAGGAAGGGCTGCGAATAGATGAGCGGGTCGGGACGCCTGTAGACCGAGGCCGGCACGTCCACGCAGCAGCCGCGCTCGGCGCGCGGCCAGCGCCGGCGGCGGCAGGCCCGACACAGGTTGCGGAAGAAATCGGCGAGCGCCTTGAAGATGTAGAGCAGCAGCACGAGCAGGCGCAGCAGCGCCCACAAGCCCCGCGTGAAGCCTCTCGCGAAAACGCGCATGGTGAACCGTCCTCTGTCTGTTTTAGTCCGTGAGCGAGGTCGGGGCGGCCGCTTGACGTGACGTCCCTTATGGTCGGTATTGCGGGGGAAGAAAGCGGCACGGATTGTAGCCCCCCGGCGGCGGCGGCACAACAGAAAAAAGCACGCTCCCGGCGAGCGCCCGCCCCGAGGGCGACACGCCGGTCGTCGCCCCTCCGTTCAGATTTGAGATTTCAAAACTCAAATCCCCCTGCGCGCCGTGGCGAAACGCCTCCCCTTTACGAGCGGTCGAACTATGACGACGCGTCCCGGCCGTTTGACACGCGGGCGGGCATGAAGAAAATTGTCCGCATGACTAACTCCGCGCGGCTCGCGCTCGTCCTGTTCTTGCTAGCCGCGTCGGCGGCGGCCGGCGCGCAGGAGCGGGCCACGCCCGCGCAGCTCGCCGCCGCGCGCGAGTACGTGCGTCGCGGCTGGCGCACGCTCACGCGCTCCGACCGAGACCTGCTCAGCGCCGCCACCGACCCGAAGTTTCAGTCCACACTCTCGGCCGAGCAGAGGGTGCCGCCCCGACACTTGCGCTGGCCCGTCTACGTCTCGCGCCGCGAAGACTTCGCGGCCGTGCGGCGGCGGCTCCGCGCGCGCATGACGGCCGAGGACTTCGCGCGCGTCGAGCTGCGCCGGCTCCCGGAGCGCGCGGCGGAGGCGACGCCCGGCCTCCTCTACCTGCCGCGCCCCTACGTCGTGCCCGGCGGGCGCTTCAACGAGATGTACGGCTGGGACAGCTACTTCATACAGGTCGGGCTGCTGCGCGACGGCGAGCCGGGGCTGGCGCGCGACATGGCCGACAACTTCGTCTACGAGGTCGAGCACTACGGCCGCGTGCTCAACGCCAACCGCACCTACTACCTCACGCGCTCGCAGCCGCCCTTCCTGACGCGGATGGTGCTCGGCGTCTACCGCCGGACGCGCGACCGCGTCTGGCTCCGCCGCGCGGCGCGCGCCGTCGAGGCTTACTACGACTACTGGGCCGCGCCCGGCGCCGAGCACCTCACGCCCGAGACGGGGCTCTCGCGCTACTACGACTCGGGGCAAGGCCCCGCGCCCGAGGTGGTCGCCGACGAGCGCGACGCACGCGGCCGCACGCACTACGAGCGCGTGAAGGAGTTCTACAGAACCGAGCGCGTGGCCGACTACGACGTGGCGCGTTTCTACGACCGCGCGGCCGACCGCCTGACGCCGGAGTTCTACAAGGGCGACCGCTCGATGCGCGAGTCGGGCTTCGACCCGTCGAACCGCTTCGGCCCGTTCGGCGCCGACGTCGTGAGCTACAACCCCGTCTGCCTCAACTCGCTGCTCTACGTCTACGAGCGCGACGCGGCCGAGATCATGCGCGAGCTTGGGCGCGCGGGCGCGGCCGAGCGTTGGGAGCGGCTCGCCTCCGTCCGGCGCGAGCGCGTCAACCGCCTGATGTGGGACGAGCGCGACGGGCTCTACTACGACTACAACTTCGAGAAGCGCGCGGTGCGCCGCTACCCGTTCGTGACGACCTTCTACCCGCTCTGGGCTGGGCTGGCCACGCCCGAGCAGGCGAGGCGCGTCGTCTCGAAGCTGCACGTCTTCGAGCGCGCGGGCGGCTTGCAGACGAGCACGAATCGCACGGGCAGCCAGTGGGACGCGCCCTACGGGTGGGCCCCGATGCAGTTGATTGCCGTCGAGGGGCTGCGCGCCTACGGCTTCCACGCGGAGGCCGACCGCGTCTCCGTCAACTTCCTCTCGCTCGTGCTCAAGGAGTTCGTCGAGCACAACACCATCGTCGAGAAGTACGACGTGGAGCGGCGCACGTCCTCGATGGGTGACGGACTCCGCTTCGGATACGCGTCGAACGAGATCGGCTTCGGCTGGACGAACGCGGCCTTCACAGAGCTTTACGCGCAACT
>DASWNR010000042.1:0-14859 GCA_036399155.1 Pyrinomonadaceae bacterium
TCAAATCTAAGCCTCCGCGCCCGCGTCGTTTCACCACCCTCCCGCCGCCCTCTCAAGAGAAGACAGCTTTAGACCGGCCCGCCGGAACGGAAGTCGTCCCGCACATCGACCGGCGGCCATTGCTCGAAGGCGTAGAGAGCGCTCCGCTGCGCGCTGCGGAGCAGCAGCGCGTTCTTCGGCCGGGGCCGCGTCTGAGTCTCGCGCCTGCCCCCGGGCAGTTGTATGACGCCGGGAATGAAGTGCCGATCAAACTCAGGTCTCTTGCTGAAGGTGTAGTCGTACAAGACGTGTTCTTCCCCGGACGCGTTCTTGATGACGATTTTGCCGTTGAACTCTTTCCCTGTGTAGAACTGGTGGACGCGCGCCTTCGTCTGCCTGCCGTCGAAGTCGTCGAGCACCTGCATCCCGAACGGCGTGAAGGTCAGGCGGTGGTTGTGTGTGTCCGGCCCGCCGTTGAACTCGACGCACTTCCACGTCCCCGTGAAGAGGTGCGAGTCCTCCCGCGTGAGCCGGAAGGTGTACGTCCCCAGCACGCCGTAGTGGTCGGAAAGGTCTCGCTCCCTGGTATCAAGCTTAGGCCCGCCGCTCAGACTCACGGACGAGAACACGCCGCGCGGCCTCACGATTTCCAGCGACGAGCGAATGGGCTGCGGCCGCAGCGGAGACGGCCTCCGGTTGGCGGCGTGTAAGACGGTGTCGAGCTCGGTGGAGTGTAAGACGTAGTCGAGGGTGTGGTTCAGACCGGGGTCACCGCCCCCGCGTTTCTTCAGGTCGTTCCTGTAGTCGCGCGTGTAAGTGTACTTCGTCAAATCCTGCGGCGGGGACGCCCGCAGGCGGTTGAGCATCTCGCCGCGCTCTCGCGAGCTACAGCAGTCTCGGGCGGCCGCGCTGCTCTGGCCGACCGCCGGGGCGGCCTCCGGCGGGTTCCGGGACGCTCCCGCCAACGCGCGGCGCGGGCCGTCGCCGCCCGGCCCGTCCCTGCCGTCGCCCCGGTCTTCGGGGTCGTCGGGGACGTCGGGCGGCCTGTTCTGACAATTGTCCTGATCAAAACAGTAATCGACGTTGAGGTCTCCGCCGAGCAGGGCGGGTTGCCAGTTGGGTGCCACCGTCCGGTACATCAGTTGAAACTGTTCCAACTGTCTGACGCGGGTGACGTAGTGCTTGTCATCCGCCTGCGTGTGCGTGCCGAAGACGTTGAAGTGAAACCCCTGCTTGTCGATGAGCGCCCACGAGACGCCTTTCCGGCCCAGCCGGTCTTCGCTGGCGGAGTTCCTGTAGACGATCTGGCCCTGAAGCAGGATGGGCCAGCGGCTCACGATGAAGACCCCGCCGTCCGATCTCGGGCGGCCGGTCGTCCAGACTACTATCCCGGCCACGGCGGCCCCGATCAGGCCGCCCGCCACGAAGCTCGCCGCGAGGACCTGGTTGATGTTGATGTCGTCGTCGTTGCCGACGACGGCCGTCCGCTGCGTGAAAGTCCGCATCAGGATTTTATTCATCTCCTCGCGGGCGCCGTTGTCGAATGCCTCGGAGAAGATGAGTACGTCGTAATCGCTGCGCACCAGAATGTTGGCGATCAACTTGGCGCGCTCTTTGTTGTGGTACTCGTAGCGGAACAGTTGGTCGAGCATCTGCACGTTGTAGGCTAATATTTTTAATGTCACTTCCGAGGGCATGACAGCTCTCCTTCCATTAAGGCGTGACCGCTGAAGCGCGGGCGAGGCGTCAGAGGGAATCCGCCGCTGAATCCGCCGGGTCTTTGGAGGCGGGGCCGGCGGGAGCGCCCGCCGGCGGAAAGTACCTTTGAGGCCGGGAAAGATATGCGCGCCCGCGCGGGAAGTCAATAAAATTCAGCGCGCGACGCCCGAGCGCCCTTCCTCCAGCGACCTCACGACGCACCGCACGACCTCTTCGACCGCCGCGTCGGGGCGTTTGCCCCTCGGGTGGATGCCGCAGACCGCCGTCGTGCACGAGTGGTCGAGGGCGGGACTCCAACGCGCGCGCCCCGCCTCGTCGCGCCCGTAGGTGACGTAGGCCGAGAGCGTGTTCAAGCCCGTCCCCGGACGCTCTCCGATGAGGTGGACGACCACGTCCACGCCGAGCAGTTCGCCGACGTGATAGCCCGCGCGCACGCGCCCGTTGGAGATGACCACGTCAACCTCGCCGACGTGGAGGCCGGCCTCTCCGAGTCCACGCCGCAGGCGCGGCAGCACCGCGCGCAAATTCTCGTTGAGCGCGTCCGCGTTCAGCCCGTCGGAGAGCACGAGCTGCACGCGCGGGCGCTTTTGCGGGTAGAGCGCGGCGACGCGCGCGGCCGTCTCCGCGCGCAGGCGCTCGCCCGAAGCGGGCTCCGAAAGATACTGCTCGCGGTCGCGCGCCTCCGTGCGCGCGCGCAGGTGGCGCGGGCTGACTTCGCGTAAGACCGCGTCGTCGAGCGCGGCGTAGAGCGCGCGCCGCGCGTGCGCGTAGATTCCCTCAAGCCGCGTCGCGACCTCCGGCGGCGGCTCGTACTCGCGGCCGTGCCCGCGCCCGAGGTCGAACCCGCGACGCCCGAGCGCCGAGAGCTTTTTGCCCCCCTCCGCGCGCAGCGTCTCGCCCGAGCGCGTGTCGCCGCCCGCGCGCGTGTACGCGGCGTACAGATCGGCGACGCACTCCGCGTCGCCGCGCGGCCGGCCGCGCGAGTCGAACACGCCGAGTTCGGACAGGCGCTTTCGCATCGGCGTCGAGATGTGCCGGCC
The DNA here is from genome assembly GCA_036399155.1 of Pyrinomonadaceae bacterium. Lineage (GTDB taxonomy): Bacteria > Acidobacteriota > Blastocatellia > Pyrinomonadales > Pyrinomonadaceae > QHXN01. The sequence continues at coordinate 2,739 of DASWNR010000042.1, forward strand.
GGTCTTTCGCCTGAGCGCGGGGTGTTCGCGGAAGGAGGTCGTCAGGTAGCCGAGCATCGGGTCGGCGTTGCCGGCGACGGCCATCAGGTAGGCGGGCGCGGCGCGCTCGACTATCTCCCCGGTCAGCCGCCGCAGCTCGCCCGGCTCGATGCCCATGTGGAAGGTCGAGCACACGTCGAGCCCCATCGTCAGCCCGTGGAGCTTCGCCATCACGGTGTCTTCCAGGCACGCGCGCAGGAGTTGTTCGCCCGTGCGGAAGACCTCCGGCCCGATGAAGCCGGCCACGTCGTTGACTATCATCCACGCGCCCGTCCGCCGCCCGACGGCGCGCGCCACGCCGTAGCTGCGCGCTTCGAGCGTCACCATGTCAACGCCTTCGGCCGCGCCGTTCGTCACCTCCGACCCCTGCCCCGTCTCGAAGTAGAGCCCGCCGAAGCCGAGCGCGAGGTCGGCCACGCCGTCAACGTCGAGGCCCACCATCCCGCCGAGCGCGCGCGACGTTCCGGCGAGACTCTGGAAGCCGACGTCAACGCGACCCAGAGAGCGAGCGCTCGACTGCTTGACGATGTCGGAGAGGACGCAGTAGCGCGTCGGCAAGCTCAGGCGCTCGATTGACGAGCGGAGCAGTTCTTCGAGCCGCGCGATTGATTCCACGTCGTCGGCCGCCGGGTTGAGCCCGATGATGACGTCGCCGCAGCCGTGCGCGAGCCCTTCTAGGATGGAGAACAGAATCTCCTCCTCGTCGTCGCCGGGGCTGTTCGGCTGGATGCGCGAGCCGAAGTGACTGGGCGAGCCGACGCGGACGCCGTCGCCGGGGAGCGGGTTGAAGAGTTTCCGCGCAACGGATGAAAGCTCGTCGTTCGTCATCAGCTTGACGACGCCCGCCGCCGCCTCGCTCGAAAGCCCCGCGCCGTAGCGCCGCGCCCACTCCGCGCCGCCCGCGCCTATGAGGACGGCTTTCAGCCCGCCGATCGTCAGGCCGGAGATTTCCGCCGCGAGCCGCGCGTCGAGCGAGGCGGACAGGGCCTCGCTCACGCCGTCCTCGACGAGCGCCGTCCGCGTCAGCCCGCCGAGCGTGAGCGCGGCAAGAGTCTCGCGCGCCGGCGCGCGCGCCGACTCGTCGCGCGTCCCGCCGACGAGCAGGTCGCCCTCCTTGAATTCGTTGGCGAGCGCGAAAGTCTTCAGCAGCTCGCGCCGGTCTGAAGCCATGCCTTTAACTTTTAACTTTCAGCCCCGACCCCGCGCCCGCGGAAGAAGTCGCGCGCCGCCCGCGCCATGCGGCCGAGACGCCGCAGAACCTTCGGCATCAGCCACGCGAAGAGGACGAGGAAGACGCCGATGATGATGAGGAGGACGACGGGCTGTAGCACCGCGAGGACGACCGCGCCCACGGCTATCACGTCCTCGACGAGCGAGAGCGCCCAGTTCGTCAGGGGCTCCGGGCTCACGTTGGCCGCCGCGCGCACGGTCGCCTTCGTCCCGTGCGTCGAGAGCGCGAGGCCGCCGCCGAGCAGCAGCGCGACGACCTGCACCGAAGGGCTCACGTCCGAGGTCGCGGCCGCCGCCAGCGCCGCGCCCGCCGGCACGCGTATGAAGGTGTGGACGGCGTCCCACACCGTGTCCACGTAAGGTATCTTGTCGGCGACGAACTCGACGGCGTAGAGCCCGAGCGCGACGCCGATGACCCACCAGTTGTCGAGCGCCTCAAGCCCGCCGGGCAGGCGCGCGAGCCCGTAGTGCTGCAAGAGCCCGAGCACGGCCACCGTGGCGTACAGGTTGATGCCCGAAGTCCAGGCCGACCCGAGCGCCAGCCCGAGAATCTGTATCAGGTTCATCGGTCATTTGATACCCGCTCGACGGCGGTTTGACAAGCCGCTCGCGCGGCCCCTTAATTTTTTTGACCGGGGCCGCGCCGGCGGCGTGTAAATCTCCCGCCCGACTTCCGCGGCCGGGGCGTCGATGTGTATCCGGCCGGCGAACGCCTCAGAAGGAAAACGACGAATGAAGACGCAAACTAACCTGCGACTCCTGCTCGCCCTGATTCTGCTCGCGTCGCCCGCGGCGCGGGCGGCGCGGGCGCAAGCGGCGGCGGCCGCGCCGGTCACGACAGTCGAAGAGGCGCTGGCGCGCGTCCGCGCGGCCGTCGGCTACGAGCGCCTGTCGGCGCAGAAGAACGGCGTGACGACCGAGGGCGCGGCGCGCTACCGCGGGCTCGACACGAAGCACACGTTCCTCTTCGCGCCCGGCGGCGAGTTCCGCCACGACATCGCGGGGACGCTCGGCGTCGTCACGGGCTTCGACGGCGCGACGGGCTGGGAGGTCGACTGGTCGGGGATGCCGCGCCGTCTGGAATTTCAGGACCTTGAGAACGCGCAGTTGGGCGCGTGGATTCACTCGGGGCGCTGGCTCGCGCCGGACGGCCCGTTCGCCGTCAGGCTCGACGCGTCGAAGACCGACGACAAACAGGTCGCGCTCGGGCTCGCGCTTAAAGGCGGGCTGCTTGAGGCGACCGTCTTCGTCGAGCGCGCGACGTGGCTCCCGAAGCGCGTCACGCGGCGCGTCCCGGCCGGCGAGGAGGTCATCGAGCTGTCCGACTACCGAGAGGTGCTCGGCTTCCGCTTCCCGCACCGCTACACGCGCGGCGTCGCGGGCGTGACCAACGTCTTCGAGACGCGCGCGGTCGCGCCGGCCGACGCCCCTTCGCGCGCGCTCTTCGCGCCGGTCAGTAAGCGCCCGGACGACGCGCGGTGGGACACGTCGAAGCCCGCGCGGGTCGAGGCGCGGCGCACGCGCTCGGGGCACATGCTCGTGCGCCCGCTCGTCAACGGGAGGGACGTGGGCTGGTTCGTCCTCGACAGCGGCGCGGGCGGGATGGTCATCGACCCGAAGGCGGCCGACCGGCTCGGGCTACAGGCGCTCGGCCAGGTGGTCGCCGTCGGCGCGTTCGGCATGACCAAGGCGCGCTTCCGACAGGGCGACGCCTTCGAGCTGGGGCCGCTGACAATCAAAGGCATTCGCTTCATGGAGCTCGACCTCGCGTTCCTGACGAGGTCGTTCGGCGTGGACGTCGGCGGCATCTGCGGGCGCGACCTCTTCGAGCGCGCCGCCGTCGAGGTCGTCATCGCGGCCGAGTCGGTCGCGCTCCACGACCCCGCGCGGTACCGCCTGGAGCGCGCGTCGTGGCAGGAGCTTTTCTTCAGCGGCCGCAACCCGGCCGTCCGCGCGCGCTTCGAGGGCGACCGCGAGGCGCTCTTCAAGTTAGACACGGGCTCCGACCGCACGGTCTCTTTCCACGGGCCGGCCGTCGAGCTGCACGGGCTGCTCGACGGGCGCGAGACGCGCGAGAGCCATTCGACCGGCGTGGGCGGCTCGCAGGCTTCGCGCGAGGGGAGGCTCGCGTGGTTCGAGCTGGCCGGCCAGCGCTTCGTGTCGCCCGAGGTCGAGTTCGCCGCCGCGCGCGAGGGCGCGTTCTCCGACGCCTACACGGCGGGCAACATCGGCGCGGGCTTCCTGCGCGAGTTCCGCATCGTCTTCGACTACGCGAACAGGCGCATCGCCTTCGAGCGGCTCAGGGCCGCGCGGCCCCCTGCGGCGCGCTGAGTCACGCGCCGAAGCGCGCCGCCTTGTTTGGACGCGCCAGACGCGCCCGGCTATAATGCGCGCGCTTGGAAACCTTCAACTTCAAAGTCGGTCGCAGCCGTATACAGGGGCGCGGCCTGTTCGCGGCATCAGTGCTGCCCGCGCGCAGGAAGCTGGGCGAGCTGGGCGGCGAGGTCGTCAGCGAGAGAGAGGCGCGGCGGCGCGCGCGTAATTCCGACTGCATCATGATCGTCGAGTTCGGCGACGGCCGCGCGCTCGACGCCACGCACTCCGAAAGCCCCTTCACGCACGTCAACCACTCGTGCGAGCCGAACGCCTTCATGCGCGTCTGCTACGGCCGCGTCGAGTTCTACTCGCTGCGACGCGTCGAGGCGGGCGAGGAGTTGACGTGCGACTACGGCGAGACTCACCACGACGGCACGCTCCCCTGCCGCTGCGGGAGCGCTGGGTGCCGCGGCCGCCTGTAGCCCCCTGGCCCGCCCGAGTTCCCGGTCAACAGTCCTCAGTCCATGTAATGCCGCTCGGGCAGCTCGCGCAAAGTGCGCGCGGCCTGCTCGGGCGTCACGTCGCGCTGCGGCATCCCCAGCAGCTCGAAGCCGACCATGAACTTGCGCACCGTGGCCGAGCGCAGGAGCGGCGGGTAGAAGTGCGCGTGCAGGTGGAAGCCTTCGTACTCGCCGCCGCCGGTCGGCCGCTGGTGAAAGCCCATCGAGTAGGGGAAAGGGACGCGGAATAGATTGTCGTAGCGCGTCGTCAGACGCCGCAGCAGATCCGCGAGCCCGTCGCGCTCGTCGCCTTCGAGCTGTTCGAGGCTCGGGACGCGGCGGCGGCTGAGGACGAGCGTCTCGAACGGCCACACAGCCCAGAACGGCACGAGCGCGACGAAGTGCCGGTTCTCGCAGACGACGCGCTCGGCGCGCTCAAGCTCCAGCGCGAGGTAGTCGCCGAGCAGGCTCGCGTTCTTCTCACGGAAGTACTGCTCCTGCGCCGCAATCTCCTTCGCCGTCTCGTTCGGCACGCTCTCGCTCGCCCAGACCTGACAGTGCGGGTGCGGGTTGCTCGCGCCCATCATCGCGCCGCGGTTCTCAAAGACCTGAACGTGTTTGACGAAGGGGAGGTCGCCCAGCTCCGCGTACTGCGCGGCCCAGGTGTCTACGACGGCGCGCACGTCTTCCGCACTCATGCGCGCGAGCGTCAGGTCGTGGCGCGGCGAGAAGCAGACGACGCGGCAGACGCCCCGCTCGCCCTCCGCGACGAGTAAGCCGCCGTCTTCGCGGCCGCCCGGCGGGGCGTCGGGCAGGAGCGCGGCGTAGTCGTTGTCGAAGACGAAGGTGCCCGCGTAGGGCGGGTTGGTGTGGCCGCCGGCGCGCGCGTTGCCGGGGCAGAGGTAACAGGTCGGGTCGTAGCGCGGCTGCTCGTCGCGCGCGGTCTCCTCGGTCTGCCCCTGCCACGGCCGCTTCGTGCGGTGCGGCGAGACCAGAACCCACTCGCGCGTGAGCGGGTTGAAGCGCCTGTGCGGGTGCTCGTTCAGGTCAAACGACATGTTCTCCCTTTCCTGTCCGACGCGTCTACGTTTGGCTTGAAGTTAGACTTTATAACGCGCGAGCCGTGCGGCCTCAAAGCGGAGGGGCGGCCGGACTTTTGAATCCGGCCGCCCCTCTTCGTCCGCGCGAGTGGCGTGTGTCTTCGGAGTCTCCCCTTCCCTTTTTAGAAGAAGATTCTGATGCCGAACTGTACGTAACGCGGCGCGTCGAGCGAGCGCGGCGTCCCGAAGTTGTTGTCGTGGGCGCGGCGAAGGCGGTAGAGCTTGAAGCCTGCGAGCGTCCTGATGTCGAACTGCGTCGCGACCGTCGTGGCGAACCGTACTTCGTCCCGTTGATGACGTGCGAGACGGGCGCCGTCGAGACGCCGGCCTCGCGCGCCACGTCCTTGATGCGGGATGTCTTAAAGAAAGGGACGGGGGATCGCTCGGCGACGTGCTTCTGATCTTCTTCTCTCATTACAACGCTCGGGCTCAGGCGACTCAAAGCTCGTGCGCCCCGGCCTGCGGCTGGGAGACGTGGAAGGCGGGAACGAGACGAGTCGCCTGATGGTACAGCGCCCCGACCGTGTTCTGAAAGTCGTCCAGCCTCTCGCGCCGGATGAGGCTGACGGTCGAGCCGCCGAAGCCCCCGCCCGTCATGCGCGAGCCGAGCACGCCCTCGACGCGCGAGGCGGCCTCGACCAGCACGTCCAGCTCGCGGCAACTGACCTCGAAGTCGTCGCGGAGCGACCGGTGTGACTCGTACATCAGCCGCCCGAACTCCGCGCCGCCGCCGCGCCTCAGAGCTTCGGCGGCGGCGAGCGTCCGCGCGTTCTCGGTCACGACGTGGCGACAGCGGCGCCTGACCGTCGGGGGCAGAAGGTGCTCGTGCCGCTCGAACTCTTCGGCGCTCACGTCGCGCAGCGCGCGCACGCCGGGCAGCGCCGCCGCGAGCAGCTCGACGCCGCGCTCGCACTCCTCGCGGCGCGCGTTGTACTCGGACGAGGCCAGCTCGTGTTTGACGCGCGAGTCGCAGACGACGACGAGCGCCTCCGCGGTGTCTACGGGGATGGGCGTCGCCTCAAGCGTGCGGCAGTCGATGAGGAGCGCGTGACCTTCGCGGCCGAGCGCGGCGACGAACTGATCCATGATGCCGCACATCGTCCCGACGTAGGTGTGCTCGGCGCGCTGCCCCGCGAGCGCGAGCGCGACCCGCCCGACGCGCGAGCCCGACACGGACGAGAGCGCGAGCCCGACCGACACTTCGAGCGCCGCCGACGACGAGAGCCCCGCCCCCGCGGGCACGTCCGAGTGGACGACGAGGTCGGCGCCGCGCAGGCGCGTGCCCCCGTCTTCGAGCGCGCGCGCGACGCCTTCGACGTAGTCGAGCCAGATGCCGCGTCGCGGCTCGCCCGGCCGGTCGAGGTCGAACTCGGCCGCCTCGTCGAGGTTGAGCGAGCGGACGCGGACGCGCCGCCCCGGCGCTTCGCGGGCGGCGACCAGCGTGCTGTGCTCGATGGCCATCGGGAGCACGAAGCCTTCGTTAAAGTCCGTGTGCTCGCCGATGAGGTTGACCCGGCCCGGCGCGCGGAAGAGCCGCGGCTCGCCGCCGTAAGTCTCCACGAAGGCGCGCCTCGCCTCGCCCGCGTCAAGCATCTTCAGTCGCCTCGACTCTCCACGAACAGGCTCAGCCCTCCCCGCCGACGGCGAGCCGCATAATGTTCTCTTCGGTGCAGTCCTCGCGCCCGAGCACGCCGGTCACGCGCCCCTCGTGCATGACGGCGACGCGGTCGCTGACGTTGATGACCTCTTCCATGTCGGAAGAGATCATCACGATGGCGACGCCCGCCTCGGCGAGTTCGCGCATCAGCGCGTAGATTTCGGCCTTCGCGCCCACGTCGATGCCGCGCGTCGGCTCGTCGAAGATGAGCACCTTTGGTTCGAGCGCGAGCCACTTGGCCAGCACCACCTTCTGCTGGTTGCCGCCCGAGAGGTTCGCCGCCCTCACCTCGACCGAGGGCGCCTTGACGTTGAGGCGCGCGCAGACCTCCTTCGCCCCCTCGCGCTCTTTTTCAAACGCGATGAGCCCGCCGCGCGCGTAGCGCCCGAGCGCGGGGAGCGTCACGTTCTCGCGTATCGGCATGTCGGTGATGAGCCCGGCCGTGCGGCGGTCTTCGGGGACGAGGTAGACGCCGTAACGTATGGCGTCTCCGGGCGAGCGTATGACGAGCGGGCGGCCGTCGAGCAGCAGACGCGACTCGACCGCTGGGTCGACGCCGTAGATGGCCTGCGCCGCCTCGCTGCGACCCGCGCCGACGAGCCCCGCGAGCCCGAGGATTTCGCCGCGCCCGACCTCGAACCTGACCCGCCTGTCCGGGTAGCGCGACGTGCGCAGGCTTTCCACCTGAAAGTAGCCCGGCCGCTTCTCGCCCAGAGGGTGCTGGTAGAAGCTCTCCACGTCGCGGCCGACCATCATCCTGACCATGCGGTCGTGCGAAATCTCTTCGCGCGGGAGCTGCCCCGCGTTGGCCCCGTCGCGCAGGACGACGGCGCGGTCGGCGATCTCTTTGACCTCGCCGAGCCGGTGCGAGATGTAAATGACGGCGACGCCGTGCGAGCGCAGGTCGTTGACGACTCCGAGCAGCCGCTCGGTCTCGGAGAGCGTGAGACTCGAAGTCGGCTCGTCCATGATGAGGACGCGCGCGTCCTGCGAGAGCGCCTTGGCAATCTCGACCATCTGCTGCTGCGCGATGGAGAGGCGCGCGAGCGGCGTGTCGGGGCGCACGTCCAGGCCGAGTCGCGCCAGATACGTCTTCGCCTCCCGCTCCATCCTCGCGCGGTCGAAGAGGCGCAGCGGCCCCCCGCGCACGGGCTCGCGCCCGAGGAAGACGTTGGCGGCCACGTCGAGGTTGTCGAGGACGTTCAGCTCCTGGTGGATGAAGGCGATGCCGTGGCGCGAGGCGTCCGAGACGCCTCGCATCTGCGCGGGCGCGCCGTCGATCAAGACCTCGCCCGAGTCGGGCTGGTGGACGCCGCCGAGCACCTTCATCAGCGTGGACTTCCCCGCCCCGTTCTCGCCGAGCAGCGCGACGACCTCGCCCGCCGACACCTCAAGGTCAACGCCCTTCAGCGCGTGAACCCCGGGGAACCGCTTCTCGATGCCCCGCATCTGTAGAATCGGAGTCATAAGAATAGTAGACGGTAGTCAGCAGACAGTAGTCAGTAGAAAAACCTTTGAGAGCCGGGTCGCCGGGCCGTCATCGTCAACGTCCGGCTGGCGGAGCCTACTGTCTACTGGCTACCGTCTACTCCCTCCCTCATCTCCCGCGCAGTTGGTTGATCTGGCGCGTGAACTCTTCGACGTTGTCGCGCTTGATGATTTTGGTGTCGACGAACTTCTGCCTGTCGGCGGGCACCTGCGAGCGGTCGCCGGCGAGTACCTGCGCCATGATCTTGATGGCCTGGTAGCCGAACTCGAAGGGCTGCTGGACGACCGTGCCGTAGATGGCCCCTTCACGGATGCCGGTCAGCGTCTCGTCCTCCTCGTCGAAGGCGACGATCTTGACCTGGCCGGTCTTGCCCGCGTCGCGCACGGCGTTGACGATGGCCGGGCCGTTGTAGCTCCAGAGCCCGACGAGCCCCGCCACGTCCGGGTTGTTGACGAGCGTGTCGGCGACGTTCGACTTGGCGCGGACGCGGTCCGTGTCGTCCGTGCGCGTGTCGATGATGGTGACGTTCGAGCCGGCAATCGCCTCCCTGATGCCCTGCAAGCGCTCCTGCGCGTTGCGCGCGTCGAGCTTGCCGACGAAGACCATGATCTTGCCGCCCGCGGGCAGCGCCTCCTTGATGAGCTGACCCGCCTGACGGCCGGCCGCGACGTTGTCGGTGCCGACGTAGCAGGCGCGCTCGCTCTTGGGCGCGTCCGAGTCCTGCGTGAAGACGAGCGTCTGCTTCGACACGTCGTTGATGAGTTGCGTCTGGTTGTCCGGGTCGACGGGGCTGATGGCGATGCCCTCCACGCCCTTAGCCAGCAGGTCGTCTACGATGCGCTTCTGCTCGGCGGCCGTCCCGTCCGAAGGGATTTTGAACTCGGCCGTCACATCCGCCAGCTCCGCGTCGGCCTTCTCGACGCCCTTGCGCGCGATGGTCCAGAAGTCCGACGCGTTGTTGGTGACGAAGGCTAGACGCTTCGTGCCGCCGCCCGCGCCTGTGCCCGCGCCGGCGGTGTTGTTGCCGCCGCCGGCGCCGCCGTTCTGTGTGGTGCAGGCGAGCGCCGTCGAGAGCAGGCACGCGCAGGCGAGCGCGAACAGTCTGTTGAGTTTCATCATGCTTCTCCTCGTTCCGAAGTTTTAACGGCAGCGTGCTTGTCGTGCTTGTAGTGCTTGTCGTGCTTGTAGTGAACGTCGGGCGCGGCGCACAGCTCCGCGGCCTTCTCCTCGGGCGAAGTGTCCGAGAGAAAGTTGCCGCCGCCTATCTCGGGGCCCGCGAGGTACTTCAAAAGGTTCGGCCGCCTGAGCGGCGGGTGGAACTCGACGTGGAAGTGAAAGCCGCGGTGGTCGCCGCCGTCGGTCGGCGCCTGATGAAGCGGCATCACGTACGGGAAAGGTATCCGCCAGAGGTTGTCGAACTTGACGAGCACTCGGCGGAGCGCGTCGGCGAAGTCGCGCCGCTCCCCGTCCGAGAGCGCGGCGATTGACGGCCGGGTCGCCTTCGGCGCGACGTAGACCTCGTAGGCGTAGCGCGCGAAGTATGGGACGAAGGCGACGGCGCGCTCGTTCTCGTAGACGATGCGGCGGCCGTCCTCGCGCTCGGCGGCGAGGATGTCCTGAAAGAGGGTGCGGCCCGTCTCTTCGAGGTGACGGCGCGAGACGCGCGCCTCGGTCTCGATGTACTTGAAGACGAAGTTGGTCGCGTAAATCTGGCAGTGCGGGTGCGGGTTCGAGACGCCGACGGCCTCGCCCTTGTTCTCGAAGATGAGGACGTGCTCGACCTCCGGCCGCGCGCCCAGCTCGCTGTACTGCCCCTGCCACACCGCGAGCAACTCGTCCAACTGTTCCGTCTCAAGCTCCGCGAGCGTCAAGCTGTGGTTCGGGCTGTAGCAGACGACGCGCGCGAGGCCCTCGGCCGGTTTGTTCCGGTAAATCCCCGCCGGCCGCTCAAGCTCGCGCGGCGCGTCGGGGCCCGCGCACGGCATGTCGTTGTCGAAGACGAAGGTGGACGTGTACACGTCGTTGCGCCGCCCGCTCGCGCGCAGGTTGCCGGGGCACAGGTAGCAGTCCCCGACGTAGGCGGGCTCCTCTTCGTCGGCGTGCTCTACGCGGCCGCCGCCCCATGGGCGGTTCTGCCTGTGCGCCGCGATGATGACCCACTCCTCACGCAGCGGGTGCCAACGCTCTTCCCAGACCATAAAGTCAGTCACCCCTCGACAGCTTGAGATGGCCGAAGGCGGCGGCGCCGGGCGACGAGCCCGAGATGACGAGCGGCTCGCGCTGCGTGCGCCGCGCGTACTCCCTCGCCACCGTTTCGACCGCGCCGCCGGCTTCGCGGAGGCCGAGGACGGCGACCGTGCCGCCGCTGCCGCCGCCCGTAATCTTCGCGCCGTAGAGCCCCGACGCCGGCCCCGCCTCGCGCACCAGCCTGACAAGCTCGTCCGTCCCCGGCGAGCCCAGACAGCACGACGAGTAGCTCTTGTGCGACTGGTACATCAGCTCGCCCAGCTCCGCGCCCCGCGCCGCGCCCTCTTTCAACAGCTCGGCGAAGCGCGTGACGCGCGCGTGCTCGTAGACGGGATGGCGCGACGCCGCGCGGACGTGATACCGGCGCTCCGGCTCGACCGAGGTCACTGCGTCCGTGATGCCGCCGTAGCGCCCGAGAAACTCCGCGCCCGACATGCGCGCCGGGAGGCCGCCCGCGTAGCGCTCCTCGAACTCGGCGGGCGTGACGTTGGCGAGGTAGCCGCCCCACTTCGTATCCTCGACGACGACGCGGCCGCGCGTGTCGGACGCGCGCGTCTCCAGCCCGGCCGCCTCCGCGATCATGCGGTAGCCCATGAAGGCCGCCGTCCGCACCGAGCCGTAGTCCGCGCCGCCGACCGAGTGGCGAACGCCCGAGTCGATGCCCCACACGGCAAGCTCCGGCGGCAGCGCGACGAACCCCTTCACCTCGCCGGGCTGGCACAGCAGCGCGAGCAGCTTGTCGGCTTCGCCGAGGGCCGCGGTCATCTGATCCATCACCCCGCACGGCGCGCACGCCACGAGGTTCTCGACCCGCTGGCAGAGGAACGCCAGCTCGCGCGGCTCAATCTCAATTTTGTAAGCGGCCGCGACCGCCCGCATCGTCGCCACTTCGAGCGCGGCCGAGGAGCTGACGCCCTTGCCCTCCGGGACTTCGGAGCGGATGAGTATGCGCGCGCCGCGCTCGAAACGGCAGCCGCGCTCGCGCACGAGCACGGCGAAGACGCCGGCGACGTAGGCCGCCCAGTGTTGCCCCGACTCTTTAAAGTAACGCGCGGCCGCCGCGTATTCGAGCGGACACCCCGCCCCGTCAAACAAGTCGGACAGGGGCATCTCGAAGATGCGCTCGCCGCCGGCGTCCGTCTGGGGCAGGCTGACGGCGAGAATCGTCTTCGCGTCAGTTAGCTGCACGGCGGCGTGCGCGGCCGACGCGATGGGGAGTTCGAGGACGAGCGAGCCGGAATAGTCAGCGATGCCGCCCATCAGGTCGAGACGCCCCGGCGCGCGAGCGACGAAGACCTCTCCCCCGCCGCCGAAGAAGTCGGGCGGCGAGCGCGACTCGCCGGCGAGCGGGCGGCCGACCGTCGAGGCGAAGCGCGCCGTGTCCTCAAGCCCCGGCGTCGAGCCGTGCGTGATTCTATACACCGCCCGCCCGTCCCGACTCGCCGCGCCAGAGCCCCCGGCGCTCAAGCGCCGCGCGCAAAAGCGGCTCGATTTGTTCGCGTATCCCACGATTCGCGTAGCCGACCCACGCCACGTCCGGCTC
>DASWNR010000043.1:0-24822 GCA_036399155.1 Pyrinomonadaceae bacterium
CACTTATCACCCTTAAAAAATCTCCGAGCCCTTGCGGACGACAGACCAGGCCACGTCGGTGAGCGTGTGGCTGGCCGCGCCCCACCAGAGGCCGGCGAGCACCGCGAGCAGGGCGCGCGGGCCGACGCCGTAGCCGGCCGCCGCCGCCTCGACCGCGCGCCAGCCTTCGGCCACCTCGCGCCAGCCGGGCGGCGTCCCCCCCGCGACGAAGACCGCGCGCGCGTAGACGCACGCCCACGCCACCAGCGTCACGACGGCCGCGAAGTAAACGACGCGGATGAGCGTCCCGAAGACGATGCCGTGCGACCAGCGCGAGCGGTGCCGGAATGCGACCTTGTACGGAAACCAAAGGAACCTGAGCGGCCCCCAACGCGTGTACTGCTTCGACTGTATGTCGAGGTCGGGGCCGAACATCAGCCCGCCGAACAGCATCGCCGCCGTCGCCGCCGTGCTCAGCGCCAAGCTCCCCGTCAGCCCCCACGCCGCCGCGAACGTCGGCGGCGCCAGAACCAGCGTGACCATGTCGTGCGTTTTTCCAGAAGGCATAAAGGCAGATGTTGGATGTCGGATGTTAGATGTCGGTAAAAGGCATCTCGTCTTAACTAACATCTAACATCCGACATCTGCTTATAGCACGCGGCGCGCGGCGGAGACCAGCCGTTTGCCCGCGCGTCGGGCAGGCGTGTACACTGTGCAACTTCTTCGGGACGGTCATGGGTAAAAAAGGGAAAGCTCAGGAACTGTTGGAGTACGCGGCCGCGCGCGCACTGCTCTCGGGGCTCGGGGCGCTGCCGCGCCCGGCGGCCGTCCGCGTCGGTCGCGCGTTCGGCCGCGCCGCCTACGCGTTCGCTGGCGGCCTGAGGCGCACGGGGCTGCGCAACCTCGAAATCGCCTTCCCAGAGATGGGCGCGGCCGAGCGCGAGCGCATCCTGCGCGGCTCGTTCGAGAGCCTCGGCCGGCAGCTCGGCGAAGTCAGCCAGTTCACGCGCGCCACGCCCGAGCGTCTGAGCGAGATCGCCGAGTACGATTCGGAGGACGTTAAGCTCCTCGACGTTGCGCGCGAGCGCGGCCGCGGCGTCATCTTCCTCACCTCGCACCTCGGCTCGTGGGAAATGCTCTGCTTCGCACACTCGGCGCTCTACGAGCCTTTGAGCTTCCTCGTCCGCCCGCTCGACAACCCGCGCATCGACCGTCTGGTCGAACGCCTGCGCACGCGCTTCGGCAACCGCCCCATAGACAAGAAGGCCGCCGCTCGCACCGCGCTCAAGCTTCTCAAGCAGGGCGGCACGCTCGGGGTGCTCGCGGACCTCAACACGCAGGAGCGCGAGGGCGTCTTCGTCCCCTTCTTCGGCCGCCTCGCCTGCACGACCGCCGGCGTGGCGACGCTCGCGCTGCGCACGGACGCCACGGTCATCCCGGTCTGCGCGCCCTGGGACGAGCGGCGCGGAAAGTTCGTCTTCCGGGGCGGCCCCGTCATCGAGCTTGTCCGCACCGGCGACGACCGACGCGACGTGGAGGTCAACACGGCCAACTTCACCGCCGCCATCGAGCGCCACGTCCGAATGTTCCCCGACCAGTGGCTCTGGATTCACAAGCGCTGGAAAACCAGACCCCAGGGCGAGCCCGACATCTACGCGCGTCCGACACAACTACCTTCCGAAAACGGCGGGGGGCCGAAAATTTCTTCGCCGCCGCCAACCGAAAAGGTTTACAAAGCTTAGTGCGCCGACTTTCACAAGTTACTTTAACCTTTGAGATTCAAAGGGTTACGATACCTTCCCGCGTCTGTCACAAATTTGTTAAGAACGTTGCATTTTCTTCTTGACAGGTGACAAAAAATGCGTATAATTCCTCACCAAGACGAAGCAGTTTACAAACTTAATTCAGCAGTGCTTCGACGATGATTGAAAGCGTGTGGTCTGGTTGGTTCATTCAGTCTTACGGGCAAGAGCGTTACATTCAGCTCTGGTAAGGTTGAGCGGTTCCGAGCAATATATTTCGCCCATCCAACACGACCGCCAAAACAGCCGGATCGCCCGTATGTGACGATCTCCAGCAAAAGCCAACGCCACCCCGAATCTCCGAGCCTGCCCGAAAACAACGCCCCGTCGGTTTACCCTAGACCGACGGGGCGCCTTCTTTTTACCCTAAAATTTTTCGCCCCGGCTCTTACATCGCCATCCCGCCGTCCGCCTGTATGACCTGGCCCGTGATGTAGCGCGCGTCGTCCGACAGGAGGAAGCAGGCGATGCGCGCGACCTCGCCGGGTTCCGCCAGACGCCCCATCGGGATTTGCTCGGTCAACTTCTGTCGATACTCCTCTGTGAGCGCCTGTGACATGTCTGTGGCGACGAGCCCGAGGGCGAGCGCGTTGACCGAGACGTTGCGGCTGGCGACCTCGCGCGCCAGCGCCTTCGTCAGCCCGATCATGCCGGCCTTGGACGCCGAGTAGTTCGACTGCCCGCCCATGCCGACGACGCCGCTGATCGAAGAGATGTTGAGGACGGAGCCGCCCGACTCATTTTTGAGCATGTGGCGGAGCGCGGAGCGCGAGAAGTTCCAGGCCCCCTTGAGGTTCGTGTCGATGACGGCGTCCCAGTCCTCCTCCTTCATCCGCAGGATGAGGTTGTCGCGCGTGATGCCGGCGTTGTTGACGAGGTAGTCGATGCGGCCCAGCTCCGCCTTCACCTGTTTGACCATCTCCGCGGCGGCCTCGGTGCCGGCCACGTCGCACTGCGCGGCGAGCGCGCGGACGCCGAGCGCCTCTATCTCGGCCTTCAGCCCTTCGGCGGCCTCTGCGCTCTGCGCGTAGTTGAAGGCCACGTCGGCGCCGCCGCGCGCGAGCTCCAGCGCGATGGCGCGTCCGATGCCGCGCGTCGCGCCGGTGACGACGGCGGCGCGCCCCGCAAAGGGTTTCGGTTCGTTGCTCAAAGGTTCACTCTCCGTTCAGATTTAGTGAGCGCAGGTACTCGCGGAACTGCGGCCCCAGGTCTGGGCGCTTGAGGGCGAGCTCGACCGTCGCGACGAGGAAGCCGAGCTTGTCGCCGGCGTCGTGGCGCGTCCCCTCGAAGCGGACGGCGTAGAACTCGCGCTTCTTCAAGAGGGCGCGCATGGCGTCGGTGATCTGTATCTCGCCGCCGGCGCCGGGCTTGGTGCGCTCAATCTCCTCGAAGATGTCGGGCGTCAGGATGTAGCGGCCGATGATGGCGAGGTCGGAGGGCGCGTCCTCGTGGCGCGGCTTCTCGACCATGTCGCGGACGCGGAAGACGCCGTCGCGCACCTCCTCCGCGTCGAGCACGCCGAAGCGCGAGATGGCCTCGCCCTCGACCCTCATCGTGCCGAGGACGGGCGCGCCGGTCTCCTCGTAGACGGCGAGCATCTGCTTGAGCGCGGGCACCTCCGCGTCCACGATGTCGTCGGCGAGCATGACGGCGAAGGGCTCTCCCTCGACGAAGTCTTTGGCCTGGAGGATGGCGTGGCCGAGGCCGAGCGCCTGCTTCTGCCGGACGTAGGAGATGCGCGCCAGCTCCGAGACCGAGCGCGCGGCCTCGAACAGCTCCTCCTTGCCGCGCTCGCGCAGCAGGCTCTCAAGCTCGAACGAGATGTCGAAGTGGTCTTCGATGGCGGACTTGCCGCGCCCGGTGACAATGATGATCGACTCGACGCCCGACTGAACGGCCTCCTCGACGACGTACTGGATGAGCGGCTTGTCGACGAGCGGCAGCATCTCCTTCGGCGAAGCCTTCGTCGCCGGCAGGAAGCGCGTGCCGAGTCCGGCCGCCGGAAACACCGCTTTGCGAATTTTCTGAGGCATATGTTAGCTTGAAGTTTTTAACCGACCTGGCTGAAAAGACAAACTGATACCACAGGCCGAAGGGTGACAGCAAATGCTCGACTTGAACTACGTCCGCGCCAACCTTGAGCGCGTCCGCGCGGCGCTCGAAGCGCGCGGGTACGATACAGCGCCGCTCAATGACTTCACCGCTCTTGATGAAAAGCGTAGGCGCGCTATCGCCGAGTCAGACGCGCTCAATGCCGAGCGCAACACCTTGAGCCAAGAGATTGGCTCGCTTATAAGGGAGGGGAGAAAAGAGGAGGCTGAAGCGCGTCGGCTTTCGGTCGGTGTGCTAAAAGAACGCATCACGGAAATTGGTCTCTCTCGCATTTTCGTCGAAACGCAGATGAAAGAGCTGCTCGCCACCGTCCCGAACGTGCCGCACGAGTCCGTGCCCGTGGGACGCGACGAGACGGCAAACGTCGAGGCGCGGCAGTGGGGCGAGGCGCCGCGTTTCGACTTCGAGCCGCAGGATCACGTTGACATCGGAACCCGGCTCGGCATCCTCGACCTTGAGCGCGCGGCGAAGATCGCCGCGGCGCGGTTCGCCATCCTGAAGGGCGCGGGCGCGCGGCTCGAACGCGCGCTCATCAACTTCATGCTCGACGTACACACGCGCGAGCACGGCTACGAGGAGACGCTGCCGCCCTTCATCGTCAACCGCGACTCGCTGTTCGGGACGGGGCAGTTGCCGAAGTTCGAGGCCGACCTCTTCAAGCTGACGGACGAGCGCGGCCTCTACCTCATCCCGACGGCCGAGGTGCCCGTGACGAACATCCGGCGCGACGAGATACTGGACGCGTCGGAGCTGCCCTTAAAGTCGGTCGCGTACACCCCTTGCTTCCGCTCGGAGGCCGGCTCCTACGGGCGCGACACGCGCGGCGTCATACGCCAGCACCAGTTCGACAAGGTCGAGCTGGTGAAGCTCTCGCTCCCCGAAAACTCTTACGAAGAACTCGAAGGGCTGACGCGCGACGCGGAAAGTATCCTGCAAAAGCTCGGCCTGCACTACCGCGTCGTCACGCTCTCGACCGGCGACATGAGCGGCGCGTCGGCGAAGACCTACGACATAGAGGTGTGGCTGCCCTCGCAGAACGCCTTCCGCGAGATCTCCTCGTGCTCGAACTTCGAGTCCTACCAGGCGCGGCGCGCGCAGATACGCTTCCGCCGGGCGGGCGGCGCGAAGCCCGAGTACGTCCACACGCTCAACGGCTCGGGGCTCGCCGTCGGACGCACGTGGCTCGCCATCCTTGAGAACTACCAGCAGCCGGACGGCTCTGTCCTCATCCCCGAAGCCCTCCGGCCGTACATGGGCGCGGAGAAGATAGAAGCGAAGTAGACAGTAGATAAAAAACGGGCGGCGCGTCTTCGGTCACAACCAAGACGCGCCGCCTTAAGTTTTTCTACTGGCTACTGCCTACTCAATCTTCAACTCGAACGGCAGGATGGCGAGCGTGTGGTTCTGCGGGAAGCGCTCGAACATGGCGGCGCGGCGCAGCGCGGGGCGCATCTCGGCGGGCATCGAGTTGATGAAGGCCGCGCGCTGCTGTCGGGCCTTTATGCTGGCGGCGTCCTCGTCGTCCCCGCCCGTCCCCAGGAACTGCTGGAAGAAGGTGCGCGGCGCGGGGTAGACGACGCGGCGGACGCCCTTGTCGGCGGGAATCTTCGCCAGCTCCTTCGCCACCTCGACGGCGCGGTCGAGCCCGCCGAACTCGTCGACCAGACCCTTCTCCTTCGCCTGCGCGCCCGTCCACACGCGGCCGCGCGCCACCGCGTTGACGGCCTCGGCGTTCTGGAACCTGCGCCCCTCGGCGACCTTCGGCAGGAACTGGTTCCAGTAGAAGTTGCGCATCGACGACTCGAACTTCTCGCGCTCCTCGGGCGTGAACTTCTCTGTCTCGCGGAACATCCCCGCGTTCCTGCCGCGCATGACGTACTCGGTCGAGACGCCGATCCAGTCGTAGAACTCCTTGACGACCGGCTTGTAGGCGTAGACGCCGATCGAGCCCGTCAGCGTCAGCGGCTCGGCCACGATGCGGTTCGCGCCCATCGAGACGTAGTAGCCGCCCGAGGCCGCGAGGTCGCTCATCGAGACGACGACCGGCTTCTTCTTCTTCGCCTCCTCGACCGCCTTCCAGATGAGGTCGGACGGGTAGGTCACGCCGCCGGGGCTGTCCACGCGCAGCACGATGGCCTTCACGTCGCGGGCGTCGCGCGCGTCGTTGATGGCCCTGACGACCGTGTCGGAGCCGACGGTCTGTTCGCCGCCGAACGCGCCGTCGTTCGAGCGCCCGGGCTCGATGGGCCCCGAGGCGAAGACGACCGCGATCGCCTCGCCCTGATTCAGGCCGAGCGAGGCGGCCGTCACACGCCTGTACTCGGCCATCGAGACCTTGCGCAGCTTCTCGTCGTCCTTGTAGCCGAGCCGCTTCTTCAGCTCTGCCTCGACCTCCTCGCGGTAGAGCGCGCCGTCGATGAGGCCGGCCTCCTGCGCGATCCGCGCGTTGTGCGGCGCCGTGTCGACGAGCGCGCGCACGTCCTCGACCGACTTGCGCCGCGCCTCGGCGACCTGCGCGACGTAGCGGTTGAAGATCTCGTCGACCAGCGAGTTGAGCTGCTCGCGCTCGCCCTCGCTCATGTCCTCGCGCGTGAAGGACTCGGGCCCGGTCTTGTACTCGGCGATCTGGTACGAGTCCCAGTAGATGCCGAGCTTGTCGAACGAGCCCTTGAAGTGCATCGACTGGGCGCCCACGCCGTTGATGAAGAGGTCGCCGATGGGCGGCACGTAGACGCGCTCGGCGGCGGTCGCGACGTAGTACTCCTTGTCTGTGCCGAACTCCATGTAGGCGTAGACGGGCTTGCCCGACTTGCGGAAGTCGGCCACCGCGTCGCGTATCTCGTCGGCCTTGCCCCAGCCCGCGCCGAGCATCCCGAAGTCCAGCAGCACCGCGCCGACCCTCTTGTCGGCCTTCGCCTTGCGCAGTTGCAGCAGAAGGTTCGAGAGCGAGTTGGTGTCGCCGCCCAAGAAGCGGCTGGAGAACTCGTCGGCGTTGGTGTAGTCGGGGAGCGAGCCCTCGACCTTGAGGACGAGCACGCTGTTGCGCGGCACTTCCGGCTCGCCGTCGAGTGACATCAGGACGAGCGCGACGACGAGCGTCCCGACCAGCACGAAGACCATCAGCAGCCCGACCACTATTAAAGCTATCTTGCGTCCACGCGTCATAACTTAAAGCCTTTTTATCCCGTATGAATTTGACCCCGCCAAAACGGGAGCGGCGGGGTCGGTTCTATTACGCTGAGGGTTGGGAAAAGGTTTAGGAGGAAGTAGACAGTAGGCAGTAATCCGTAGTCAGTAGAAAAACCTTTCCGAGCCGGGCGGCCGGCCCGTCGGCATCAACTTCCTCAAAGCGGAGCCTACTGGCTACCGTCTACTGTCTACTGTCTACTCTCTTTCACTATCCACCCGCCGCCGACGACCTCTTCGCCGCGGTAGAAGACGGCGGCCTGCCCCGGGGCGACGGCGCGCTGCGGCTCGTCGAAGCGCACGCGCACGCGCCCCGCGCCGAGCGGCGTGACGGTGGCCGGCGACTCCTTGTGGCGGTAGCGCACGCGCACTTCGGCGCGCACGGCCCCGGCCGGCTCGTCGAAGGCGACCCAGTTGACGCCGGCCGCCGTGAACTCGGGACAGAGCAGCTCGTCCTCGTGGCCGACGACGACGCGGTTCGCCTCCGGCTCGACGCGCACGACGTAGAGCGGGAGCGGGCGCGAGATGCCCAAGCCCCGCCGCTGCCCGACGGTGTAACGGTGTACGCCCTCGTGCGAGGCCAGCACGCGCCCCTGCGCGTCGACTATCTCGCCGCCCGGGGGCCGCTCGCCTTCCCTCCCCTCGGATTCGAGGTAGCGGTCGATGAAGCCCGCGTAGTCGCCGTCGGGCACAAAGCAAATCTCCTGCGACTCGCGCTTCTCCGCGACGTAGAGGCCGTGGCGGCGCGCCTCCCCGCGCACCTCCTCCTTCGTCATCTCGCCGAGCGGGAACAGCGAGCGCGACAACTGCTCCTGCGTCAGCTCCCAGAGGAAGTACGTCTGATCCTTGCGCGCGTCCAGGCCGCGCAGCAGCCTGTAACGGCCTGAGCCTTTGTCGAACCTCACGCGCGCGTAATGCCCGGTCGCGACCTTCTCGCAGCCGACGCTCAGGGCCATGCGGTCGAGCGACGCGAACTTCAGGCGGCTGTTGCACGCGACGCAGGGGATCGGCGTCTCGCCCCCCAGATAACTCTCGACGAAGGGCTCGACCACCTCGCGCTCGAAGTCGCGCTCCAGGTTCAGCACGTAGAACGGGAAGCCCAACCCCTCCGCCACGCGCCGCGCGTCGTAAACGTCGTCGAGCGAGCAGCAGCGCGACGGCAGCGGCTCGCCGTCCCCGTCAACGTTCAGCCCGCGCCGCTGATTCCACAACTGCATCGTGAAGCCGACAAGCTCGTGCCCCGCCGCCTTCAACATCGCAGCCGCCGCCGAACTATCGACGCCGCCGCTCATCGCCACCGCAATCTTCATGGTTCGTAAATGGTCGTATTGGTCGTTGTCTCAACTTGCAGGACTTCGGCCGGCTGCACGTCCACGTCTGCTGTCCCCATCTCTACACCATCATTGACTGCGACAAGTATCTCTTTAACTTTATCCACCTGTTCCTCGTCACTCAACTGGTTCGGCGATTCAAACTCGATTGAGACAGAGATGTTATCCTCAGATGAGATCACTACTTTGTAACGATACGCAATTGACCGCACCATGATTTTCTCCTTATTTGCTGGCCTTTTGCTACAGATGCTAAGATGCCTTCTTAGCTGAACCGCTGCTTTTTCACCATCATGAGGATAACCCAAAGGCGGTCAAACGTCAGCCCGCCGGCCGGCTGCTTTTTACGAAGGATAGGGAGAACGGAATGTCAGATGACGAGAGAAATCGTCGGCTCGAAGAAGCGCGCGCGACACTCGCAGAGATGTACCGCCAAATTCCAGTCTCGGAGCGCAAGTTCGCCTCGGTGGAGGAGGCTCAGGCATGGCTCGCGGAGACGGTCGGAAAGCGAACTTATACGAAGGCAGAGCTAGACAAATGGCTAGATGATGTTAGCAAGTTCGGCTTGGGCGGAGACACCGAGCAATCACAAAACTAGACGGACGAAGCATGTCAGAGAGACCAATCGAAGAGTACGTCGTCAGGGACGAGCCCTTCTACCTCGCGGTGGGGCGCGAGGTGGAGTTGTTCGAGGCGGCGCAGGCCGCGCGCCTCCCCGTCATGCTGAAGGGGCCGACGGGGTGCGGCAAGACGCGCTTCGTCGAGCACATGGCGTGGCGTCTGCGGCGTCCGCTCATCACCGTCGCCTGCCACGAAGACCTCTCGGCCACCGACCTCGTCGGCCGCTTCCTGCTCGAAGGCGACGAGACCGTCTGGCACGACGGGCCGCTGACGGCGGCCGTGCGCGGCGGCGCGATATGTTATCTGGATGAGGTGGTCGAGGCGCGCAAGGACACGGTCGTCATCATCCACCCGCTCACCGACGACCGCCGCCGCCTCCCCATCGAGAAGCGCGGCACCATCCTCGAAGCGCCCGACGACTTCATGCTCGTCGTCAGCTACAACCCCGGCTACCAGTCGATCCTGAAAGACCTCAAGCAGTCCACGCGCCAGCGCTTCGTCGCGCTTGAGTTCGACTACCCGCCGGCCGAGCTCGAAGCCGAGGTCGTCGCGCGCGAGGGCGGCGTCCCGCTTGAGGCGGCGCGCGACCTCGTCCTCATCGGCCAGAAGGTCAGGAACCTGCGCGGCCACGGGCTCGAAGAGGGCGTCTCCACGCGCCTGCTCATCTACGCCGCGCAGCTCACCGCGCGCGGCATCCCCCCGGCCGCCGCGGCGGAAGTCGCCCTCTGCACCCCCATCACGGACGACCGCGACCTCCAACGCAGCATCCGCGAGATCGTGACCACCGTCATCTGAAGGCGGCTGTAGGGACGGACGGCGACGAAACGGGCGTGGCATCCGGCCGGCGGCTCAGACGGCGCCCTGCCGACACTTCATGCACAGTTCCAGCAGCGGGACGGCGATGGCTCTCATATCTTCAAGGTATCTCACCGCGGCGTCGTTCTCGTCGTAGAGGTCGGCGGCGTATTCGCGGAGCTGCTTCGGACTCATCCGCGTTTTGACTATAGTCTTCTCGTCCTCCACCACCCTGTCGCCGCCGACCTGATCGGCTTCGGCGACGAACAGCAGCGTGTCCACGTTGATGATGCCGAGCGCGGACTCCTCCCGATCCCCCAGGCGGCTGACCACCGGGACCGAGACGTAGGAGAGGTAGTTAGCCTCCTCGAACCCGCGCTGCGCCTCGCGGCTGCCGGGGGTGGTGCCGACCTCGTTCTCGTCCCGGAACAGTCTCGCCTCGTCGCGGTACATGACGATGGTCTGGCGCGTCGCCAGGGCGAGGCCGGCGACGCTGCGCCGCAGGGGGAAGGGTTGTTTGTACTCGCCCGGGGCGACGATGTACTCCAGGTTGTCCGGCAGCGTAATCGTGATTCCCATGCGGAACATCCCCCCGGTGATGGGGTCGCGCTCCGTAAACTGCTCCAGCCTAACGTTGTAAAGTTTGTTCTCCTCGTCGCCCTGTGACGGGCTCTCGCCGTCGTCGTCCTCGATGGAGATGAGCTGGTACAGCAGCTTGGGCGCGGGCGGCGGGGAGACTACCGGCGCGGGCGGCGATTGCACCAAAGCCCCCCTCTGCCGCTTGCCCTCCATCTTTGCGGCGTATTCGCGCAGCACCCTCTCGCGGAACTCCCTGAGCGCGTGCACCAGGTGCATCTTGGCGTAATTCTTGTCGTTCTCGAAGTTCCGCAGGAAGTAGTCGTCGAGCTTCTTGGCCTTGTCCGTGCCGTAGAGGAAGAAGATGAGCGCCCGGCTGCTCGAAGATTTCGACGCGCTGTACCGGGCCGTCAGGTAGGCGTAGACGCCCAGGTTGACGAAGGCCGAGAAGGTGAAGCCGAGGAAATAGTTGGCGAAGGCGGCGCTCATGAAGTTGAGGGGCTGCCGGCTGTCGCTCTGGCCCCCGCCCTGCGCCAGCCCCAGGATGGAGGCGAGGAAGGCCACGCCCGCCACGGCCGTCAGGCTCTTGACGAACTCCTCCTCCTCCTTCAGCCAGTTGCGCACCACGTAGAAGCCCATGATGAAGCCGAGGAACATCAGACCGGCGAGGAAAGCCCCATTGGTCGTGTCCAGACGCCACTGGAGGCTGCCCAGCAGCGCCTTGATCCGCAGCCGGTAGATGAACACCGCAATTCCGACGCCGAAGCCGAGCACGGCCAAACTCAACGCGCGCCACTGAGCCCAGGCGCGCTCGTAACTCTTCTCCTCCCTCTTCTTCACGGGGCCGAGCAGCGAGAAGTAGTAGAGCAGGGAGACGAGGGAGAAAAGGCCGTAGGCCAAGACGATGACCACTACGGCCGAGTCCGAAATGCCGGAGACGAGCAGCAGGAAGGAGACGAGCGCGAACAGGGTGAAGCTCAGCAAGTGGTAGAACGGGGCGGGGCGGGGCGGGGGAACTTGCATCCGTGTTTTCTCCTGACAGTTTTCGGCGAGCGAAGTTAAGGTGATGCCGTCCCGTGTCGGTCAAGCACGGGGGACGCGGGTGTTAGCCGGAGCGTGAGAGCCGCGATGCTTATAAGTTTAAGCGCGGGCGCTTGTCAACCCTGATTTTCGCGGGGAAGAACAGAGGGCATCGGCGGCGCGCGCGTGAGGCCGTGCTCGGCCGGGGCCGCCGCCCCGGGTTAAGGCGCGGTCGAGTTTCGGCCGCCGCCCGCCTGGGGTTCGGGCAGCTCTTCGATGAGGGACAGGTTGCGTTCGAGCATCGGGGCGGCGATGCCGCGCGCCTTGAGGTCGGCGACGGCGCGGACGACGAGCGCCTTCGCGCCGTCGGGGCTCAGCTCGTTGCCGAGGTGGTCGAGCGCGGGGATTCCCTTGCGGCGGCAGATGGCGTACTCCAGCGTGCAGCCGTTGCTGTACTCCCAGCCTTCGTTGAAGCACGCCTGGTAGACTTTCCTGACGATGACCGACTCCCAGAGGTAATGGTAGTGCTGCTGCTCGAACCCCGGCGCGAAGAGCGGGCCCGGGTTGATGAGGTTCGCCAGCCCGCGCCGCCGCAGCGCCTCGGTGAATTCGACGCCGCGCGCGATGTTCTCATTGATGAGCGCCTGCATCACGCCCCGGCGGCCCTCGGCGCCGAGCCGATCCTTCAACTCCGCGTCGGAGCGGACGCCGTGGCGCTCGTACACCCCGAAGTAGAGCAGGCGACCCGTGGTGACGTCGCTGCTACAGTAGACGGCCGAGTCGTCCGACAGCACGCAGTCGAAGGCCGTGAGCAACATCGCGATCTCGTCAAGCACCTTCCGCTCTTTGAACACCGCCACGTCGAATTCGCCCGTGCCGTAAAAAAGCCTCACTGTCTCTCCTCCTTTAACGTCCGGGCTCAGGCGGCCGGCGGCGCGTCCGGCTCCGCGTCGGCGCGCGGCCGCTCGGGGTATTCGATGCGTGACGGGATTTCGGCCTTGCGCAGGAGGTCGCCGAGGTGGCTCGTCACCCCGACGTGGCCGACGAGGATGATGCCCTCGCCGGTGCCGCGCACGCTCGCTATCAGCCCGCGCAGCTCGTCGATGCCGCGCGCCACCTCGAAGCGGTGGTAGCGGCTGGCCTCTCCCCGGTGGATGACCGAGCCCTGCGTGGTCGTCGCGCCGCGGTGGAGCTGGACGACCCAGGTGAAGCCTTCGCGGTCGTGCACCCACTCCATGCGCACCGGGCCCAGGCGCGCGTGCGCCTCGTCGAAACGCTCGCGCACCGACGCGAGTACCCCGCCGGGCAGCTCCTCCACCTCGGCCTCCCCGACCATGAAACGGTCGCCGTAGCCGCCCGCGCCCTCGATGCGCACCGCGCCGTCGGCCTCGACAACGAGCGAGCCCGAGTAGGCGGCGTCCACGCCCTCCTGCGCCAGCACCGAGGCGAGGTGCTTCGCCTCGGGGTCTTCCAGCTCCAGCAGCTTGAAGGGGTCGCACCAGCCCCTCCGCGTCGTGAAGTGGCCGGGGTCTTGCTCTACGGGGCAGGTGCGAATCCAGATTTCGCCGGTGCGCGTCCCGCGCCCGAAGGTGAAGGGCGCGAGGCCGCGCGCGATGACGGTCGTGCGCGGCACGGGCAGGCCGACGGCGTCGGCCACGAGCAGCCCGAACGCCTTGTCCCCGACGAAGCGGCTGAAGCGGTTCGGCCACCGCGTGTCGCCCCGCGCGTGGCTCTCGCCCATCCGCTCCAGCTCCCAGACGATGGTGTGGTCGTGCAGGTAGCCGCGCCGCAGCGGGTGGAGGCTGAACTCGACCCGCGTCTCCGGGTCGTAGTCGAGCGCCGGGCGGAAGCCGTAGACCGTCTCCAGCACTCGCAGCCCCTCGCCGCGCGTGAAGGATGCCGTCCCCGGCTTCTCCACGCAACGCGGCGTGTCGCCCGGCGCCAGCTCGATCAGGTCGCCGAAGGCCACGCCCGAGACTCCGCCGTCGTTAACGTCGATCGTCTCGTTGACGATCAAGTAGAGCCCCCGCGCGGCGAAGTCGCGCGCCGTCGCGACCGCCTCGGCGGCCGTGCGGATGTCGTAGCGGAAGGGCTTCGACTTGGGGTCGTCGGGCAGGAAGGAGCGCACGTTGACCCGGCGCTCGCCCGAGCGTTCCAGCAGCGCCGCGACGGCCGCCTCGGCCGACCCGAAGTCAACGTTCGGCTCGTGGCCGTGGACGCGCGAGTGGCGCTGCCCGAGGTTCGGGGCGAAGCTGACGAACTGCGCCACGTTCGCCTCCAGGCTTAGTCGGTCGAGGACGGCGTCTTTGAAGTGGAGATGGGGTTCGTTCATCTTGTTGGCCGGCGTCAACGCGGGCGGCGCTAAATATAGCAGAGCCCCTACCGGCGGCAAAGGCTCCCGTTTGGATGCCCCGGAAGCGGGTGCGCTACAATGCACGCGTGCCGAGTTAACCCCGGCGGACGAGCCGCCGGACGGACGTGCGAGAAGTCGGACGAGAGGGCGCGGGGGCGTTCCTCTCAAGTTCGGAGCGTGATGAGCGAGCAGACTGACGAGCGCGGCTTCGAGTCGAAGGTGGTGGCCGGCGAAGAGGTCGAGTCCGACGAGCGGCCGCTGGAGAGCGTGCTGCGCGAGCGTCTGCGGTCGGTGCGCGACGCGGGCGAGCGGCGCACCATCGCGGGGCTGTTGCGCGAGGCCGGCGCGCTCCCGGTGGACGTGGCGCGCGCGGCGCTCGAAGTCGGCGCGGGGCTCGCGGCTCTGAGTCTGCGCGCGGGCGTGGACTTCCTGCGCGCGGTGCCCGAGGCGGCGCGCGTGCTCGACGCGGAGGAGCTGCGCGCGTGGGGCGAGCTGGGGCGGCGGCTTTCGATGGCCGACGCGGAGACGGGCGCCGCCTTCATCACGTCGGGCACGGGCGAGCTGGCCGGGGTGCCGCGCGGCGCGAGGCTTTTGCTCCTGCAGGTCTGCGGGCGTCAGTTGTCGCTCTCGACCTCGTTCGCGCTCGAAACGTACAGGCGCGCGCCCGAGGTCGCGCGCGCCGTCGGCGACCCGGAGCGTCTGCGGCGCGTCTTCGAGGTCGCGCTCGAAGTGTCGCGGCGCTCCGTGCGCCACAGCTCCGACTTCCTTGCCGCGACGCCCGCCACGGCCGCGAGCCTCTCCGCCTTCCGCGAAGAGAATGGCGAGGGCGACGCCGTCGAGAACGACGAGAGTGTTGCCTCCAAACATGAAGGCGGGGGCGTGTGGGACGCGGCGCTCGCGTTGGGCGAGTCTTTCGCGCAGCGTGTCGGGGGCATCGCGGCCGACGCGTGGGCGGCGCTGCCGGCGGCGGTCGAAGGGTTGGGCGCGGACGAGGTGCTCCGACTCTTCCGTCAGTCGGAATCGTTCCTCGACCGCGGCGGCGCGGCGTCTCTGCACGTGCTCGCGTCGGGCGGAGAGGTCTTGAGACTCGTCCCCGGGGCGTTCGACGCGTGGGGCTCGCTGCTGCGCACCGTGGCCGGTCACAACAACGCGTGCCTCGTCGCGCTCGCGCGCACGGGCCCCGCCGCTTTGCGCTCGCTCGCCGAGCACGTTACCGAGCGCGAGCGCGCCGCCAAGGTCGCGCTCGCCGTCGTCGAAGCGACGCACGAAGTCGCGCGCGTTGACGCGGAGGCGGCCATCTCGTGCCTGCGCGCCGCGCCGCGCGCGCTGCGCTCCGCCACGCTCGAACAGTTCAACGCGTGGGCGCGCGAGGGCCTTCTGCTTGAGAATTTGAGCGCGCGCGCGAGGCGCAGCTACTTCGCGCTGGAGACGCGCAAGAGCAACGAGCAGTTGCAGAGCGGCGGGCGCGACGGGCTGGCGCTCGAAGAGGTGGCGCAGACCTTAAGGCTCTACGTCGAGGCGCTGACGGGTCGCGGCGTCGAGGTCGCGCCGCTCGCCGCCGTCCCCGACGAGCAGCGCATCGGCGACGGCCGCACGATACACCTGCCGTCGGCCGTCTCGGAGTTCGGCGACGCCGAGCTGGACTTCCGCCTCTACAAAGTCCTCGCCGCGCACGGCGCCGGCCAGATCGAGTTCGGCACGCGCGACCCGGACACGGCCGACTTGCGCGCGGCCTACGCGTCGCTCGCCGAACTCTACTCGCCCGAGAACGCGGACGCCTTAGACGCCTTCGCGCTCGACGGCTACATCAACGACCCTTCAAAGTCCGCGCCCGCGCTCGCGCCCGGAGACGAGGCGCGGCTCGCCTCGGCGCGCGTGCGGAGGCTTCCCGAGGGCGGCGACTACCGCGCCGCGCTCGCGCTCTTCCCGCAGAGGGGCTTGGCCACGCGCATCTTCGGGACGCTTGAGAACGGGCGCATCGACCGACGGCTGCGCCGCGCCTATCGGGGACTCGGGCGTGACCTCGACCTCGTGCGCGAGCACCTGCGGCGGGGCCGCCCGCGCATCGTGAGCTTGCCTGTCACGCTCGTCCCCTTCGAGCTGCTCTTCCAGATCACGCTCTGCGGCGGCGCGCTCGAAGACGCGCGCGCGGTCTACGGGCAGGCCGCCTCGGAACTCGAAACAATCGTCGCCGATTACCTGACCGGCCCCGAAGCCTCCGTCGCGGACACTTTGATGGCGACCTCGCGCGTCTACGCGCTCTTCCAGTCGGTCGTCCCCGAGCTGACCGAGCGCGACCAGCGCGCGGACGAGGACGCGGGCGAAGACCGTGAGGGCGGCGCGCAGTCGAACCTCGACACGCCGGGCGAGGAGTCGGACGAGACTTCCGACGACGAGCAGCGGCGCGAGCGTCGCCGGCGCGACGCTCGCGAGCTGTTCAACGCGTGGGCGGCGGGCGAGTCGGCGGACAACGGCGAGCAGACTCTGACCGGAGCCGAGCGCTGGATGTCGGGCGAGTCGGCCGAGCAGACTTTGGAGCCGGGCGAGGAGGCTTTCGAGTACGACGAGTGGGACAGAGACCTCTCGGACACGCGCGTCGGCTGGTGCCGCGTCGTCGAGAAGAAGGTCAAGCGCGGCGACCGCACGTTCGTCGAGCTGACCCGCTCGCGCTACCGCGGCGTCATCTCGTCCATCCGGCATCAGTTCCAGTTGATGCGCCCCGAAAGCCTGAGGCGCGTGGCCAACGAGCTGGACGGAGACGACTACGACTTGAACGCGCTGATAGATTACGTCATCGACCGGCGCGCCGACGGCCAGCAGTCCGAGCGCATCTACACCAGGCGTCTGCGGCGCGAGCGCGACGTGGCCGTCTCGTTCCTGCTCGACCAGTCGTCGTCCACGGCGCGCACCATCGGCCGGCACCCCTTGCAGCCCTACACGCACCCGGGCCGCCGCATCATCGAGGTCGAGAAGGAGGGGCTCGTCCTGATGAGCGAGGCGCTGGAGGCCGTCGGCGACCCCTACAGCATCTACGGCTTCACGAGCGAGGGCCGGCGCAACGTGAAGTTTTACGTCGTCAAAGACTTCGACGAGCCCTACGCCGGCGAGGTCGAGCAGCGCATCGGCGGCATCAACTACCAGAACAACACGCGGCTCGGCGCGGCCGTCCGCCACGCGGCGGCCAAGCTCCGCCGGCAGGAGGCGCGCACGCGCCTGCTCATCGTCCTCTCCGACGGCCGCCCCTACGACCACGACTACGGCGACGCGCGCTACGCACGCGAGGACACGCGCGAGGCTTTAAGGCAGGCGCGCCTCGACGGCATCACCCCCTTCTGCGTCACCATCGACCGCGACAGCGAGGCCGAACTCCGCGACCTCTACGGCGAAGTCGGCTACACCATCATCGACGACGTGCTCTCGCTCCCCGAACGCATGCCCGCCATCTACCGCCGCCTGACGACCTGAGGGCGCTTATTTTGGTATCAAGCTTTACCCGTTTGGGCTATACTTTTTGGCGATGGGTCAGACTATAACCACAGTGCCACTATCAGCGGACGAAGCAGGAGTCCTGCGCGTTGCTGGCACCCGCGTCCCGCTCGACTCGGTCATTTATGCCTTCAACGAAGGCGCGACGCCGGAAGAGATCGCGCAGGACTTCCCGACGCTCAACCTTGCTGCCATTTACGCCGTCGTCAGCTATTACCTACAGAATCGCGCCGAGATCGAACAGTACCTCGCGCAAAGAATAGTAGAGCGCAAGGAACTACAGAATGAGGTTGAGGCGAGATTCGACCCTCATGGACTACGAGAACGTCTATTGGCGCGTAGGCAAAAACCGGCTAATCGGTAGCACCTCATCCTTAGGGCTGTAAATCAATGGATACCGGCAATCCTGACAGAGTACCCCGAAGGGGTCGCACCGCTGCCTATGAGCCTAGCCGCGGCGACATTTCACAAAACAGACGGCGAGCTTTCTTCTTGGAGACAGTCAGAAGATGCGAGCCTAAGGTCTTGGAAGATTTAAGCCGAGAGCCGGTGCGTTTTTTTCATGGCGCCGGCCTAGATGCCACGAATATAGACGCGCGTACTCTCGTCAACACTTGGGCTATCCTGGCATCCGACCGCTGGCATCTACATAGCAATGCCCCGTTCCTTTGGTTCCGAAGGAAACTGTGGGCGTGGGGAGAACAGTGGAAGCTAAACGAGGATTGGTGCCTGAAAGCGGCGTTTGACACGCTCTTGGATTGGGCGCACGACCCCGAGCACGCCTCTGAACTTTCTTGGTCGCTAATGATTCATGCTAGCGGGTATGTCGTTCGCCCGATACCCGGTGAAGATAGATTTACCTTTGAGCATCAAGGGTGGCAACTGACCATCTATCGAACACGGAAGGAGTATGAGGACTTTATTAGAGCAGCGTTTGAAACGGCGCTAAAATCTTACTGTGATCAGATAGAGCAGGCGGCCCCGCTGCATGGGTATGTAGAAGTCCCTCCACTGAAGCATAGCCGCAAACCAGAACTTCCTTTTGAGTGGTTAGTCCGCTACAGGGTACAAGAATGGTCAATCAATAAAATCAGCAACCATTATTATCCGAACTCTGAAAACAGACGGCACATTCGGGAGGGCATTAACGAGGCCGCATCCCTCGTGGGATTTCCGCTTTATGAATTTACGAATGGGTAATTTGTAAATTCAGCTAATACCCGTGGGTATTAGCTTATAGCCGATAATACCCACGTGACAGAAAGTTACTTGATTTGCTAGAACGCTACCGGCGACCCGGTAGCGTTTTTCTTTACTGCGTTTCTACAGAGCTGTAATCGGCGATTTCTAAACTTGAGAGGATTGAGCGCCTGAACAGAAGTAGGTGAGTGAATGATGGTGCGCTTGGCAACCGACGAGGATTTCAACAACCGAATTCTTCGCGGCCTTCTCCGCCGCAGCCCCGCGCTGGACATCGTTCGGGTGCAGGACGCGCAACTTAAAGGCCGTGGGGACGCGGAAGTACTCGCGTGGGCCGCGCTGGAAGGGCGGGTGTTGCTCACGCACGACGTGACGACGATGAAGCGGTACGTTGACGAGCGCGTCGCCGCCGGGCTCGTCATGCCCGGAGTCTTTGAAGTCAGCCAGCAGGTTCCCATCGCCCGTGCGATTGAAGACATCCTGCTCCTCGCCGAGTGCAGCCTCGAAGGAGAGTGGGAAGGCCAGGTCAGATTCCTCCCGCTCCGTTAGAAAGTCGAAAAGACTCACTCCGCCCGCCTCTCGACGCTCCGAGGACGCGTCCTCTTCATTCAGAATTAATTTCTAAAAAGTGCTTGACCCTGACGTTACGTGAGGGACTAGGATGCGCGTGTGAGGAGGTGGGCGGGTTTGGGGCGAGAGGGGGAGAGATTATACCGGGCGAGCGAGTTCGCGGCGCTGGCGGGGGTGACGGTGCGGACGCTGCACCATTACGACCGCACGGGGCTGCTGCGGCCGAGTGTGAGGACGGGCGCGGGCTATCGTCTGTACGGCGCGCGCGAGTTCGCGCGGCTGCAACAGATTCTGACGCTGAAGTTCATCGGGCTGCCGCTCGAAGAGATCAGGGCATTGCTGGCGCGGCGCTCGCTCGACCTCGGCGAGACGCTCAGGCTCCAGCGCGGGGCGCTCTCGGAGAAGCGCCGGCAGCTCGACATGGCGCTGCGCGCGGTCGAGGAGGCCGAGCGCGCGGCCGTCCGCGGCGGAGAGCCCGACTGGGACGCGTTTAAAAAAATAGTGGAGGTGATAACCATGCAGCACGACAACGAGTGGATGAAGAAGTATTACACGGAGGAGCAGCTCGCCGACCTCGCGCGGCGCGGCACGCCCGAGGTGTTGGAGCGCGGGCGGCGCGAGTGGCAGAGACTCCTCGGCGAGGTCGAGGCGGCGGTCGCCGAGGGCTTAGACCCCGCGAGCGAGAGGGCGCGGGCGCTCGCCGCGCGCTGGCAGGGGCTCGTCGAAGAGTTCACCGGCGGCGACCCCGGCATCCGCGAGAACCTTCGCAAGCTCTACGCAGACCAGGCCAACTGGCCCTCGACCTTCAGCAAGCCCTACGGCGACGAGGCCGGCGCCTTCATCGGCAAGGTCATGGCGGCGCGGGAGAAGGAGGGAGAGTAGACAGTAGTCAGTAGTCGGTAGTCAGTAGCTAAGAAACCGGCGGCGCGTCTCAGTCATCAACCGGGACGCGCCGCCTTAAGTTTTTCTACCGTCTACCGTCTACTGTCTACTGTTAAAGCGCCGACTTGATGACGGCGGCGAGGGCTTCGGTCTCGCGTCTGACGCAATGGCGCGGCTCTTCGCCGGGCAGGCAGACGGGGCGGCGGGCGGGGTGGAAGATGATGTGGACGCGCCCCGTGCGCGGGACGGTCTGGCCGCGCGGCCAGACGCGTTCGCCGCCGCTGATGGTCACGGGGAGGATGGGCACGTCGGCTTCGAGCGCGAGCCGGACGGCGCCCGCCTTGAAGCGCCCGACCTCGCCGTCGGCGAAGGCGCGCTCGCCCTCCGGGAAGATCATCAACGCGCCGCCCGAGCGCAGCCACTGCATCGAGCGCCGGTAGGCCGTCGGGCTGCCGCGGTCGAGGACGATGGGCCACGCGCCGAGCATCTCCATCATTCTCCCCACCAGAGGCCACTTCAGCGCCTCGTCCCAGGCGAGGAAGCGGACGGGCCTCCGCACGCGCGAGCCGACCCAGAAGGGGTCGAAGTAGCTCTGGTGGTTGGCGGCGATGATGAGCCCGCCCTCCGCCGGCAACTGCTCGACGCCGTCGAAGCGTATGCGCCACAGCGCGCGAGAGAGGCCCAGCACCGCCGGGCGCAGCGCGTCGATCATCCACTCCGGCGCGCTGCGCGGCGCGCGCGGCTCCGCCCTCGCGCGACCCTCCCCGCCGTCCGTGTCCGCCGCCCGGCTCAAGACCTGTCCCCGCCCTCCGCCTCCGCGTCTCCGGACGCGCCGGCTTCGCCCAATTCCTTCCACGCGTCGCTCATCCGTCCGACGACCTCGCCCGGCTCGTCCCCCGCGGACGAGCCCGCCGCCCGGCGCGGCCTCAAGCCTTCGAGCGAGGCGACCCTCAGCCCCTCCCACCACTCGGGGATGTCGCGCTCGGCGAGCGCGTCGTCGTTCCAGCGCTCGCAGCGCCCGCACTCGAAGCCGGTGTAGGCGCGCGCCTCCTCCTTCGTCAGCGACAGGCGCGTCCGCGCGTTGCACGCGTGGTCGCCGCACCAGCGCTCGACCTCGACGAGCAGCACCTCGCGGGGGAACGTGACCCTGGACTTCACTTCCGCCTCCTCATTCTATCCCCTCCAGCGGCCAACGCCTGTCGATGAATTCGAGGTGGAGGCGCGGGATGCCGTCGGCGCCCGTGCGCGCGGCACGCACGGCGGCGACGACCGAGAGCCCCGTCTCCGTGCTGGTCAGGCGCACGAACCGCCCGCGCTCGACCTTGAGCGTCGTCCAGACGGCCGCGCCGCGCGGGCTGATGTTCTCCGTCACCGTCTGCTCGCTGGCCGTCACGCGCCCCTCCGTGTCGAAGACCTCCAGCCGGACGCTCAGCGCCATCTGGAGGCGCGTCTGCTCGGAGCGCGAGCTGACCCCCGCCCGCTCCACCTCGCGCACCTTCCACATGTTGTCCTCGGCCGAGACCGATTCAACCTCGTAGAGCGTGGACGGATCCTTCCCGTAGCTCGCCGGGGGGCGCTTCCCCGTGAAGGCCACCCCCACCTCGAAGCGTATGTCCCCGCCGCCCGCGCCGAACTCCGGGCTCGTGCTGACGCGGCAGACGAGCGCCCAGACGCGGTACTGATCCTCTATGTGGTCGAAGCAGCGGAGCTGGCGCGGCATGGGCAGCGTCAGGTGCAGCAGCCGCCCGCGCTCGGTCGGGTGCGTGAGCGCGAAACGCGCGCCGAAGGGCGTCACGTCGACGAGGCGCGACATCTCGTCCCACTCGTGCTCGACCGTCTCCCGGCAGTGCACGCGGACGGGCAGCGCCAGCTTGATGCGCTCGCGCATGCGCTTCGATTTGTCGTCCTTTTCGATCACTTTTCGGGCCGGTTTTCCGCCGGCGGCGGGCCCCGGAATGCTGCCCCCGGCGGCGCCCCCGCTTCGCACCCTCCGGGCGGGGTAAAATCGTTGATTTTACAGGGGTTTGAGCCCGCCGCGGGGGTTGCCAAAACGCCCCTTTCGGGCTACAATACGTCGTACTTTCTGAACGCCTTTTTCCGCACCGGAAAGTACCGCCCGACAGCCCGAAATTCTCGCCCCCGCGGGCGGATTCCTGCGCCGTATGGGGCGCTCGTTCGGCTGTCTCTTGGAAGGCGGAAAGGCGCTCGGCGGCGTCCCGCGACTCGGGGAGTCAGGGCGACCGGCGCGGGCGCGGCAAATTGTACCGGAAAGGTTTATTAGATGGAAACTTTTGAACGCAACTACGTCAACATCGAAGACGAGATGCGCCGCTCGTATCTCGACTACGCCATGTCGGTCATCATCGGGCGCGCGCTGCCGGACGTGCGCGACGGGTTCAAGCCCGTCCACCGGCGCGTGCTCTGGGCGATGCACGAACTCGGCAACCAGTATAACAAGCCTTATAAGAAGTCGGCGCGCATCGTCGGCGACGTGATCGGCAAGTACCACCCGCACGGCGACACGGCCGTCTACGACACCATCGTCCGCCTGGCGCAGGACTTCTCGATGCGCTACCCGCTCGTGGACGGTCAGGGCAACTTCGGCTCGGTCGACGGCGACTCGGCGGCCGCCATGCGCTACACCGAGGCGCGCATGTCGAAGATCGCCGCCGAGGTGCTCGCCGACATCGAGAAGGAGACCGTCAACTTCAACCCCAACTACGACGAGTCGCTGAGCG
Source organism: Pyrinomonadaceae bacterium (assembly GCA_036399155.1). Classification (GTDB taxonomy): domain Bacteria; phylum Acidobacteriota; class Blastocatellia; order Pyrinomonadales; family Pyrinomonadaceae; genus QHXN01. Next base: position 22,652 of record DASWNR010000043.1, read on the forward strand.
AGCCCGCGGTCATGCCGACGCGCGTGCCGAACCTGCTGCTCAACGGCTCGGAGGGGATCGCCGTCGGCATGGCGACGAAGATTCCGCCGCACAACCTCACGGAGGTCGTCGAGGCGACCATCGCGCTCCTGAAGAAGCCGAACATGAAGGAGGCCGAGCTGCTCTCGCTCGTCTCCGGCCCCGACTTCCCGACGGGCGGCTTCATCTACGGTCGCGAGGGCATCCGTTCGGCCTACACGACGGGGCGCGGCATCATCCAGATGCGCGCGCGCGCGGGGATAGACCGCATCGGGCGCGGCACGACCGAGCGCGACGCCATCATCATCACCGAAATCCCGTACCAGGTGAACAAGGCGCGGCTCATCGAGCGCATCGCCGAGCTGGTCAACGAGAAGAAGATCGACGGCATCTCCGACCTGCGCGACGAGTCGAGCCGCGACGGCATGCGGGTCGTCGTCGAGCTGAAGCGCGACGCCATCCCGCAGATCGTCCTCAACAAGCTCTACAAGCTGACGCCGATGCAGTCCACGTTCGGCGTCATCAACCTCGCCATCGTGCAGGGGCAGCCGCGCGTGCTGACCTTGAGGCAGATGCTCGACTACTTCATCGAGTTCCGCCGCGAGGTGGTGCGCCGCCGCACCGAGTACGACCTCCGCAAGGCGCGCGCGCGCGCGCACATTTTGGAGGGCCTGAGCAAGGCCATCGACGCGCTCGACTACATCATCGTGCTCATCCGCAACGCCGGGTCGGTGGACGAGGCGCGCGCGTGGCTCACGGGCAACACCGACACCATCACGGCGGCGCGGGTGGGCAAGTGGAAGGGAATCCCGTCCGGCCTGAGCGACCAGCCGCACGAGCGCATCCTGAAGGAAGTTCAGAAGGTCGTTCGCCGGCTGGCGTTCTCCGAGGCGCAGGCGCAGGCCATCCTCGACCTGCAACTGCGGCGGCTCTCCGCGCTCGAACGCCAGAAGATCATCGACGAGTACGAGGGAATCATCCGGCTCATCGCCGAGCTGGAAGACATCCTCTCCAACGAGGCCAGCCTGCGCCGCGTCATCGTCAAGGAGCTTGAGGACGTGAAGCGCGACTTCGGCGACGCGCGCCGCACGCAGATCATCGACGAGGGCGTCGAGCTATCCATCGAGGACATGATCGCCGACGAGGACGTGGCCATCACGGTCACGAAGAACGGCTACGTCAAGCGCACGGCCGTCTCGACCTACCAGCGGCAGGGGCGCGGAGGCAAGGGGCGCTCGGGCGCCTCGACGGGGAAGAACGAGGACTGGGTCGAGCACCTCTTCATCGCCTCGACCCACTCGTACCTGATGATCTTCACCGACGACGGGCAGGTCTTCAAGCTGAAGGTTCACGAGATACCCGACGCCCTGCCCTCGGCGCGCGGCAAGGCGGTCGTCAACCTCATCAACATCCCGTCGGTGAGGAAGCTGGCGGGCGTCATCCCCGTGCGCGAGTTCGCCGAGGGCAAGTACGTCGTGATGGTCACGCGCAAGGGCGTCATCAAGAAGACGGAGCTGTCGGAGTTCCGCAACATCCGCTCGAACGGCATCAACGCCGTCAACGTGGACGACGGCGACGAGCTGCTCGACGTGATGCTGACCGACGGCACGAAGCGCATCTTCATCGCCACGCACGACGGCCTCGCCATCCGCTTCGACGAGTCGGACGTGCGCCCGATGGGGCGGACGGCGCGCGGCGTGCGCGGGATAGATTTGCGCAAGGGCGACTACGTCGTCTCGGTCTCGCCCGTCTCGGCCGAAGACAACGAGAAGATGCTCTCGATCTCCGAGTGCGGCTTCGGCAAGCAGACGATGATCACGACCTACCGGCTCCAGTCGCGCGGCGGCAAGGGCGTCATCAACATGAAGACGACCGACAAGACCGGCAAGGTCGTCGCCGTCTTCCCCGTGGACGAGGAGTCGGAGGTGATGATCATCACCAAGAACGGCAAGCTCATCCGCATCGAGGCCGGCGAGATACGCAAGACCGGCCGCTCGGCGCAGGGCGTCCGCCTGATGAAGACCGACGGGCTGGACAAGGTGACGAGCGCCTCGCTGCTCGACGCCGAGACGCAGGCCGAGGTGGTAGAGGTTTAGGCCGGGCGTTACGAAACAGGGGTGAGAAAAGCGGGGGCGGGTTTTGTATCGACTACA